>JAAVDT010000047.1 GCA_014801655.1 Bacteroides sp.
CTGCACCGCAAGCCGAGCCACATGCGGCGGGCTTGGGTTCGGGTTTTTCGTCACCTGCGCCGCAGGCTGAACCACATGCCCCTGAAGGAGTACCGTTCTCTGCTTCTGCACAGAGATAAGCCTGTGCGGTGTGCTTAACTGCACTGTTGATGATACGTGTCATAGTCGTCTTTATTTATATGGTTTAACACTGTTTATCAACGCAAAATTAGCAAACATTGTTCTACAATTCAAGAGGTTACATTTTATATCGTTAGTAACCTATTTATCGCTTTTAGTGATTGACAGCAAGTTGTAAAAATGAAATTCAGATAAAAAATTTACTCCTCATTTTATCTTTGGATATATGGATATCAGATACTAATTTTGCATCTGAAAGTAATACTGAAAATGAGAAGAAAAGAACAACTAAACTCAATNATTGAGATATGCCCTGTAAGAAATGTGGTGGCACGTTTCGGCAACAAGTGGGCCTTGTTGGTAATACTCGTCCTCAGNGAGAACGAGCCGATACGCTATAACGAGCTTGGGCGTAAAATTCCCGACATTTCATCCCGTGTGCTATCTAACACTCTGCGGATTCTCGAAGCAGACGGACTCGTTGACCGCCGGTTTTATCAGGAAGTTCCTCCGAGGGTAGAATACTCGTTAACCGATACAGGCCGCTCGCTGGTGCCNATAATAATTAAACTCACCGAATGGGCTCAGAACAATATGAAAACCATTATCGANCANAGAAATAAGCAATCAGCAGTGGCCGGGGGTGAGGAAGCGGCCGGTGATGCTGGCGGGGTTGGCGGCTATGGCGGCGGGTGATCCGTGGGCCACTACGGTGCCTCCGGCGTCGCCTCCGCCGGGACCCATGTCGATGATGAAGTCGGCGTTGCGAATCACGTCGAGGTCATGCTCAATCACCACCACCGTGGCGCCAAGGTCAATCAGCTTCTGAAACACCTCGATGAGCTTTATCACGTCGAGCGGATGAAGCCCTATGGTGGGCTCGTCGAATACGAACAGTGTGTCGCTCTGNTCGCGCCCCATCTCCGTGGCCAGTTTCAGGCGCTGTGCTTCGCCGCCCGACAGGCTGGGAGTGGCTTCGCCGAGGGTCAGATAGCCCAGNCCGAGATTGTCGAGAGTTGCAAGGCGGGAGGCCACGCTTTTGTGGGCNGAACATTCCTCGCGAGCCACCTCGACGTCATTGTCCATCAGCTCGGGCAGCGAGACATCGTGGCCCGACGCGGCCGGAATCTTCACCGTCCANGCGCTCTTGCCGTAGCGCGAGCCTTTACATTCGGGGCAGGGAATGTCGACATCGGGCAGAAACTGCACGTCGAGACTCACCGTGCCTGTGCCGTCGCACACCGGGCAGCGCAGCCGGCCGGTGTTGTAGGAAAAGTCGCCCGCCTTATATCCCTTGGCCTTCGCATCGGCCGATCGTCCGAAAATCTTGCGCAGCTCGTCGTGGATATTGGCATAAGTGGCCACAGTGGAGCGGACGTTGGCCCCGATGGGAGTTGAGTCTATCAGCTTCACATGCTTGATTTCGGGAGCTTCGACCGACCGGACATGCTCCGGCATCGCCGNTCCGTCCACCGCAGCCTGCAGGCCGGGCACAAGGCTTTCAAGCACCATGGTGGTCTTGCCGGAACCTGACACACCGGTCACAACCGTCAGGCGTCCTTTGGGAATACGGATGTCGAGGGGCTTCACGGTGTGAATGGCCGAGGTGTGCATCTCAATCGCTCCCTGCTCAAACATCTGCCCNTCGNCAATCTGCGGCCTGATTCGGCACTCCCCTTCGCCCGACAGAAACTCCCCTATCCGCGAGGCGGGGTTNTTCTCAATCTCNGGAATCGTGCCCTCGGCCACCACTCGTCCGCCGTTTGCTCCGGCGCCGGGTCCCATCTCAATCAGCCAGTCGGCGTCGCGCAAAATCTGAGTGTCGTGGTCAACGAGCACAATCGAATTGCCATCCTCCACCAAATCGTGCATCACTCCCTTCAGACCGTTGATATTAGCAGGGTGAAGCCCAATCGAGGGTTCGTCAAGGACATAGAGAATGCCGGTGGTGCGGTTGCGGACCACTCTCGCAAGCTGCATGCGCTGACGCTCGCCGGTGGAAAGGGTCGCCGATGCGCGGTCGAGGCTCAGATAGCCCAGGCCGAGATCCACGAGCCTGCGCGCTGTCAGAAGAAACGACTCGCCGATGTTGGCAGCCATCCTCCGCATCTCATCAGGCAGAGTNTCCGGCACCGCTTTCACCCATTCTATCGCCTCGGAAAGTGTCTTNGCCGTGGCCACATCAAGACCGATTCCGGCAATGCGCGGTGCGCGGGCNGCCTCCGAAAGACGGGTGCCGTGGCAGCAGGGGCACACCTCACTTTTCAGAAATTTCTCCACTCGCTTCATGCCCTTCTCGTCGGTCACTTTCGCGAGGGCATTTTCCACGGTGTAAACCGCGTTGTAGTAGGTAAAATCCAGTTCGCCGGCGGTCTCGCTCTTCTTGGCCTTGTAGAGAATGGTCTTCTTCACGGCGGGNCCGTTGAACACAATGTCGCGCTCCTTTTCTGTGAGCTGATTGAACGGCACATCGGTGCGCACACCCATAGCGCGGCACACATCGGTCATCAGCGACCACATCAGGCTGTTCCAGGGCGCCACGGCACCCTCATCGATGGACAGCGTTTCATCCGGCACGAGTGTCGANCGGTCGACCGTCATCACNACTCCCGTGCCTCCGCACTTCTCACAAGCCCCGGTGCTGTTAAAAGCCAGATCCTCAGCGCCGGGCCCATAGAAATGCTCTCCGCAGTTTTCGCAGACNAGCTCTTTTTCAGCAGCCACATCGAGCGAAGGCTCGTGGTAATGGCCACACTTGGGGCAGCGATGCGAGGCCAGACGAGAAAACATCAGGCGGAGGCTGTTGAGCAGCTCGGTGCCCGTGCCGAANGTGCTTCTGACACCCGGCACCCCCGGACGCTGATGAAGCGCNACGGCTGCCGGCACATGAAGAATTTCCTCCACATCGGCGCGCGTGGTCTGACCGATTCGGCGGCGGGTATAGGTGGAGAGCGCTTCCAGATAGCGACGCGACCCCTCGGCATATATCACGCCCAAGGCAAGCGATGACTTCCCGGAGCCTGACACTCCGGCAATGCCTACAATCTTCCCGAGCGGGATGTCGACATTGACATTCTTCAAGTTGTGCACCTTTGCTCCGCGAATAATGATTTTATCTTTCTCCTTGGCCATGATTTTTTTCTGAATGATATTGTTATCGCTTATATAAACAATATTGTTTTGATTCTGTTCTTCATCGGCCACTCCGGGCAAACCGTAGAGGGCCGTTCTTTGTTGTAAAGATACGAAACTTTTAAATATCATCATCATCATGGACTACACAAAATCTACNGAAGAAGCTAAAATCGATGCGGAAATTGCAGCCACTGCAGCAAAGGCATCTGTTCAGAACGCAGCTCAGGCAGCCTCTGACAAAACGAATGATCTGAAGGCACAAGCAGCCGAGAAGTTAGGCGACCTCAAGGATAAGGCCTCCGACAAAATCGCCGACCTCAAAGAGCAGTATGGCGACAAACTCGACGGTCTGAAAGAGAAAGCCGGCTCCTTTGCCGCCCAGGCTCTCGAACGCGGCAGCGAACTCCTCGGCTCCCTCTCCGACAAAGCCAAATCAGCCGCCGACAAACTCAAATAAGCAGCATCTCTCGCCCTGGCTCCACCCAAAGTGATCAGAGGCTGATTGTGGCCGTTTTGGGTCGGGAGCAGGCGGGGCGATTGAGATATTTTTGGGCCGGAATTACTGCCTGTTTGGTCAGGCGGATAATCGTATCGATGGCCGATTCGATTGATTTAATGATGGGGTCGTTGCTGCTGCGCATCAGCTCTTTAAGGAAACAGCCGATATTGGTTTTCATGCTGAAGCTGCGATTATAGATCCAGACAATGCTACTCGCTATTTCTCGGTCAAGGGTTAGGGTCAGAGAGGAGGATTCCGAGTGCTCTGAGATGCTCCGATTTTTCAGAGTTCTCCGAGTTCTCCGAGCTCTCCGATTTCTTCTGCTCTGATCGCAATCTGCGCTTCTCTCGCTGACGGGCCAGGCGGTCGGCTTTCTCGCTGATTTTCTTGCTGATCACCTCGTCGGCGGCTTGTGTGTTGCCCGATTCGAGCGTGATGGCGAGCATGTTGCGGAGTTCTTCGATGGTAAATGACACGGTTTTGATTGTGGATTTCATATAATTTTCAGGTTTAAGTTTAGTAAATTCACCTGCAAAATTACAACGGACGCCAATCGATTTTGCGAGAATTTGGCGAAATGAAGATTTGTCAGAACACACCGGCGCGGGCTTCGTCCTTGTGGATGAAGCCCGCGCCTTTTGTTCTTTATATCAGCTGATTGAGCTTAGCGGAGTCGGTCGTAGCTGCGGAGCAGGTTCTGGTCGCGGGTGATGTTGCGATAGGCCGAAATCTGGGCAATGAGCGCGGCAATGAGAAGCATGCCGCCACCNCTCCACACGGCTTTCACTTCAAACTCAGGCGATTCGCCAACAAATCCGCGGGTCATGATGTAGATGACCACGCCTGCGGCNGCCACCGTGGCCAGAGCCGAAAGCACCACCATCAACTTCTGAAAGGGCATCTTCTTGAAGGAGAACACGGCGATGACCATCAGCACGAGCGCCACAACCGACGGAAGAATCAGCGAGGCATAGTTCTTGCCAACGAGGTCAACGAGTTCAATATTTCCGGCATGAGCTTCAGCCACACTCCAGTAGCCGAACGGAACGAATAAAAATGCTGCCACACACGCTATTGCAAGCAGCAGAAAAAGGGTTTGGATTCTTTGGATTTGCATATCTTTACTTATTTTGGTTATGGGAATATTGCTTTTTGTCCTACAAAGATAAACAATTAAAACACTATTTTGATTATATTTGTGTCTAAATCATCAAAACATCAATAAAAATCATGCAACATCAACGCCCGCTCATATTTCTCAGCAACGACGACGGCCTCGGTGCGCCCGGCCTTAACTATCTGATTGAAACCGTCAAACCGCTCGGCGACGTGATCGTTGTGGCTCCCGCCACGCCCCAGTCGGGAAAATCATCGGCCATCACNGTTGAAGAGCCTTTGCGGCTCACCCCCGTCAGCTCCGAACCGGGTCTGAAAATCTTTAAGGTCAACGGCACTCCGGTCGACTGTGTCAAGCTCGGACTCCATGCGGCCACNNCGGACCGCCGCCCCGACATCGTTATCGGCGGCATCAACCACGGATCCAACTCCGGCAACTCTGTGATCTATTCCGGCACGATGGGCATCGTCATGGAAGCCTGCATGGTTGGCATTCCTGCCGTTGGCTTCTCGCTGCTCCACCACTCCTGGGCAGCCGACTTCTCGCAATGCGGCCCCTTCGTCAGCAGCATTGTCAGCAACATTCTCGCCAACGGCCTCCCTTCCGGCATCTGCCTGAATGTCAACATCCCGGCCCGCTGCACTCCCCTGGGGCTTAAAGTCACCGAAGCCTCGCGCGGCCACTGGACCGAGGAATATGCCGAATACACCGACCCCTCCGGACGCCCCTTCTACATGCTCACCGGCAAATTCATCGACGACGAGCCCGACAACCCCGCCACCGACAACTACTGGCTCTCGCGCAACTACGTCACAGCAGTGCCTGTGGCTCCCGANCAAACCGCCCCCTCCCCCATCATCGANACCCTCACCCACCAACTCCTCCAACCCAAATAAAATCCCCCCTCCCCAAACTCTCCCTCCCNAAAGTCCTTAACCGACCTTAATCGACCTTAATCGACCTTAACCGACCCTTATTAAAAAACCAAAAAGCCCCGGAAAAAATTTCCGGGGCTACTTTATGGGCTTTAAATGCTACTTTGCTATAAAGAGATTTGCTTATTATTCTTCAAATTTCTTTACGATCACCGTGGCGTTGTGGCCACCGAAGCCGAAGGCATTCGAGAGAGCAGCGCGAACGGTGCGTTTCTGAGCTTTATTGAATGTGAAGTTGAGGCTNTAGTCGATGTTTTCATCTTCATCGCCTTCTTCGTGGTTGATTGTCGGGGGAACGATATCTTCCTGAACGGCTTTGATGCTGAACATAGCTTCCAGAGCGCCGGTGGCACCGAGAAGGTGGCCGGTCATCGACTTGGTGGAGCTGATGTTGAGTTTATAAGCAGCCGGGCCGAAGAGTTCTACGATAGCTTTCACTTCCGAAACGTCGCCAACGGGGGTTGAAGTGCCGTGAACATTGATGTAGTCAATATCTTCGGGCTTCATGCCGGCGTCGTCGAGGGCCATCTGCATTGACAGTTTGGCACCGAGACCATCGGGGTGAGTGGCAGTCAGGTGGTAAGCGTCGGCGCTCATGCCGCCGCCAACAACTTCTGCGTAGATTTTTGCTCCGCGGGCTTTGGCATGTTCGAGCTCTTCGAGCACGAGCACTGCCGAACCTTCACCCATCACGAAGCCGTCGCGGCTCTTGCTGAACGGACGTGAAGCGGTTTCGGGGCTGTCGTTGCGGGTCGAGAGGGCGTGCATTGAGTTGAAACCGCCAACACCTGCGGGGAAGATGGCTGCTTCGGCACCGCCGGTCACGAAAGCGTCGGCTTTGCCCAGACGGATATAGTTGAATGCGTCGATAATGGCATTGTTTGACGAAGCGCAAGCCGAAACCACACCATAGTTGGGGCCGTGGTAGCCATACTCCATCGAGATGTGGCCGGAAGCGATGTCGGCAATCATCTTGGGAATGAAGAAGGGATTGTATTTCGGACCTTTTTCTTTGTTGAGNGCATAGTAGCCGGCTTCTTCCTCGAAGGTGTGGAGGCCGCCGATACCTGCTGCAACAATCACGCCAACGCGGTTTTTGTCAACGCCTTCGCTCGTTTCAAGGCCGGAGTCCTCAACAGCCTGACGGGCTGCAACGAGGGCATACTGGGCATAGAGGTCGAGCTGGCGGAGCTTGCGACGGTCAGTGATGTGTTCGGATGCGTTGAAATTTTTCACCTCGCAGGCAAACTGAGTCTTGAACTGCGAAGCGTCGAAATGAGTGATAGGACCCGCACCGCTCTTGCCGGCCACGGCAGCTTCCCAGGTGGAAGCCACGTCATTGCCAAGCGGAGTGATGGCTCCGAGGCCTGTCACAACTACTCTTTTTAATTCCATTATAAATGTAAAGTGCGAATATTCAGTTAAAAGAGGAGAGAGGAGAGCTAAGACTTTTATTAAGCCTGTGCAGCTTCAATGAAAGCGATAGCGTCGCCAACAGTAGCAATGCTTTCAGCTTTATCATCGGGGATGTTGATGCCGAATTCTTTTTCGAACTCCATGATGAGTTCTACAGTGTCAAGGCTGTCAGCACCGAGATCGGTAGTGAATGATGCAGTTTCAGTTACTTCATTTTCGTCCACACCAAGTTTGTCAACGATGATAGCTTTAACGCGATTTGCAATTTCTGACATAATCTTTGTTTTTAAAAAATAAGTGAATAAATACTTTTTGCGATGCAAAGTAAGTAAATATCTCACAAATATTCAAATAAACGGCCCATAATCTTTGCCTCATTAGCGATTTTTTACGCAAATCGCCCTTTTAAAGCCCCTTTTTCACACTCCGGAACAAATTTTTTCAGCCCTCGCCAAAACATTTCCGCCCCCGCCGGCGTTAAAAATTATCTGCTGACCGATGCAGATTTTTCAAACGATTTTATAAACACCCAACTCATAACCGAAACTACGATGAAACTAAATTCCGCCTATTCGCTCCTTGTAGCCGCTGCCGCAACCGTGGCTCTGGCCTCATGCGGCTCCTCCGACAAAGCCGACGACTCAAAATCCGCTCAGCCTGAAATCGAAATCTCGTCGGAAAGCTACGACTTCGACATTCTCAGCGCCAAGCAGGCCTACAAATTCACGGTCGACACGACCACCTATTATCTGACTCTCGAAGCCAACGTTCAGTATCCCGAAAAGATCGGCGACTACGACATCAAGAATCTTCAGGACACTCTCGGCACCTTCATCACCGGCAAACGCAAGGCCGAACCGATTGAAGACGCCATGAGAACATTCCTCACCAATCTTGACGATATAGGTCCGGAAGGCCCCGTGACAGCCATTGACTCCGTGCCGGCATCGGCTTCTGCAGTCCACACTTATTACAGCAACGTTGATGTGAAGCTCAATGAAATCACCTCCGACATGCTCACATTCAACTGCATCTTCCAGCAATTTTTAGGCGGAATGCACCCGATGTATGGCAACACTCCTTTCACCTATCTGCTTGCCGAAGGCCGCATCGTTGACTATCAGTGGCTCTTCAANCCCGGTTCGGAAGAAGCCGTGACCGCACAGATTCGCGATGCCATCATTGCTCAGACCGGCCTGACCGACAAAGAATTGAGCGACGCAATGCTCACCACTTACCTCCCCATCCCCGAAACCGTCTACATTGAAGGGGGCGACATCGTGTTCCTCTACAATCCCGATGCCATTCTCCCCTACGTCTACGGCATGATTGACGCCAAGGTTTCGCCCTACCTCGTGACCGACCAGCTCACTCCCGCCGCCAAGGCCCTGCTCATCGATTAATATCATCCCCCCAATAAACAACGAGCCGCGAATTTGATTCGCGGCTCGTTGTTTATTGGCTAAATCGGAGAACTCGGAGTGCTCGGAGCTCTCTGAGCTCTGAGTGCTCTGATAGCTCCTTTTAATAGAATTTGCGGATACCCATGATTTCGCGGGCTTCCTTGAGGGTTTGGGCGGCGCGCTCGCGGGCCACCTCGGCGCCTTGGCGGAGCACTCGGCCAATGTATTCATCATCGTTGCGCAGGTCGAGGATGCGCTCGCGGATGGGGAGGGTCACTTTCAGGATGTCCTCGGCGAGCTGCTTTTTCAGGTCGCCATAGCGAATGGAGCAATCGGCATAGGCGTCGCGATAGTGCTGAACCACTTCGGGTGCGGAGGTGAGTTCCATCAGAGTGAAGAGGTTGGCCACGGGTTCCGACACGGGCTGGTTGGGCTCCTTGGGACCTTCGTCGGTGACGGCGCGCATCACTTTTTTACGCAACACTTTCTCTTCGTCGATGAGATAGATGCAGTTGCCCTCGCTCTTGCCCATCTTGCCGGAGCCGTCGAGGCCGGGCACCTTCACGGGCTTGCCGCCGAAGTCGAAGTTGGCGGGTTCGGGGAAGAGGTCAACGCCATAGAATGAGTTGAAGCGGCGGGCAAAGCGGCGGGTCAGCTCAAGGTGCTGCTCCTGGTCTTTGCCCACGGGCACTTTGTGGGCTTTCTGGATGAGAATGTCAACGGCCATCAGCGTGGGATAGGTCAGCAGGCCGGCATTGACGCGCTTGTTGGTTTCGGCGCCTACGATCTGACGCTCCACATCTTCGTCGGAGTCGCCTTTCAGNCCGAGGGCTTTGCGGGCTTTGTCCTTAAACGAGGCGGTGCGCATCAGTTCGCCGATGCCCACGTGCATATTGAGCAGCAGATAGAGCTCCGACACTTCGGGCACATCGCTCTGCACGAAGATGGTGGANTTTTCCGGGTCGAGGCCGGCGGCGAGATATTCGGTGACGATGTTCTTCACGTTGGCGTGAAGTTCGTTGGGGTCGGGGTTGGTGGTCAGGGCGTGGAGGTCGGCGATGAAAAACATCGGGTCGTAGACCCCCTCATCCTGCATGCGCACGAATTTGCTCAGCGCACCATANTAGTTGCCGAGATGAAGATTGCCGGTGGCACGGATGCCGCTCAGCACGATTTCTTTATTATTGCTCATATATTTCTAATGTGATTTTTATTGTTCTACAGAAAAAGAGAATCAGAACCGATAGCCCACGACGCCGTGGAGATAGTGGTTATGAATCGAGGGATTCTCCACGCCGAGAGGCCGGGAGATGTTCTTGACGCCATACTGATATTTCGCGCCTACCACGAGGTGTGGGCCGAAGTTGACGTAGGTGGCCAGATGCAGACCGAGGTCGCCGCGATTGAAGGCATTGATGAAAGTTGACGGCGAATGGAAGTAGCCGGTCTTGACGCTCTGGGTCTGCGCCACAAGCTCACCCATGGCGTTGGTGTCGGCGCGATAGATGCGCTGCTTCTGGGAGCCGGCGAAGCCGTAGGCATAATAGAAGCCGCCGTCGACCGACCATCTCACATTTTCAGCCACATTGAAGCGAAACGACACGAACACGGGAATGTTGACATAATAGGCGCGGTTGTCGATGAACAGTGCGCTCATCGAGGCATTGTCGCTGCCCATGACGGTCATATCCATATTATAGGTGTTCATCGTGACATCGAGCGATGTGCCGAAGCCGAGATAGTTGCGCAGCCCGAACACGGCGCGGAAACCNAGGCCGCCGCTGCCGCCCATGTTGACATTGAGATTGCGAATCTGCGGGAAGAGCTTCTTATAGTTCTGAGTCACCGAACCCGCTCCGCCAAACGCATGAACGTCGACTTCAATCAGCTTATCCGACTTTGAAAAATCGACAAAGTCAGCCGCGCTGACACCCGCTGCCGAGGCAAGCATCATCGACACAACCAGAGCCACACGGCCCGCTGCAAGTTTGAATCCTTTCATAGCGCAATTCAATATCAAATTTGTTTTACGCCCCAAAGTTACGAAAATTTATTCAAATATTATTTTGTTAGTAGCGACACATAGCGTAACTTTGTAAAAACATTTTCAATCGCCGCCCCGGCGGCCGCCAATATTGTCACTTCTATGCAGATCAACAAACAGAAACTCTGGCTCTCAACGCGTGACTACATCTTCATCACCCTGGGCATTTGTCTCTATTCATTCGGATTCTCGGCATTCATCCTGCCGGAGAAGGTGGTTATCGGCGGCGTTGCCGGTCTGAGTACGATCGTGTTGTTTCTCTCGCAGCGTTTTCTCGGCTTTGAGATTCCCATCCCCGTCACGCAATATGCCATCAACATCATTCTGCTCGCCTTCGCCTATCGAATCGTGGGGCGTCAGTTTGTGCTCAGAACGCTCTATGGCACCACGGCCATCTCATTCTTCATGGCCATCTTCATCCCGATTTTCAACAACGGGCCGCTGGTCGACGGTCAGCCGTTCATGAATGTGCTGATCGGATCGATTATGTGCGGCGTCGGCCTGGGCCTTTCGTTTACCCACAACGGAAGCACCGGCGGCACCGACATCGTGGCCGCCATCGTGTCGAAAAAAACCAATGTGACCGTTGGGCGCACGATGCTCTACACCGACATGTGCATCATCTCCTCCTCCTATTTCCTGTCAGGCAAAATCGACACGGTCATCTACGGTTTCGTGGTGCTCGCCGTGGTTGCATATCTCACCGACATGATCATCAACACCAACCGCCAGGCGGTGCAGTTTACCATCTTCTCCCCCTACTGGGAAGAGATTGCCTCGGCCATCAACAATGAGGCCAACCGCGGTTGCACGGTGCTCAACGGCACGGGCTGGTATTCGCGTCAGCCAATCAAGATTCTGATTGTGATGTGTCGCAAAATCGAATCGGTGACCATTTTCCGCATCATCAAGTCGATTGATGAGAACGCTTTCATCACTCAAGCCAATGTCAACGGCGTTTACGGCAAGGGATTCGACGCAATGAAAATCAAGGTCAGCCCGCGCCATCACTACACCAAGGAGTGTCCGCCCTCAGCCGTTGCTGAAAAGGAAGCAGCAGGCACTGAAGCCAAAAACTAAGCACTTGAGTTGAGTCATGGCCGACAATTATCTCGAACGCCGCATGGCCGACTACCGCGAGGGACGCATCAAACCCTCGGCGCAGGCATCGCGCGCAACTGCCTCGGCATCATTGAAGTCGCTGCCTGCCGTGATGATTCTTGGCGGTGACACTTCGCTCGGCGCNAAGACNATCAACTATTTCCGATCACTGGGCTGGCGCGTGGCCTTCACCGATCCCGACCTCAGCCGCGGTCGACAAACCGCCCAATCGTCAGGCGCCCAGCACCATCCCATCGACCCGACCGACACCTCGGCTCTGGCCCGGTCAATCAAGCTGATTATTGAGCGCTGGGGCCACCTCGACATGGCCATCAATCGCACCGGCCAAGCAATTTCGCTCCCCGAGGAAGCCGGGAATCTGATTTTACTAACTTAGACTTTGTGGAAGCTGCCTTGCCATTGGCCTTTGCGGCGGGTGGAGTTGCCATATTCGATGCTGTGGCGTGGGCAGACGTGGTAGCAGGCGAGGCAGAGTGTGCAGTGACGGCCCCATGCGGGTGTGCCTTCATCGCTTAGGGTTACGTTGCCGAGCGGGCAGGCTTTGACGCAACGGCCACAGCTTATGCAATCGTGGCTGCGGAAGGGGCGCGGCGAGGTGAGCAGGGCCATAAAGAGGGGATATATCACTCTGGTTTTCAGCCACGGCAGGGTGCCACGATNAATCGAATCGATTGGCGAGGAGCATTTTATGGCGTGGCCTATTTCGTCGATGCGGGCGGGCATGGCTTCCATTTTGCGTGCGGCCACTTCGGGAGTGTCGACATTGAAGCCGGGCAGGGTCACATAGGTGTTGGGCATGAATACCGAATGGGCACCAAGCGTTTTCCATTGGCGGCGGCGCATCTCGGAGCGCCACATTGAGGCNGTGAGACCGCAATCGTCGCCGCACGTCACGACTAAAAAATGATTGGCCGACTCGGCTCCGGGAATCTGCACCGCNCGCATATAGCGGCGCACAGCTTTTGGCAACCCCCAGCTGTGGACGGGGCAGACCCACACCAGGCGTTCGCCTGAGTCAAGCTGTCCGGGCGAGGTCAGGGTCTCGGCGTCCATCATGACAAGACGGTCGCCAAGCCGCGAAGCAAGGCTGAGGGCCGCGAGCTGACTGTTTTTGGTGCCTGAGAAGCAGAGAATCATCGGCGGAGGGAGCGGACGGGATGAGGATTATTTGATTGTGACCTGCGTTGCTCCGAAGCCATATTCGCGGAACGAGGCGTCCTGAACGTCATGGCCTTTGTAGCGATGGGTCAGCTCTTTCATGATGGCGTTGCGCAGAACGCCTTCGCCCTTGCCATGAATAAACACGATTTTCTGGCCTTTGTTTTTCAGGTTTTCATCCATGACGCGGGCAAACTCATCGACCTGGAGGTTGAGCATATCGGCGTTGGAAAGACCGCGGATGTTGTCGACAAGTTCGCCGATGTGGAGATCGACAACGATGGTGTCGCCACGGCGATCGGCCTTAGCCTGCTTCTTGACAATGCGCTGCTTGGGGCGACGGTCGGCACGAATCTTGGCTTTCATGGCCTCTTCGGCGGCGGCGGGATTGACCACCACGGCACGATGGGGGGCATCGTTGGTGACGAGTTCGCAGGCAATGACGGGGATGTCGAAATAGACGTTGTCGCGGAAGCAGTGGAGCTTGGCAAACTTGGTGGTGTCGAGCGCAAACTCAACCGACACGGGCGATTTCAGCGCAAACTGCTTNCCCTTTTTGAAGGCGATGTATTGAAACGCAACGCGATCCATGTCGGGGAGGTCGGTCGTGGAGATTTCTTCGAGAAAGAGCTGAATGTTTGGCTCAACGATGCCGGCATAGCGGGTGACCCAACCTTCGGCGCCGTCGCGTCGGGTCATGTAGGCGAAATAGAGATAATAGTTTGAGTCATTGACCAGATAGGTGTCGAAAGTGGTCGACGAAAGGCGTTTCAGGTCGCGCGGCTCATAGGCGAGCACGAGGTTCAGCTTTTCGCCGCCGGGAGTTTCCTCAACGGGAATCTCTTCAGGCTCGGGAGCTTTTGGAAGCACCGAGGGNGCGGCCACCTCCTTGGCTCCNGCGGGGGTAGGCTTNGCGGGAGCTACGGCAGGTTTCTCCACCGTGGATGGCTTGGAGTCGTCGGCATGACCCACGACCACACACTCCTTGACGAGCACCGGATTTTCGAAGCCGTCGCTATCTTCAACATAAGCTATGTTTCCTTCGATGCGCACAACGCGGCCACCACCGACCGAGTTGAGAAAGCGCACAATATCTCCAATCTTTGCCATAATTTCTGTTTTGAGAGGGGATTATTTAGAAACTGTTTGAATTTAAACCAAGTTATTTATTGTCGATCTCTTTGAGAAGTTCTTCAACGGCTTTNCGGAGCTGCTGGTCTTCGCCGGTGATGATGACAGCGGGATCATTGGCCACGCGCACGTCGGGTTCGAGCTGAGTGTTTTCGAGATAGTTGCCTTCGGCAGTGACGAAGCCGGTCACGGGAATGCCGAAGAGCATCGTGGGGTCCTGGAGATACACCCAGTTGACGCTGCTCATGGTGCCGGGCACGGGCATGCCCACGAGTTTGCCGAGGCCCTTGTGTTTGTAGACCCAGGGAGTGCCGTGGGCGTTGCTGTAGTTGGCCTCACCGATGATCATGATGCTCGGTTTGTTCCATCGGCGCGAGGGCATGACGGATGTGGTCTGGCCGTGAACTTCCTGAGTCAGATATGTGTCGCCGCTGAAGAGCACTTCGATATCTTCGTGGAGACGGCCGCCGCCATTCCAGCGGGTGTCAATGACGATGCCTTCCTTGTTGACATACTTGCCGAGGAGGTCGGCGTAGATTTTGCGGAATGATTCGTCGTCCATCGACGGAATGTGAACATAGCCGAGGCGTCCGCCCGAGAGGCGTTCAACGTCGGCCTGACGCTGATGGAGCCAGCGATTGTAGAGCAGCGAGTTGAAGGCGCCGGCGCTGATGGGGAGCACCACTTCATCGTGTTTCTTGCCCTGAGCGTCGGTGAAGCTGACGAGAGTCTTTTTGTTTCGGGTGCTGTTGAGCTGAGCGAGGGGGTCGCTGTCGGCAGTGAGCTCGACACCGTTGATGGCAGTGATGACGGCTCCCGGTTTCATGGCTGAACCGGCGCGGTCGAAGGGACCTTTGGCTACCACTTCATCGACTTTCAGGCCGGGGCCTGCGAAGGTCATGTCGTAGAGCAGGCCGAGCGATGCGGTCGGGGCATCGGCTCCGGCGGCGAAGTAGCGGCCACCGGTGTGGGAAACGTTGAGTTCGCCGAGGAGTTCGCTGAGCATTTCGGCGAAGTCGTAGTTATTATTAATGTGGGGGAGGAATTTGGCGTAGTTGTTGCAGAGAGCATCCCAGTCGGCACCGTTCATGTCTTTGCGGAAGAAGCGTTCCTTCTCCTCATTGCGCACGAAGTTGAACATATATTCGCGTTCGGCGGCGGGGTCGAGTTCCATAGTTGCCGAAGCGGAGATGTTTTTAACGCGCGATGATTTCGGGTCGAATTTCTTCATCTGGCGGCCGAGGAGGAAGATGTTGCCATCGTCGTCGAGCTCCATGGCCATTGCGCCGCCGTTGAGCTTGTTGGCAATCGAGGCATCACCCTTGCGGAGGTCCACTTCCCAGAGGTCGTAGCCACCCTCGAAGGCAGAGAGATAGTAGAGTTTCTCGCCATCTTTAGAGAGAATGGCGTCGGCGATATTTGATGAGTTGGGAGTCAGGCGCACGGTGCGGTCGGCCAGGTCGGTGAGGTCAAACTGCACCGGTTCTTCCTTGGGCTCCTCTTTGGCTTCATCTTTTTTCTTNGATTTTTTGTCGGATTTCTTGCCCTTCTTGTCAGACTTCTTGTCGTCGCCATCTTTGGCTTTGGCTTTCTTCGATTCCTTCTCGACCTCTTTGAGCAGAGCATAGTCTTCTTCGCTGAGGCGATAGCGGTCGTAGGCGTCCTGAGTGAGGAATGTGAGCATCACGTCATACTGTGAGCCCCATGATGCATGGCTGCGCATGCCGTAGCGTTCGCTGAGGAAGAGGATGGCTTTGCCATCGAGCACCCAGCGGGGATCGGCATCGAAATAGCCGGTTTCNGTCACCTTGGTGAGCTTGCCGGTGGCTACTTCGATGAGGGCAATNTCGCTGTAGGGTTCGTGGGCGGGTTCGCAATAGTTGATAGCGATCCATTTGCTGTCGGGCGACCAGTTGGCAGTGAAGCCCTTGGAGCGTGAAGCCTGGGTGGTGCCGTCGGTGAGCTGAGTCACTTTCTTGGTTGCGAGNTCCATGACCATCAGTTTGTTGCGGTCTTCGATATAGGCGAGTTTCTTGCCGTCGGGGGAGAGCGAGGGAACGGTGCGGTCAACGCCGTCGTTGGGGAACACGGCGGTTTCTTCAATCAGCGTTGCGTTGGAGAAGTTGGGGTCGTCCTTGCGGGCGATGTTTGCGCGATAGATGTTGTAGTGGCCATCGCGCTCGGAGGTGTAGTAGAGTTCGCGGTTGTCCTTGCCCCAGATCACATCTGACTCGCCCTGGGGGGTGAATGTGATCTGCTTGGTCGAGGGATATTCAACGGAGGTGACGAAGACTTCGCCGCGGCTGGTGAAGGCTACCTGCTTGCCATCTTTTGACACGGCAGCTTCATTGGGCGACGAAACGCGGATGCGTTCGGTCAGGTCTTCATCGTCGAGGGTCAGGTCGATGGCCACCTTCTGAGGAGCTCCGGCGCCGGGCTGCAGGGTGTAGATTTCGCCATCGTAGGCAAAGGCCATGAGGCCGTTGGAGCCTTGGGAGAGGAAGCGGACGGGGTTGACGGTGAAGTCGGTCAGCTGTTTGAGGTCGCCGCCGTTGGTGGCCGACATTGAGTAGACGTTCATTGAGCCGCCGTTGCGTTCGCTGAGGAAATAGACGGTCTTGCCGTCGGTGGCCACNACGGGGTTAAGGTCTTCGCCACCGCGCTGAGTGAGGTTGATGTGCTTGCCGGAGGCTGCATCGTAGCGCCAGATGTCGCGGGTCACGGAGGAGGTGTGGTGTTTGCGCCATTCATCTTCCATGCCTTTGATGTCTTGATAGACAAATGATTTGCCGTCGGGGAGATAGCTGACCGAGAGGGCGGGAGTGGCGAGAATCTGCTGCGGACGTCCGCCGTCGAGGCTGACCACATAGAGCTCTGAAAGTCGGCCGGTCGGGAAGATGGCGCTTGAGGCGGGGTCTTGGATTGATGCGGAGAAAACGACCGATTTGCCGTCGGGGGTGAAGGCCTCGGGAGTTTCGTTTGCAGAGTTGAAGGTCAGACGCTTGGCACTGCCGCCCTTAGAGCTCATAACGTAAACGTCGCGACCGCCATTGCGATCGGAGGCAAAGGCAATCTGCTTGCCGTCGGGGCTCCACACGGGGTTGCTTTCATAGCTTGGCTGAGTGGTCAGGCGCACTGCGTTGCCACCCTTCGACGACACCTTATATATATCACCCTTGTAGGTGAAAGCAATTTCACTGCCGTCGGGCGANATTTTGACATCTCTCAACCAGAGAGGGGTAATGGCGGAAGCCGAAAGGCCGAGGGCGCANAATGCAGCCACAGTCATCAGTTTACGTTTCATATCGAGCTTAAATTTTTTCCGTTACAAGTGGATTCTGGCCTGAGCCGAATCGAAAATTATATTTTTATCCCACAAATATACATCAAATTTCTCAAACTCCCCTCCCCTTTTCGGCAAAATCAGCAGAAATGATTAGAAATGGGGGCGGAGAGGAGGGCTGATTCGGGGATTTCACCTGCGACAAACCCCTTCGGAAGGAAAACACGCAGGGGGGCTCTCCGAACGGAAAGCCAAAAGATAGATTTATAAAATGCGGGGGGGGATTGGAGCGACAGACGGGGTTCGAACCCGCGACCCTCAGCTTGGGAAGCTGATGCTCTACCGACTGAGCTACTGTCGCATAATTGCCGACCCTCGCTTCTTGGGCCGCGGAGGCCGGGAAGCGAGGGCAGCTTATGAGTGATGCTGAACGCCGGGGCGCGGATTTACTTCTTTCCGGTGGTTTCGGGTTCGGCAGTTTCAACGCCGGCGAGTTCGGGGTCGATCATGATTCGGCCGCAGTATTCGCAAACGATGATTTTTTTGCGCATCTTGATTTCCATCTGTTTCTGCGGCGGGATGCGGTTGAAGCAACCACCACAGGCGTTGCGCTGGATGTAGACGATGCCGAGACCGTTGCGGGCGTTTTTGCGGATGCGCTTGAAGGCGGCGAGGGTGCGGGCGTCGACTTTGGGTTCGAGGGCTTTTGCCTGCTCGCGGAGACGCTCTTCGTCCTGCTTGGTTTCAGACACGATTTCTTCGAGTTCGGCGCGCTTTTCGGCGAGGATGTGCTGCTGGTCGGAGAGTTTTTCTTCGGTAGCGGCGATGTCGGCGTTTTTGGCGTCGGTTATGCGGGCATATTCGTTGATATGCTTTTCGCAAAGTTCGATTTCAAGGGTCTGGAATTCGATTTCCTTTGTGAGGAGGTCAAATTCGCGGTTGTTGCGCACGTTGTCGAGCTGAGTCTTGTAGGTCTGGATTTTGGCCTGGGCTTCGTTGATTTTTTCTTTTTCAGCGAGGCCTTTTTTGCGGAGCTCTTCGATTTCCTGACGATAGTTGGCGATGCGAGTGTTAAGGCCTTCGATGTGGTCTTCGAGGTCGCGCACTTCGAGGGGAAGTTCGCCGCGAACGGTTTTGATACGGTCGATCTGGGAGAGGATGGTCTGGAGCTCGTAGAGCGATTTGAGACGAGACTCAACGCTCAGCTGCTCTGCTTTGTTTTTATCTGCTGTAGCCATATGTTTGGTTTACAAATATTTTATCGGATTTATGTCGGTTTGGGCATACCGGACTGCAAAGTTAGGAAAAAATTTCGTAATAACATGATAAAAAATCTGTTTAGTGCAGTTTTCGCTTTCGTGGTGACCGATATCGATGAGAAAAATGCGCGCGGAGTGGTCGACGAAGTCGTGGTATTTGGTGTCGGAGGTGATGAAAGCCTGAGCTCCGGAGGCTTCGGCGGCAGGAATAAGGAAGGAGCCTGAGCCTCCGCAGAGGGCCACTGAGGATATCTCTCCGGCCGGGGGCTCGGTGCATCTCACCANNGGGGAGCCGAACGCTTGTTTCACTTTGGCCACCAGCTCGGTAGCCGTGACAGGCTCGGGGAATCGGCCTATGGCTCCGCTGCCGGTCGAGGGGTCGGCGGGGCGCGGGTCGAGCACTCGGATGTCGGTCAGTCCGAGCATCCGGGCCATGCAGAACGACACTCCCTCGGGGGCATTGTCGAGGCAGGTGTGGCAGGCATAGATGGCTACTCCGGCGCGGAGGGCGTCGATTACGGTCTGTTCGACGAGGGTCTGCCCGGTGAGGCGTTTGAGTCCGCGGAAAATCAACGGATGGTGGGCAATGATGAGATTGCACCCGGTGGCAATGGCTTCGGCCACAGTGGCGGGAGTGACGTCGACCGTCAGCAGGGCGCCGGTNCACGGGGTGTCGGGGGAGCCGATGAGCAGGCCGCAGTTGTCGTAGTCTTCCTGCAGGGAGAGNGGGGCGAACTGTTCGAGGGGTCGGAGTATCTCTTGGATTGTCGGTGTCATTTGTGATTCGGTGGAAAAGGCGAAAGTGTGTCGGCCGCAGGAGGTCGGAGGGCTCTCGCGGGTTGACACACTTTCGTGAATATCTGTTGTCGCTATGCGCGCTTATTTCTCTTGAGGAATGTCAACGCGGATGCAGAGCTCGTCGAGCTGCGAGTCGTCGATGTGTGACGGGGCGTCGATCATCATGTCGCGGCCGGAGTTGTTTTTGGGGAAGGCGATGACGTCGCGGATGGAGTCGAGGCCGGCGAGAATCGACACGAAGCGGTCGAAACCGAAGGCGAGACCGCCGTGAGGGGGCGCACCGTATTTGAATGCGTTCATCAGGAAGCCGAACTTATACTGTGCATCTTCTTCGGAGAGGCCGAGGAGACGGAACATCTGGTCCTGGAGCTTGGCGTCGTGGATTCGGATTGAGCCGCCGCCGAGTTCGTTGCCGTTGACCACCATGTCGTAGGCTGTGGCACGCACTGCGCCGGTGTCGGTTTCGAGCATGTCGATGTCGTCGGGGTTGGGCGCGGTGAAGGGATGGTGCATGGCGTAGAAGCGCTGAGTTTCGTCGTCCCATTCAAAGAGGGGGAAGTCAACGACCCAGAGGCATGAGAATTTCTGCGGGTCGCGCAGGCCGAGCTGCGAGCCCATTTCGAGGCGGAGTTCGCAGAGCTGCTTGCGGGTGCGCATGGTTTCGCCGGCAAGAATGAGCATGAGGTCGCCGGGGTTGGCACCTGCGCGGTCGAGCCATGTTTTGATTTGGTCGTCGGTGAAGAATTTGCCAACGGAGCTCTTGATTGAGCCATCGGCTTCATATTTCACCCACATCATGCCTTTGGCTCCGACCTGGGGACGCTTGACGAAGTCGGTCAGCTGGTCGAGCTGCTTGCGGGTGTAGCCGGCGCATCCGGGAGCCACGATTGCACCGACATAGGGGGCGGAGTCCATAACGGCGAAGCCGCTGCCTTCGGTGAGGTCTTTGAGCTCTACGAATTCCATGCCGAAGCGGGTGTCGGGTTTGTCGGAGCCGTAGAGACGCATGGCGTCGGCCCAGGTCATGCGGGGGAAGGGCTCGGCGAAGTCGATGTCTTTGACATATTTGAAGATGTGTTTCACGAGGCCTTCAAACATCTGAAGGACATCTTCCTGCTCAACGAACGACATTTCGCAGTCGATCTGAGTGAATTCGGGCTGGCGGTCGGCGCGGAGGTCTTCGTCGCGGAAACACTTCACGATCTGGAAGTAGCGGTCGAAGCCGCTGACCATCAGCAGCTGCTTGAAGGTCTGGGGCGACTGGGGAAGAGCGTAGAATTCGCCGGGATTCATGCGGGAGGGCACCACGAAGTCGCGCGCACCTTCGGGGGTTGACTTGATGAGCACGGGGGTTTCGACTTCGAGGAATCCTTTGGAGTCGAGGTAGCGGCGGATTTCGAATGCCATGCGGTGGCGCAGTTCGAGATTGCGACGAACGGCACCACGACGCAGGTCGAGGTAGCGGTATTTCATGCGCAGGTCGTCGCCGCCGTCGGTGTCGTCTTCAATGGTGAAGGGGGGCACGTCGCTACGGTTGAGCACCTTGAGGTCGGTGGCGATGATTTCGATTTCGCCGGTGGGGAGGTTGGGGTTTTTGCTTGCGCGTTCGGTCACACGTCCGGTCACCTGCACCACAAACTCGCGTCCGAGCTTGTTGGCAGCTTCATGGAGCTCAGCATTATCGGTGTCGAAAACAATCTGAGTGATGCCATAGCGGTCGCGGACGTCGACAAACGTCATGCCACCCATTTTGCGGGTGCGCTGCACCCATCCGGCCAGAGTCACTTCGCGGCCGGCGTCGCTTAAGCGGAGTTCACCGCATGTGTTGGTTCTATACATATTATTATATATACGTTTAAATTCGTCGGTTGCAGAGGGTGCTCCAAACTGCAGAAATTGAAACACCCACACTTTCAATCCGCAAAAATAACAAAAAATCCGTTACCCCGGGTTCTTATTTTCACATTTTTTGAGGCGGTAGAGATTATATGTCGCGAATATTTACAGCCAAAGGGGGAATGTTATCACCATCGTAGACCACAGTGCAGGATGCAACATCGGCCATTTCGGCTGCCAAAGATTTCATGTTGTCATAGAAATCGCTTCGGAAACTTTTACCTGCTTTCATTTCATAGAGTCTCAAGCCGTCTGACGTGGCAACGACGGCATCAACCTCTCTGCCGGATTTCTCTCGATAGAAATAGAGATTGGGGTTGAGGCCATTGTTCAATCGGGCTTTCAAGAGTTCGCTCATAGCAAGATTTTCAAATATCGCTCCTTTCAGAGGATTGTCCGGCAGTCGATTAGAGTCATTTATTCCGAGGAGATAGCACAACAAGCCAGTGTCGTAGAAAAAGATTTTCGGCATTTTCGTGAGCCGCTTTGAGAGATTGGAATAAAAGGGAGGGAGGGGGTAGGCGATGTAAGATGTGGTCAGAAGCGATAGCCATTCGTTGACCGTGGTTGACGACACCCCGACCTCGCGAGCCAATGCAGAAGCATTAAATTCCGATCCAACCCTAAGCGCAAGAAGCCGGATAAACTTGTCAAACGACAGAATGTTTTTCACTTTCAGGAGATCGCGCAAATCTCGCTCAACGTAGGTGTTATAGTAGTTTTGATAGAACAAGTGCGGCGGAATTTCATCGGCAATTACCCCGGGATATTCTCCGCGCCACATTAGAGTATCTATAGACTGTTTCAGCACATCAGCCGGCAGTTCTTTTAGCGAAAGAGGCAGGAGAGTAAAGAGCGCCGCCCTGCCGGCGAGGGATTGCGAGATGGCATGCAGTAATGAGAAATTGCTGCTTCCGGTCAGTATATATCTCAAAGACCTGTCTTCATCTACACGCACCTGAATCATCGACAAGAGCTCAGGATAGTTCTGAACCTCATCGATTATCGCCTTGCTACCCAGCGATTCCAGAAAAAGCGTTGGGTCGGCAGCGGCTGCCGCGCGTGTCGTGATGTTTTCAAGATTGACATACTTATAGTCGGCATAGAGATGTCGACACAGACTTGTCTTTCCCGACTGGCGCGGACCGGTGACAATGATTANCGGAAAATATTTTGCTGCCTCCTCAATTTTGGGAGATATCAGACGAGGAATGTAGTCAATCATATTGTAANTGAGGGNATATNGGATTATATGGGAGNATGCAACGTTTAATANAANAAACTNTTTTTCTTTAGTTTATGNNGCTCCCCTACAATGCTGTTTACTTAAGCCTGGATAAGGCCTCATAGGGCTCCCCTCTTATTGTAGGGACGCACCCTGGTGCGTCCGCAACGTTCTGATTATCAACCGGACGCACCAGGGTGCGTCCCTACAATTCGGGTAAAGCCCGTAGAAAAAACAACCCCTCCAGATTAGTTAAGTAAACAGCATTGGGACGCACCAGGGTGCGTCCCTACAATGAGAGGGGAGCCCTATGAGGCCTTATCTTGGCATAAGTAAACAGCATTAAAATGAGCCTTTTCATTGTCGGACGCACGAGCCGTGCGTCCCNACAATTTTCAGAATGCAAATATACNAACTTTAATTACAATATTTGAAAGAACGGCGGATTTTTTTCAAGTAGAACTTTAAAAAATTTCAAGTTGCACTTGGGAAAATTTCAAGTTGNACTTGAAATTAAGNTATTTTAACTNTTTCGGAGGTGAGTTTTAAATGATTACTTTTTCGGCAGGGATGTGGAATTTTTTTAATTGTGGGGAGGGTGCGGGGCTGGAAAGGGGTGAAAAAAATTTGGAATTGACGGGGGAATGAGGTAACTTTGCCACACAGTATGCGACAAAGGGGTGCTTCAGGTGGCGGTTTGCGTCACACATTGCTGAGGCTGAGATTTATACCCTATGAACCTGATGCGGTCAGTACCGCCGAAGGGATTGTTCATTTAGCCGCACGGGAGCCACACGGAAGAGATGGCTCCGCGATTGGGCGCACTCGCTTTGTTGACATGCCGCACACATTATTAATATAATAGCGCAGACGCAATGAAGCATTATATTCCCGTTCTTTCTGTGGCCGGCTCCGATTCGTCGGGGGGTGCCGGAATTCAAGCCGATATCAAGACGATTTCGGCCATTGGCTGTTATGCCATGACGGCTATCACGGCTATCACGGCTCAGAACACCACCGGAGTGCGGTCGATTCAGGGCATTCGGCCTGAGATTGTGACCGACCAGATTGACATGGTGTGCAGCGATATACGTCCGCTTGCCGTCAAGACCGGTATGCTTTTCGACCGCGTCAATGTGGAGGCTGTGGCCACGGCTTTTGAGCGTCATGGGCTTGAGAATATTGTGGTTGACCCTGTGATGGTGTCCACCTCCGGCTCTCTGCTCATTGAGGAGGAGGCCATTGAGCTGATGGTCAGCCGCCTGTTTCCGATGGCTACGCTTGTGACCCCCAACCGTCAGGAGGCTGAACGGCTGACCGGGGAAACTGACCCGAAGGCTCAGGCTATGCGGCTGAGGGAGATGGGGTGTCGCAACATCCTGCTCAAGGGGGGCGACTCGGAGCGCACCGACATGAAGATTGATTATCTGCTTCTGGAAAATGATGATGACCTGACGTCGCTGACGGCTGACGCGGTGGCCACTCGAAACACCCACGGAACGGGCTGCACACTCTCNTCGGCCATAGCCACTTATCTGGCTTTGGGGCGCGATGTGCTTGACGCTACGATGCGCGGCAAGCTGTTTATCACCCGCGCGCTGCAGGCCGGGGCCCATGTGAGCTGCGGAAGCGGTCACGGGCCGGCCAATCATCTTTTCAATCCACGTCACATGAAATTTTTAAAAGATAGAAAATGAATGTAAAAATCAATGACACAGCCATTGAGCTGCCTGCCGGCGCTACACTCGCCGAGGCGCTGCAACTGCGCGACATCAAGACTCAGGGCATAGCCGTGGCCGTCAACAATCAGGTTGTGGCCAAAGGGTGCTATGAATCCCACACGCTTCAAGAGGGGGATTCTGTCATAATCATCAAGGCCTTCTACGGCGGTTAAGCCTATGGACACCAACCCGATGCGCATATTCATCACGCCGGAGGAAATCACGCCGGAGGAGCCCGCGATGGTGGTCCGCGTGATTGACGAGGGGTGGCATATGGTTCACCTGCGCCACCCGGCTGCTTCGCTTNCGGAGATGCGCCGNCTGCTGGAGGCAATTCCTCAGCGCTGTCACGGCCGCCTGCGGCTTCACGGCCATTTTGCGCTCGCGGCCGAGTTTAATCTCGGCGGGCTGCATCTCAACGGCCGCTGCCCCGAGGCGCCGGCTTTTTATCGGGGACCGGTCAGCCGGTCATGCCATTCGATTGACGAGGTGNGCGCAGCTGCAGGGTGNGACTATGTGACCCTCTCCCCTATCTTCGACTCCATCTCCAAGCCGGGCTATCGCGGAAGATTTTCGCGCGAAGAGCTGATGCAGTTAAACGATATTGCCTCGCCGCGTGTTATAGCATTGGGTGGCATCACTCCCGGACGGCTTGCCGAAATCGACGGGATTGGCTTCGCCGGCTATGCCGTGAAGGGTGCCATCGATTCATTCCTCAACGCNAACAAATAAAAATATAAATACATATGTTACAGTTCATAACCAACAATTCTGAAAAGTATTCAATTGCCGAAGAGGTGCAGATGGCTCTCGAAGCGGGCTGCAAATGGATTCAGCTGCGAATGAAGGATGCCACTGACGAGGAAGTGAAAGAGGTTGCCCTGCAACTGATTCCGATGTGTCAGGAAAATGATGCATTCCTAATTATCGACGACCGGGTGGAGCTGGTCAACGAGCTCCGCGTGTCAGGCGTGCATCTGGGCAAAGAGGATATGGATCCGCTGCAGGCTCGCGAGCTGCTCGGCCCCCACGCTATAATCGGCGTGACCGCCAACACGGCTGAAGATATCATCAAGTGGAAAGGCAAAGATGTTGACTACGTTGGCGTCGGCCCGTTCCGCTTCACCACCACCAAGAAAAATCTCGCTCCCGAAATCGGGCTCGACGGCTATAAACAAATCGTTGAACAGGTGCGCGCGGCAGGCGTTGAGCTTCCGCTCGTGGCCATCGGAGGAATCACTCTCGACGATGTGGATGCCATCATGGCCACCGGCGTTCAGGGCATTGCCATGTCGGGCGCCATCATCAACGCCCCCGACCCGATGCTCTACACCGGCAAGGTGCTCGAACACCTGACCGGCGAAGAAGAATAAGAGTGTGTTTGAAACACACTCTAAGCGAAACTCAACCGACCAATCATAACAACACATATCACATTTGAAATGAACGACATACTCACAATCGGAGGTCGCGACTTCAAGTCGCGCCTCTTTGTAGGCACCGGCAAATTTGCCTCCAATCAGCTGATGCTCGACAGCATTCTGGCATCGGGCTCGGAGATGATCACCGTGGCGATGAAGCGCATCGACATGGAGCATGAGGAGGAGGATGATATGCTGGCCCATATCAACCGCGACCATGTGCAGTTTCTGCCCAACACATCGGGTGTGCGCAATGCCGCCGAGGCTGTCATGGCCGCACGTCTGGCCCGCGACTGCTTCGGCACGGATTTCATAAAACTTGAAATCCACCCCGACCCGAAGTATCTTCTTCCCGACCCGGTGGAGACGCTTGCGGCCACGGAAGTGCTTGCCAAAGAGGGCTTCAAGGTGTTGCCCTATATTCAGGCCGACCCTGTGCTCTGCAAGCGACTTGAGGAGGTGGGCACGGCTGCCGTGATGCCCCTCGGCGCCCCGATCGGCACCAACAAAGGGCTTAAAACCCGCGACTTGCTTGAAATCATCATTGCCGAAAGCCGTGTGCCGGTGGTGATCGACGCCGGACTTGGCGCGCCCTCTCATGCCGCGGAGGCTATGGAGATGGGAGCTGACGCCGTGCTGGTCAACACCGCTATTGCCGTGGCCGGCGACCCTGTGGAGATGGCCGTGGCTTTCCGTCTGGCCGTTGAAGCCGGACGCCGCGCCTANGTTGCCGGTCTCGGTTCGGTCAGCAATTCCGCCGTGGCTTCNAGTCCGCTGACATCGTTTTTGGATTGATTATCAAATCNGGCGCACAAAGNTGCGCCATATTCACACAACCAACTCATTATCACTGCAATGAAAATTGAAAATATTGACATCAACAGCTATCCCGGCTCTGAGAAGATATATATTGACGGAGAGATTCATCCGATTCGTGTGGCCATGCGCCGCGTCAACCTGACTCCGACCGTCACCGTTAAGAATGGCGAACGCACCATGACCGAAAACGCTCCGGTGATGGTCTATGACACNAGTGGCCCCTACACCGATGCNGCCATCACCACCGACATCAATGCCGGNCTGCCGCGCATCCGCGAACAGTGGCTCGCCGAGCGCGATGACCTTGAACAGCTCCCGGAAATCACTTCCGACTATGGCCGCATGCGCGAAGCCGATGCTTCGCTCGACGCCATCCGCTTCGGCCACCGCTATGCGCCGCGCCGCGCCAAAGAGGGGCGCCGNATCACCCAGATGGAGCTCGCNCGCCAGGGCGTAATCACTCCCGAGATGGAGTATGTTGCCATACGCGAGAACATGGATTGCCGCGAAAAGGGCGTTGAAAGTTTCATCACGCCTGAGTTTGTGCGTCAGGAGGTGGCCGCCGGACGCGCCGTCATCCCTGCCAATATCAACCACCCCGAAGCCGAGCCGATGATTATTGGCCGCAACTTCTCTGTGAAACTTAACACCAACATCGGCAACTCCGCACTCTCGTCGGGCATCGAGGAGGAGGTGGCAAAAGCCGTGTGGAGCTGCTACTGGGGCGGCGACACGCTGATGGACCTCTCGACCGGCGACAACATCCATGAAACCCGCGAATGGATTGTGAGAAACTGTCCCGTGCCGGTGGGAACAGTGCCTGTCTACCAAGCCCTTGAAAAGGTTGGCGGCAGCGTCAAAGACCTGACATGGGANGTCTATCGCGACACCCTCATCGAACAGGCCGAACAGGGTGTCGACTATTTCACCATCCATGCNGGCGCGCTGCGCCAGCATGCCGAAATGCTCGGCGAGCGTCTGACCGGCTGCGTGAGCCGCGGCGGTTCGATCATGACCGGTTGGGCGGTGATGCACAATGAGGAGAATTTCCTCTACACTCATTTCGATGAAATCTGCGAGATTCTGGCNCGCTATGATGTGGCCGTGTCGCTGGGCGACGGTATGCGCCCCGGCTCAATCCACGATGCCAACGACCGNGCTCAGTTTCTCGAACTCGATGTGCTGGGCGAGCTGACCGAAAAGGCGTGGGCCCACGGCGTTCAGGTGCTCATCGAAGGTCCCGGCCANGTGCCGATGCACAAGATTCAGGAAAACATGGACCGCCAGATTGAAAAATGTCACGAAGCTCCCTTCTACACTCTCGGCCCGCTGACCACCGANATCGCTCCCGGCTATGACCATATCACTTCNGCCATCGGCGCAGCCCAGATTGCATGGGCCGGCACGGCGATGATCTGCTATGTGACACCCAAAGAGCACCTNGCTCTGCCCAATCTGGAGGATGTGCGNCAGGGNGTTATCACCTANAAGATTGCCGCCCACGCCGCCGACCTGGCCAAGCAGCATCCCGGCGCACAGATTCGCGANAATGCCCTGTCGAAAGCCCGCTTCGAGTTCCGCTGGAAAGATCAGTTCAACCTGTCGCTCGACCCTGCCCGNGCAAAACAATACTACGTTGAATCGCGNCCCGACGACAATCGCTTCTGCACCATGTGNGGNCCCAACTTCTGCGCCATGCGCATAACCCAGCAGATCACCGACGACTGCGCAAAATAATCATCACTCTCCGTCAAGATGTTTTACGACGAACTGAAACACTACGATTGGGACGAAACGACCCGATCGATTCTCGCCAAGACGTCGCGCGACGTTGAGATTGCTCTGCGCAAGGAGCATCTCACCGTCGACGATTTCATGGCGCTCATCTCCCCCGCCGCCGAGCCTTATCTCGAACAGATGGCACAGCTCTCGCGACGCTACACTCTGGANCGGTTCGGCAAGACGATATCGATGTACATCCCCATGTATGTCTCCAACGCCTGCACCAATGCCTGCGTCTATTGCGGCTTCAACCACTCCAATCCGCTGGAGCGCGTCACGCTGACGCTCGACCAGGTNAAGGCAGAGTGCGAGGCCATCCGTCGGCTCGGCCCGTTTGAAAATCTGCTCATCGTGTCGGGTGAATTTCCGTCGCTCAACGGCNTTGACTATCTGGAGAAAGTGCTCCGCACCGCCCGCCCCTACTTCAACAATCTGACCATTGAAGTGATGCCGCTCAAAGAGCGCGACTACTACCGCCTGACCCAAAGCGGACTCAACGGCGTGGTCTGCTTCCAGGAAACCTACAACGAAGCCAACTACCGCAACTATCATCCGCGCGGCATGAAATCGATTTTTGAATGGCGCGTCAACGGCTTCGACCGCATGGGCCGCGCCGGAGTGCATAAAATCGGCATGGGAGTGTTGATAGGCCTTGAAGACTGGCGCACCGACGTCACCATGATGGCGCGTCACCTCCAATATCTGCGCCGCAACTACTGGCGCACCCGCTACTCGATCAACTTCCCGCGCATGTGTCCGGCCGAGGGTGGCTACGAGCCAAAAGTGGTGATGACCGACCGCGAGCTCGCACAGCTCACATTTGCCTTCCGCATCTTCGACCACGATGTCGACATCTCCTACTCCACCCGCGAGTCGCCGACATTCCGCGCCAACATGATGCGCCTCGGCGTCACCTCCATGAGCGCCGGCAGCAAGACCGAGCCGGGCGGCTACGTCTCCACCCCCGACGCCCTCGAACAGTTTGAAGTCACCGACTCCCGCACCCCCCTCGAAGTAGCCGCCGAAATCCGCCGCCTCGGCTACGAACCCGTCTGGAAAGACTGGGACAAATCCTTCGACTGACCCCACCCAAAGACAAACCACAGGCAGCGACACCCGACCAAGTCCGGTGTCGCTGCCTGCATTATCCTCTACGAATCAGCCCCCAGGAACACCATCATATATTAAATAAAAATATCCCTTACCAATTTATCGTAGTTTAATAAGTAGAATTACCCCTTTACCTAAGTTGAGCATGTTCCCACAACCCATCTTTTTTCTTTTATAAGATAGAAAACGCAGGAAAAGATATCTTTCAATATCTTTACCCGCGCTTATTGGCGTAATAGATAAAAGCCTTTATTATCTGCTATTTCAATTTAAGATTCCGCCAGGAAGATTGTAACATCGGAGATACAGATACAGATGGAGTCTGAAGTTTTCCATTGGATACAACAGATTGGCGTTTGACCTGTTCCGTAATATAGTCAGAGAGTTCTCCGAGAGTCACATCTCCTTTGTTTTCTTGTAGTTTCTTAATTAAGAAATAAGTAAACAAACCATGTTGTTGGGAAACATACGGGTAAGCTGTCTCATCTCCTTGAGATGCCGACAAAATAACCATATTGCCAATCGGTTCCGACTGGTTGGATTTGATACGGATGCCTCGTGCTGCCATAAGCATACCATTACCACGTTCTGTTCCGCTAAAGCATGCGTCAAGCATTACCACTACGGATTTAGCTTTTAGACCTCCAAGAGATGCTATTACTTTATCAAGATCGTAGCAAGTTTCCGGCATTGCGGCATCCCCATCCACAGGAATTAACATTGGATTTTTTGTCTTTTCATTAGGCATTCCATGACCTGTGTAATAAAAAATTAAGTTTAGCTCCTTACCAAATGCATCTGATAGATTTTTAATATGTTTCATGGCAGCAGCCATATTGCCAAAGCTAGCATTTTTGTAAATTTTCACATGGTCTTTTGGCAAACCAACTGTCATTGTAAGGTACTTTTCTAATATCTCCCCATCTTTCTTTGCATAAGGGACATTGGATACTGAATGGTAATCCTCATTTGCAATAATAACAGCAAATGTAGACGTGTTATTATTAGTTTTATTTTTAGGTATAGCTGTGTCTACATCCGATTTTTCACTTGCGGAAATATTAACTTTTTCAACCTTAACATTTTGGGCTGTTATAATCTCTGAACTTGTTTTGCCAACAACCTTTGAAGAAACATCAACCGGAAGCGCAGAAATCCCATCAATATTTATACTAGCAACATCAATATCAGCAATTTCAATGGGCGCGAAATTATATTTAACGTCAGTAATTGCGTAATTAGCCTTGGTATGACTGTCGTAAACGTACTCCCTATACTCCCTATAATTGTTTGTGAAAATAAGTTTTGTTAATGATACATCATCACCATTGGGAGCAAATTCAGACTTAATACTTTTCTTTATTGAACTCCAATTTTGTTTAAAAAATGGCGCAGAATCAATTGGAACCGGGAGAAGGATATCTCCATATAGGTTGCTATGTATTAGAAAGGTTTCATGATCGGCATCATATGGCATTAATTCAAAATCAGAAGAAGAAAATTTACTCTTAGCAGCTGCGATTTTTATTTGATAAAACCGATCTATAATCTTGTCCTTATATTTTTCATAAGATTGGGCAAGTGTTTTTTGTTCTTGCTTTATTTGTTGTTGTTCCTTCTCATATATAGAGAAGTGTTTATTTGTAGTGATTCTTATAAACTCTTCTCTTGTACAATCATTAACTCTTACTCTCCAGGATGACGTTGATTCAAATTCTCCTTTTGTTTGCCAATTTTCTACTTCGTCTTGAATGGCTTTTTTTAATTCAGCTTCTGTTATATAAGTTGGCACCACCTTCCTGCGCGAATAATAATATTGTTCCCATGTTTGCATATCCTTATTTAAATCAAATAAAGATAATGCTGGTATATCCGAGATTCTAATATCTCTCAGTTTACCATGATACGTTATATAGATATCAAACTTGTTTATACCCAAGAATGTTTCCGCTGGGAATTCCAGAACTGTTTGCATTTCCTGATAAGGCTTCAAGATAAATCGATATTCTCCATATTTTTCTACGGCAGAATTTTTAGTTACTGTTTGGTCAGGAAATACACCCGTGTGAACATANANACCTTTGAAATTTAAANNNTGTNCGTCTNTCTCCATATTTTTTACCGACAGATAAACATTTNTAGANTCTTTAATCATTTCTATCTTTGTTATGGTCCACATAAGGTNNCCAGTCTTTTTTGAATAATCCATTTCANACGTTTGCGCTTTTAGTATTGAGATACTAAAAAACATAATGGCNGTAATAATTAATCTTANCGNCTTCATACGTAAAATATTTATTTATCAATAGTTATGGAAAATCGAATTAATTGTAAATTTTTATCCTTTGACAATGCTTTTGATAACCATGATTGAAAATCAACATAAGGAATATTCTTAGGCAATGACATTTCATTACTTTCAAAACCTCTTTTCTTACCTATCTCATTTTGGGAAAACAGGACGTATAGAGTGTTNTACTCTCTTTCAGAGTCAGAAGTTAATGTGTANTCATCNACATCAATCTGTTCATGTCTATCAACATGATTCTTAGAGAAGAANATGTATTCTTTATTNGAANTTATTTTCGNAGATGTTANNTTTTGTGATTTGTATGGCAGAATATTGTAAACTGTATGATTAAATTCATCTAATAAATAAACCGATAAATATCCATCGACAGGCGACGAGAAATATAAATATAAATCGTCTCCATCTTTAAAACTATAGCTTTCAGAACGTATATCTGTTCCATTTTTCAAGGGTTTAGTTATAAGATCAAGTAAAGCCCGTGTTATCTCTCGAGCCTTTCCTTTTACCTCACATTTAACAATTAGAAGATGGTTGTCATATTGAATATCATATTTGGGTTGTCCAATAGTCTCAATCCATTCACCTTTAACATCAGACCATCGCAATGACAGGAAATCCATATGACTAACACCATTTTCATTTCGAGTTTGGGTTGTATTATTTTGTCCAATTATGGTGCCGAATTCATTAGCAATTGCCTCTATTTGCGCTCGTTGTAACGATTCGCGTTTGGCTTCTTCAACTGACATTGTCTCCGGTGCATAAAACGTATATGACGCGGAAACGATTTTACTATCCTGCGCATTAGCTGTTAAGCACACTATAAGACAAGATANTAAAAAAAGCCTACGCATATTTACCAGCCNAGNANTTCNTCNAGTTTGCCGTGGAGAGAGTCGCCGCGTTGTTCTAGTTCTTTTTTTACGGCTTTCTTGGCTGCCGATTTTGCCATTTCTTGACTATANGCNATNCNNACAAGNACTTCACGGTTGTTNCCATTTACAACNCNATAGGTNTCAACNACGGGAATNACGCGACCGATGCTCTGGGAAATCAGATTTTTGGCAGCCATGACACTGCGTGTTATTGAAGCNGCNTCACTTTGATCCATCTGTTCATTTGCAACAGTGTTTTCAACCAGGGCAGTAACTTCGGTTTGAATCTGACCGGCGAGGTTTTGTTTCGCGAGTTCCAATGCTTGCATTTTGGCNGCATCGTAGTTTCCTCCGGTACTCATGGCCTCNGCCATTATGAACTGAGGGAAACCATCNGTATCATATTGATACTGCATCATATAGGATTTGTCAAGTTGTTTTTCAAGTGGAAGTGCTCCGGGGGCCGTCTTCCATCCCTCTTTCGACAATCGTTTAGCTTCTTTTCGTGCAGCTTTGCTTGCTTTTTCGTTTAGTTCCTTTTTTGACGCTTTTGCAAGCTCCTGACGTTCTTTACGTTGCTCTTTAGTGGTTTGAGCATAAGTCATGCCGACAGACGAAATCAGCAGNAAAGATACGATTCCCAAAAATATCTTTCTCATAGGAGGACTGTGATAATGTGTTTTTTGCCGGAAGACTCACAATCCAACAGATTATAAATAAAAAAGAGCGTGAGAGTCTGTATCTGTTACTCGTCCCGCTTATTGAGGCTGTGGCATTTGCCCATCTGGGTAGAACGAGCAACGCGGAGCCTCACGCTGTATGATATGTATAGCAAATTAAGGAGTGTAGTTTCTACACTCGCATAACATAGATATATCATACTCCGAAAGGCGCCTATCGTTGCCTCATTCTCGACCCGGATTTCGAAATTGCCACATTTCAATAAGCCAAGAACGAGCGCTGGATAAACGCTCTTGTAATATGTCTGCACCCGGCCCTCGTNACCCCATATCGAGACTCCGCGGGCGATATGCAATCGCAAAGTTAAATATTTTTTTTCTTTCTNCAATACCCTCATTAGAGAAAAATTGATAGTCAATTCTTCATNCAATTAGGTATTGGCTATTAATGTACGTTAGGATTGTTTGCGGTAGGAGAGGGCGGAGAGGAGGAGGAGGGNGGTGGCGAGGAGGAGGAGGGCGGTGAATTGGGGGAGGAGNTCGCTGAGTGGNGTGGCTTTGAGGTAGAGGGAGCGCATGATTTCGATGTAGTAGCGCGGGGGAATGGCNTAGGTGATGGCGCGGGCCCAGGNGGGCATGGAGAGGATGGGGGTGAAGAGGCCGCTCATGAGCTGGAACACCATGGTGAAGGCGAACATGATGAAGATGCTCTGGAGCATGGTGGCGGAGCGGTTGGCCACGATGGTGCCGAGTCCTGACATGACGAGGCTGAAGAGGATTGTGGCGAGATAGATNGCGGGGATGCTTCCGCAGGGGGCGAGTCCGTAGACGATGCGGCCGATGAGCATGCCNACGGTGACCACGATGAGCCCTACAATCCAGAAGGGGATGAGCTTGGAGAGCATGAAGGTGAGTTTGCCCACGGGGGTTACGTTCATGGCTTCGATGGTGCCGGTCTCTTTTTCGCTGACGAGGTTGAGGGCNGGGAGGAANCCGCAGATGATGATCAGGAGCATNACCATGAGGGCCGGAATCATGTAGTTGCGGAAGTTGAGCGTTGGATTGTAGCGGTTGATGATGCTGATGTCAGGGGAGGAGGAGGAGGCCNCAGGTTGTCCGCTTTCGGCGCGCCATTGGGCTATGGTCATGGNCACGGTTTGGGAGAGGTATTGCGCGCCGAGCATGCCTTTGGTGGCGTTGACGCCGTTGGCTTCGACATCGGCGGCGGGAAGCGAGGAGGCCATGTTGCGTTCATAGTGGGGCGGTATGGTCAGGATGGCGTCGACNTTGCCNCGCTCCACGGCATCGATGGCTGCCGCATGGGTNGGAAGGACGGATANAAGGGTCAGGCGTTCGGAGGCCCGGATGTCGGCAATGATGCGGCGGGAGAGCTGGGANCGGTCGTTGTCGACAACGGCCACATTGACATTCGTCACATCNAGGTTGGCCACGAGGGGCATCACGAGCATGACCATCAGNGGCATCACGAAGATGACTTTCATGATNAGCGAGTTGTGGCGCATCATGGTGAACTCTTTGCGCAGGAGGGCCTTGAGGATTCGGAGGTTCATACGGCNGGGAGTGGGACTATCGGTTGGAGTTGCGGAATTTGAGGATGGCTATTGTGAGCACGACCACGGTCATTGAGGCGAGGATGATGATTTCCCGGAGCNCGTGGGCGATGTCGAGCTGCTGAATCATCAGCGAGCGCATGGCCGCTGTGTACCACCGCGCNGGGATGATGCAGGAGAGCCATTGGAGCGGCAGGGGCATGTTGTCGATGGGGAATATCATGCCGGAAAACATAATGACCGGCAGCATGAAGGCCACGGCGGAAACTATGAGGGCGTTGAGCTGGGTGGTGACAATGGTTGACACGAGCAGGCCGATGGAGAGCGACATGACAATGTAGAGCAGTGAGAGGGCCACGACGCTGACAACGTTGGACGACGCGGGGAGGTCGAGCACGGTGTAGGCGATGGTGAGCATGACTGCGAGAATGAGGCATGAGAGGAGGAGGTAGGGCACGAGTTTGCCAAGAATGATGGTGCGCGGTCTGACGGGCGACACGAGCAGGAGGTCCATCGTGCCGCTCTCTTTTTCGCGCACAATGGAGACGGATGTCATTATGGCGCAGATGAGAATGAATATCATGCCCATGATGCCGGGCACGAAATTGTAGGCGCTTTTCATCTGCGGATTGTAGAGGGTGCGGGTGATGGTTGGCTCGGGGGCGCCGGCGGAGACAATGACTCCGCGCAGATAGCCGGTCATGGCTTGGGCGATGGTGGGGTTGGAGGCATCGACCACAATCTGGCAGCGTGGCTTGCCGTCGGCGCCCTCGCGGATGAAGAGGGCTGCATCGGTGGCAGAGGAGCGGAGAAGGCGTTCGACTTCGGAGGGGTCGGTCAGGCCTTGAAATGAGAAGTAGGAGTTGACTTGAAGGCGCATGAGCAGGTCGCGGGTCGAGTCGGTGTGGCGGTCGACCACGGCCACGACGCGAACATTGTTGACCTCAGTCGATATAGCGAAGCCGAAGAGCAGCAGCAACACCAGGGGCATCAGCAGGGCGATGAGCATGGTGCGACGGTCGCGCACAATGTGAATCATCTCTTTGCCGACGAGCGAAGTGAATATGGTGGAGGTGGCGGGCATGGCGGAGGGAGCTTGTTGAGGGGTTTGGGTAATGGTTATTCTGAGCGGGTGGCGTCGGAGGCTACGATGCGGAACACTTCGTCCATGGTCGAGGCTCCGTAGCGACGCTTGAGCTCCGCCGGGGAGTCGAGAGCTTTGATGCGGCCGTCGACCATGATGGAGACGCGGTTGCAATATTCGGCTTCGTCGAGATAGTGGGTGGTGACGAACACCGTCATTCCCTCGGAGGAGGCTTTATAAATCAATTCCCAGAATCGGCGTCGGGTGATGGGGTCTACGCCACCGGTCGGTTCGTCGAGAAACACTACGTCGGGCCGATGGATGGTGGCGGCGGCAAAGGCGAGCTTCTGCTTCCAGCCGACGGGGAGGTCGCGCACCGGAGTGGATCGCACCGACTCCATTTCGAGTTCGCGGAAAAGACGGGCGGTGGCGGAGCGGATGTCGGAAGCGGACATGCCGTAGATGGTGGCGAACAGGCGGAGGTTTTGCTCAACGGAGAGGTCGGCGTAGAGCGAAAACCTCTGGCTCATGTAGCCGATTCGGCGTTTGATCTGTTCGGATTGGCTAACGATGTCGAAGCCTGCCACGGTGCCGGAGCCGGAGGTGGGGAAACTGAGACCGCAGAGCATGCGCATGGCGGTGGTCTTACCCGCACCGTTGGCACCGAGGAAGCCGAAAATCTCACCGCGGGCCACACTGAACGAAATGTGGTCGACGGCGGTGAATGAGCCGAAGCGTTTGGTCAAATCGCGAACTGAGATGACTTCGGCGGCTGAGGTGTTATCTTGATTCATTGCGGGTCAGTTTGATAAAGAGGTCTTCGATGTCGCCCTTGGCGGGAGTGATTTTCACGTCATTCAGGCCCTTGGCGGAGAGGTCGGCCAAGGCCTTGGAGGGGGTGAATGAGTGGGTGGCTACGACATGGAGTGTGGCGCCAAAAGTGTAGCAGTCGACCACGTCGGGCATCTCGCGCAGGCGTTCAAGCAGGGCGAACATATTGGGGCCGACGGCATCAAACAGCGGCTCGTCAAGGCGCGTGAGCAGTCCGGCCGGAGTGTCGAGGTCGAGGATGCGGCCGCGGTTGATCATGGCGATGCGGTCGCATAGGGTGGCCTCGTCCATGTAGGAGGTTGACACGAGGATGGTTATACCTTTTTCGCGCAGGGTGGCGAGCATATCCCAGAACTCGCTGCGCGACACGGCGTCGACACCCGTCGTCGGCTCATCGAGAAGCAACACGTCGGGGCGATGGATCAGCGCGCAACTAAGGGCGAGTTTCTGCTTCATGCCTCCGGAGAGGGCTCCGGCGCGACGGTCGGGGAATCGCGAGAGCTGACTGAACACCGGGGCTATCAGGTCGAAATTGTCGCGCACCGACACTCCGAAGAGCGACGCGAAGAAGTGCAGATTTTCGTTGACAGTCAAATCGGGATAGAGCGAGAATCGTTCCGGCATGTAACCGATGCGGTTGCGGACCCGGCGATAGTCGCGGCGTGTGTCGAGACCGCAGACGCGTGCGGTGCCTCCGTCGGCTTGCAGCAGTGTGGCAAGAATACGGTAGATTGTGGATTTGCCGGCGCCGTCGGGTCCGATCAGTCCGAACATCTCGCCGGGTCGCACGCTGAGGCTGACATTATCGACCGCAAGCAGCTTGCCATAGCTTTTGCTCAGGGCGGAAATCTGAATTGGAGGTGTTGTGGTCATGCGGAGTATCCGTGGGTGTCAGAGTTTCACTTCGCCGTATTGGCCGAGCTTTAGACGACCGTCGTTGTTGACGGCAATCTTGACGGCATAGACCAGATTGGCCCGGGAGTCTTCGGTCTGAATCGTTTTTGGAGTAAATTCGCTTTCCTGAGCAATCCAGGTGATGGTGCCGGGATAGTCGAAGCGTTCGTCTGCGCCGAAGTCGGCAGTCACGGTGACCTTCTGCCCGAGTTTGATATCGGCGAGCTGAGAGGCTGTGAAGTAGGCGCGGAGGTAGATTTGGGAGAGGTCGGCAAGTTTGCAGAGCTGGCGGCCGGGAGTGGCAAATTCGCCCGGCTCGGCATATTTGACAAGCACCGTTCCACCGATGGGCGACACCACCGAGCTGCGCTGAATCTGCTCCTGAATCTGATCGGACTGATAGGCCTGAGCCACGGCACTTTCGGAAATCGACGAGCGGTTTTTGCCGAGCGTTGAAAGCAGGGCGTCGAGCTGCGCGCGGAGGGTTGTCAGCTGCGCGCGGGCATCGTCATATTGCTTCTGAGTGGTTGCGCCGTCGGCAAGCAATCGGGCAAAGCGGTCGACCTCGTGTTGCTGATGGGTAATCTGACTGCGCAGGGCCGCTGCCTGAGCGGAAACGTCGGGCACGGAGCTTTCGGTCGAACTACGCTGACTGCCGATCTGGCGCTGCTGGAGCACAAGCAGGGTTGTGTCGACCACAGCCACGGTCTGTCCGGCCATGACGGTGTCGCCCTCGGCCACCGACATCGAGAGAATGCGGCCTGATGTTTCGGCGGAGAGGGTCACGGTGGTGGCTTCGAAGATGCCCGTAGCATCATATTGCGGCGCGTTTTCGCAGGCGGTCATTGGCAGAAGGACGGTGGCGACTATGGCAGGAATGATTGAGCGTTTCATCGGTTGAGGGTGTATTTTAGTTTGTAGATTTCTTGAAGGAGACGAATCTGGTGGAATCGGGCTGCGAGGCAGGCCATGTTTTCATCGGCTATTTTCGACAGCAGGGCGGTGGCATCGATGATGCCATTTTCGAGCTGCGACTCAGCGGCTTTGCGCACGCGGGTGCGCAGGGCAATGATTTTATCATCGTCGGCCATGACGCGACGCAAGCCTTCGATTTCGGCGAGGTCGGTCTGCGACTGAATCCGGTTGTTGAAGAGAAAGAGTTCACGGTCGGCCTCAATCGAGAGGGCGTTAAGCCGGGTGCGGGCCGAGGTATTCCGACGGGTGTAGAAAGCATCTACATTCCAACTGACTTTCACACCGGCAACGATGTTGAAAGAGAGGTTGCGCGAGACCATGCTCTTGAAATAGTCAAGACCGGGATAGCCATAGTAGGCCTGTGCGAAGAAACCGATGCGGGGCATCAGGGAATTGTCGGCGAGACGCTGCGAGAGGAGGTTGTCGGCGAGACGTCGNTCGAACAGACGCAGCTCCGGTCGATCGGTGGCCTCGTCAGCGGANGGGATGTTGGCCGAGGGNTGGGTCAATGGTGAAGTTCCTATCGGNTCGCCTATGAAGAGTTCNANTACTCGACGATAGCCGGCAACGGCACTTTCAGCCTCGGCAATCGACTGCCCTATGGCAAGCCGCTGCGCCTCGACCATGTCGACATCGGCCTGCATGGCCGTGCCGTTGCGGAGCATTGAACGCAGCCGNGAGAGGTTTTGGTCAAGCAAGCCGGCCGTGACACGGCTNTGGGCAATCTGTTCTTCGGTAAGNAAAATTGCGAAATAGAGATTTTCAACNCGTTCGCAGACNGGGTAGAGTTCGACCTGGAGCGCGGCTTCATCGGTGAGGCTGCGGGAGCGCGCGATTTCGCGCTGTGTGGCGGATACGCCGCCGTCCCAGATGGTCTGGTTGATATCCACACCTATTTTATATTGCGCGCGCGAGAGGCCGGGGTAGCTCTGCCCCATTTGCTGCAACANACCTGTGAGTGCTTCGGGAAATGAGGGCACGACATTCTGCACAGTCGCCTGACCATAGACCGCGGCGCGTGGCAGCCAGCCTTTGTTNATGTCTGAGAGCTGAATGTCGGCAGTCTGGCGGACGAGCTCAAATTTTTTAATCACGGGATAGTTGGCCCGGGCTTTTTCGAGACATTCTTCNAGAGTGACCTGNGCCCGAAGCATCGGCGCAGCAATCAAGCAGGCGAGTATGGCTAAGAGGGATTTCTTCATGGCTTGAGTTTTCGCATGATGGTTTCTATATTTTCTTTCTTCCGCAGTTCAACAAATTCGGGAGANCCCACGAAGTCGNCGCCTAAAATGGCATTGAANAGCGGAGCTGACATGAAACTGAACAGATTGAGCGACACAATGTCAATCAGCAACATGACGGCGTCGACCTNNCGNCANANGCCNCGCNNNNCATCNNCATCNATGCGACGCTGNAGATCGGCAATAAAGNCGGGNGCATANTTTATCAGCTGATTGCGCATCACTGCCAGGCGTTCNGAATTGCCGAACACTTCCACCACCATNAATCGAGGCAGGCCGGGNTTGGCNGCAATGAAATCGATGTGACGTGAAATGAGAGTGGCAATCAGGGTGTCGAGCGGCAAGTCACTGCTATCGNTTGAACCAAGCATCAATTCTTTGAGCAAAGCTGTCTTTTCNGCTATGATTCGCTCAAAAAGTTTATCTTTGGTTCGGAAATAATAGTGAAGCATGGCGTGGGTNACTCCGGCNGCTTCNGCAATGGAAGTTGTGCGTGCTCCGGCATAACCTTTAGCCATAAACTCCTGTTCNGCAGCGATAAGAATGCGCGACTCGGTGTCAGGAGGATTATTGTTAGAAACGGTCTCTGCCATAACAAAGATGTTTATCAATTTTATTTAACAAGATTGTTAGCGCAAANTTATGAAATTACATTTTGTNTTGCAAATTTTTTTTNGGGAAGGGATTAGGGGGAGGGATTATGGCCATTTGGCCATTTGGNCATCCGGCTATCATCGGCCGTTCACGGCCGATAAACTCAACGCCCGGCGGGGGAAATAGAAAAGCAGGCCGGGAGGGCCTGCTTTTCGGAGGGGGGAGGTGCGCACGAAGGGACTCGAACCCCCACGTCGTTAGACACCAGATCCTAAGTCTGGCGCGGCTACCAATTACGCCACGTGCGCTGCNTTTCTTTGAGCTTTTGCGCTGCAAAGATAGCGTTTATTTGTGAAACGTGCAAATTCTTTTTCGGGGTCAGTCTTCAACTCGGAAGCCTGCGGTGCGGAGGGCGTCTTTGACCTGGGCGATGTGGTCGTGGTTGAGCGNTTCCATTTCGACGTGGATTTTGCAACCGGAGATTTCGGTGTTGGAGCTGTTGCGGCGGTGTTCGACGGAGAGGATGTTGGCTCCCATGTCGCCGATGATGCTGCACACTTTGGAGAGCTGTCCGGGTTTGTCGCTAAGCACTATGGTGACGGTGGAGTTGCGGCCGTTTTTCACCAATCCGCGGGTGATGACGCGGTTGAGCGAGGTGACGTCGATGTTGCCACCGGACACGATGCAGACAACTTTTTTGCCTTCGATGGGGACTTTGTTGAACATGGCGGCTGCAACGGAAACGGCTCCCGCACCTTCGGCAACGAGCTTCTGCTGCTCGATGAGCGTCAGGATGGCTGCGGCCACTTCATCGTCGCTGACGGTGACGATTTCGTCGACATATTTTGAGCAGAGGTCGTAGGTGTTGACTCCGGGTTCTTTCACGGCAATGCCGTCGGCTATCGTGGAGACGCTGTCGAGACGTATACGCTCGCGACGCTGCATGGATTCGACCATTGAGGGGGCGCCTTCGGCCTGCACTCCGTAGACTTTGACATTGGGTTTGAGGCTTTTGATGGTGAACGCGACACCGGAGATGAGACCGCCGCCGCCAACGGGCACGATTACGGCATCGACATCGGGCATTTCTTCGATGATTTCAAGGCCGATGGTGCCTTGTCCGGCAATGACGAGAGGGTCGTCGAAGGGGTGAACGAGGGTGTAGCCACACTCTTGCTGGAGTTCGAGGGCGCGTCGATAGGCATCGTCGTAGACGCCGGGCACGAGGCACACTTCGGCTCCGAGGGCTTTGGTGGCTTCGACCTTTGAGATGGGGGCACCGGCGGGAAGGCAGATGATTGATTTAATGCCATTGTGGGTGGCACCGAGGGCAACACCCTGGGCATGGTTGCCGGCGGAGCAGGCGATTACGCCCCGGGCTTTTTCTTCTTCGCTGAGCTGAGAGATTTTATAGTAGGCACCGCGGAGCTTGAAGGAGCCGGTGTACTGGAGGTTTTCGGGTTTGAGGTAGACCTGTGCATCGGGGTTGATTTTGGTGACACCGATGAGTTTGGGGTGACGGGCTACGTTCTGAAGCACTTCGGCTGCGCGATAGACTTCAGCTATGTTCAATTCTGCCATGATGAATGAATTGGAAATGGGTGGAGGGGGAAATATCAACGTTTTGATTTGGCGCGGGCCGAGCCGGAGCGTTTGCTTTTGGCGCGGGTGCGGGCAGATGATTTGCCATGTTTCTTGCGGGAGGAGGCGGAGGCCTTTTTCGATGAGCGACCTGATTTGTAGTTCAAATCTTTGTAGGCTTTGCCGGCGGCGGAAGTGATGTCGAAAGGCTCTGACACGGGGCGGTCTTCATCGGAGAGGGAGTGGGAGAGCAACCAGTCGTAGCTATCGGAGAGGTAGAGGAATCGGGCGGGCTGGCCGTGGTTCATGCCGGGAACGCGGTCGTAGATCAGGCGCGGAGTTTCGGAGTCGGCCTTGCGCATGGCGTTGACCACCTTGTCGCTTTCAGAGACGTTGACAGCGCGGTCGCCTGTGCCGTGGACAATCCAGAGGGGCACTTTGTTGAGGTCGGCGAGCTTAGCGGATGTGCCTCCGCCGCAGAACGACATGCAGGCGGCGATTCGGTCGGGGTAGGCAGCGGCGACATCGATTGCTCCATAGCCGCCGAGACTCATGCCGATCACATAGATGCGGTCGTGGTCAACGTTGCCGTTTTTGTCGACCCAGTCAACGAGCTGCATCACTTTCGAGGGGTTCCATGCTCCGCCGGGATTCTGGGGCGCAACGACATAGGCGTCGATTTTGCGTCCGCGATTGATGGCATCGATGGTGCCGTAGCGGCTCACGCGGTTGAGGTCGTTGCCGCAAAGGCTTGCGCCGTGGAGGAAGATAATCACCGGTTTGGCTTCGGTCTTAGCAGAGTCGGGGGCATAGAACCAGAAGTTGTAGCCGCCGGAGATGACGCCGCGCTTGGCTTCGAGGTTACGCGCGCCGGCAATCTGAGCAGTCAGGGCTACGATGAGTATGAGAATCAGACGAGTCAGTTTCATTTGAGTGAGATTTTATAGATTGTTTTGCCACGGGAGCCGACAACGAGACTGTTGCCTGACACGACGGGCGATGATTCAAAGTTATAGCCAACGGATTGGCGGTCGATGATGTTGCCGCTGCGTCCGTCGATGAGATAGAGGTTGCCGGCACAGTCGCCGGTGACCACCATCTGGCGCCCCTGAGGAGTGAGGAAGCCGACGGGCGATGACCATGCGTAGTGACGCAGCGGAGTTGAATAGACGGTCTTGCCGGTTCGGCGGTCGAGGGCCAGGAATGAGCCGTTCTGACCATCGGTGTTCTGCACCACGTTGATGAAAATCAAATCTTCGCAATCGCCACGGCCGAGGAGAGCGGTGGAGTAGAATCCGCCGTCGAAATGTTTTTCGCCGATGTCTTTGCGCTGCGCTTCAACGCGGTTGACCCAAACTTCGCGTCCGGTCAGAGCATCGAGTTTCACGAAAGTGGCGCGGGTGACGCCGGCGTGTTCAACCTCGCAGCCGGTGTAGATGTAGACGCCGCCGTCGGCTTCTTCGGCAACGACGGGGGTGCTGTCGGTGTCGTCGGGAAGTTTGTAGTGCCAGACGGGAGCCAGTGTGTTGAGATTGATGCAGAGGATGTTGCCATGATTATCGGCAGTGAAGCCATAGTTGCGACACACGGCCATTGAGGCTTCCATGCCGGGGGCTGCGCCGTTGCAGCGGTAGCGCAAAGCGGAATGGAGCTTGAGCGAGCCGGGGGAGATGAGAAATTTGTAGAGCGTGCCATTCTCGCCGGGGCGGAAGAGGAACTGCCCTACTCTGACGGGAGAGGAGTCGTAGGCTTCCCAGCCGCGCTGAGCTTTGGGGTCTTTGCCAAAGAAATGGGTGATGTCGTGGCGGAAAAGGTCGATGACCAGTGCGCCAACGGGAACGTGGGCTGAAAGCCCCTGCCCTACATAGAGGTTGCCGTTGAGCGTGGGGTCGAGCGAGAGGGTGCCTTTGATGGGGTTTTGGGTGTTGATTGCCTTTCGCGAGGCTTTGCCGGTGGCGAAGTCGATGAAGTAGACACGACCGGATAGGGAACCGACCATGATTTCCTGAGCGGCGAAGGAGAGATTTTTTTCTTTGAAGCGAGCCTTCACGGAGTCGGGCCACTCGACATAGAGGGGCTGACCGGTCCAGCCTGTTCCACCACCCCATGTGCCCACTTTTGTGGGGGTGAAATCTTCGTCGGTTTCAAACGTCCAGTCAATTTCGAAGTGAGTCGGAACGCTGTCGAGACGGCCTCCGAAATCGGCATCGCGCCTGGCTCCGCAACGGAAGGTGAATGCGCCGGGAGCACCAACGTAAAGGTCATTAAGCGAAGAGAGATTGCCCGGGGTTGAGTCGGCAATCTCTATTGTGTATTTCACCTCGGCTGCGGAGGGGAAAATGGTGTCGGGGAACGGGGTGAGTTCGGCTTGCTCCCGGAGAGCGAGGGCTGAGTCGGCAGACGCAATAGAGTCGGACGGGGCCGATGCGCTGCCATTGCCACCCTTAGGGGCACAGGCCGATGCGGCAACAAGCAGTGCCGAAGCCACAAATAATATGTCTTTTATGAAGAAATTCATTTAAGATTAACTTTCCGGAGCGCGGCAGCAAGAAAAGCCGTGGCGGGATTGGTGATTGCAAAATTACGAAAAATCCACCTTATATAAAAACGCGCGCGCGATTTTTAGGATTTTTTTATTATCCGGTGGTGGAATCTTTTTTTTTGAGGGAACGAGCTATTTTTTGTAATTTTGCGCGATAATTTGCTTTGACACACATTTCTTGAGACTATGGCAACACCGGCTTCGGCTAAAATTGATATGCTTTCGGGGAGTCTTTTCAAGAAGATTCTATTGTTTGCGCTTCCACTGGTGGCAAGCGGCATTCTGCAGCAGTCGTTTAATGCTGTGGATGTGATGGTTGTGGGACGGTTTTCGTCACACCAGGCCCTGGCNGCAGTGGGGAGCAACGGAGCTCTCATCAATATTTTGATAAATCTGTTTTTAGGCGTGTCGGTTGGTGCGAATGTGGTGATATCCAACTACATCGGCTGCAAGAATGAGCAGGGTATCCGCAGATGTGTGTCGACTGTGGGCGTAATCGCCCTTGGCAGCGGAGTGTTGCTGACCATCATGGGGCTGACGCTTTCGCGCCCGATACTGGAGCTGATGAACACGCCCGACGATGTCATAGACCTGGCCACCACCTATCTGCGCATCTATTTTCTGGGGATGCCGATGATGATGGTGTATAACTTCGGGTCGGCCATCATGCGAAGTATGGGCGACACGCGAAGACCGTTTTACGCTCTGGTGGTGGGCGGCATTGTCAACACGCTTATCAACCTGCTGCTGGTCATTGTGTTCGATATGAGTGTGGCGGGTGTAGCCATCGCTACCGTAATTGCCAACACTGTCAATGCTTCGTTTATCACCTATTGGCTNCTGCGCGAGAGCGAGCCGTTCACGCTGATTCCGGGCAAGATGAAGCTCTACGGCGCGGAGACGCGAAAGATGCTGCAGATCGGCATGCCGGCAGGGTTGCAGGGAATGGTGTTTTCAATCGCCAACATATTCATTCANAGCGCAATCAACCGTTATGGNTCGAACGCCATTGCAGGTTCGTCGGCAGCGCTGAACTATGAGATTTATTGCTATTTCATCATGGTGGCATTCAATCAGGCCACTATGGCTTTNGTCAGTCAGAACTATGGTGCGGGCAACTACNACCGATGNNGGNGGGCTATGTGGATGTGCATGGCCATGAGCGTTGTGGGAGTAGGAGCGGCTAACNTGATTATCACGCTGAATGCACCGATATTTTTAGGATTTTTCTCTTCNGACCCCGAGGTGATTCATTATGGCGTGATTAGACTGGAGTATGTGTTGCTGCTGCAATTCATTGCGTCGAGCTACGAAATCAGCGGATCGGCTCTGCGCGCTCTGGGCTATTCGATGACACCGATGGTGATGACGGTGTTCGGCACATGCGTGTTGCGACTGATCTGGATTCACACCGTTTGCGCGGATTCAAACAATTTCGGTCTGTTGNTGTCGATTTATCCNATCACATGGGTGATAACCGGGACCGGTGTGCTGACGGCTTATTTCATTATCACCCGCAGGCTTTTCGCTAANAGNGTTTAGGTTTTTTGGGGGCCATCCGGTGATCATTCATCGGCCGTTCACGGCCGATAGACTTGACATCCGGCCGGGAGAGGGAGATGACAGTGTTTAGAGTTAAGAGTTAAGAGTTAAGAGTCAAGGGTGTGNAGTTTCTTTTGTTTAGAGGCGGAAGGGGATTGCNAGGACGTAGAAGACGGGGACTTTTCGAGTGCCNACCCGGCCGGCTTCCCATCGGGGCATCACGCTGACTATNCGGCAGGCTTCACATTCGAGGCGCGGATCGCTGGCGCGCTGAACGCTGACGTTGGACACGGAGCCGTCGACATCAATCACGAACCCAACGAGCACACGCCCTGANACTCCGGCTTCATAAGCCTCGCGGGGATAGACTCGCTCTTTGTTGATNTATTGCAGCAGAGCCGCTTCGCCGCCGGGAAACTGCGGACGAATGTCAACGAAGTCCATGAGATATGCCTCCGACACCTGACGGTCGCCGGGGCGGAAGAATCCCACCATTGTGGCCTGCTGGCCATAGGCGCCCGAAAAGGTGAAGGCNGCAAAGAGCAGCGCCAACAGGGCTCCGAGATGGGTCGTTTTTTTCATTTTTAGATTAGTATTCAATTTAAAGGAGATGTATGTGAGATTGGNTTTATTTGTCTGTATCAGTTAGTCACGATATTAAAAGTGTGTTTGAATTTAAACCAAATTAATAATTAAGAGGTTGTTTAATTTTTGATTTCATCACAAAGAATCTTTTGGGCGCTTTTCCAAACTTTCATCAGTCGCAATGCCCGCATTGCTCCTTCTTCAATTTTGAAAAATCATCCCAAAATCTCTCTTTGTGCTAAAA
>JAAVDT010000048.1 GCA_014801655.1 Bacteroides sp.
AGTGCATGTATTCATATGCGTTTTGATTTAAAAGATTTAATGCAAAGGTCGGAAGTGTTTGAATGGTGGAATTCAGCACCGCACTTTTAGCGTTTTCCACCATGATTCCACCACCATTCCACTGTGTCAAATCTTAGGTGGAGCAAACAGATTATCAAGCTCTTGCTTGGGAATGTACGTATATTTACCTCTTTTCACTCTTGGTATATTGTAAGTCTTGACATAATGATACAATTGGTCTCTTGTCATACCGAATTTTCCCATTGCTTCCTGCAAAGAGTAATATTCTGGTTCTTCTGGTAATGCCGTTCCTTTGGCAATATCAAAATGTCTTTTGGAATAACGAGCCTCACATCCTATCTTCATCTTCGGGATTCGCTCTTTTGACACGAGGTTATAGATTGCCGAAAGGGTCATACCGTACCTTTCCTGTATCTCTACAACAGTATACCATTCGGAAATATCTTCTTTAGGTGTTGACTTGGCAAAGAAGCGGTCAATGTGTTGTTTACTCCAAAGTGTTTTGCCACGTTGGATAGTTTTAGGAAAATTGTTTTCTTTCGCTGCCTTGAATAGCCATGAATTACTGATACCAAATTTTTCCAACACTTCCATAGTGGTGTAGAACTCAGTTATCGGTTGTTTCTCTTTTGCAGGTCGCAACTGATATAGATGCGATCCATCGAAAAGAGTGTTAAGGCTTTCTCGGCTTATAAGTGTTTTTCCCTTGAACTGAAAACAAGGAATGGAGTTGGCTGCAAGATAATTGTAGACTGAAGCACGGCAGATACCGAGAATTTTGGCGCATTGAGTTGGTGTTATGAAATTGCGTTTATCATCGCCAATCTGAGAAGATGCAGCCTTAGCTTCTTCTCGCATAACATGTTCTTTACGCTTTACATCTTTATATGCGTGTTCTGCACATCTTTTACAGCAATAGCGAGTGCTACACTTTCTCGCTGTGAATGTGTTTCCACACCATTCACAAGTTTTGGTAATTTCGATTGTACTGCTCATTTTACGTTTTATTTCTGTTAAATTTCTGTTAAAAGTGTCTAACCGCGTCTAATGGTGTCTAAGGATGTCTAAATCCTCTACAACCTCTCTGACTGGATAGTCCCGATTGAGTAGAGAGATACAATCGGGATACAAAAATGGGCGTAAAATCGAGCAGAAACCGATAAAATCGGTTAGTGTNGCAACAAAAATGGCACCCCGTAAAGAGTGCCATACTAACATATTATGCTAAATTGTAATCGTTTCTAATCACATGGTTACTTGCCGATGCAGAAGCGGGAGAAGATGGTGGCGAGGATTTCGGTGGAGGGGATTTGGCCGGTGATGGCGGATAGGTGGTGGAGGGCTTCGCGGAGGTCTTGGGCCAGGAGGTCGCCGGGGAGGTTGGTGNCGAGGCCCTGGAGGAGACGGGTGGTGGATTGGTGGGCCTGGGCGAGGGCTTGGGCGTGGCGGAGGTTGGTGACGAGGGTGTCTTCGTCGGCGGTGCCACAGTCGCGTCGGGCGGCGTCTTGGAGTCGGTCGGTCAGGGTGGTGAGGCCTTGTCCGGTCAGGGCGGAAATGGGGATGATTTCAATCCGGCCTTCGGTGGGGGTTGACAGGGTTTCGCTGATGTCTGTTTCGCTCTCTGCCGGATCGAGTCGGTCTATTTTGTTGCGCAACAGGATGATGGCGGGCGGTGTGTCGGACTGCGATTGTGTCTGCACGGCGCGGTCGATGATATCGCTGGGCAGGGGGGAGGTGGCGTCGGTGACTATGATGATGATGCGGGCTTTGTCGATGGCCTGAAGGGAGCGGTCGATGCCTATGCGTTCGATGGTGTCGGCGGTGTCGCGGATGCCGGCGGTGTCGATGAAGCGGAAGAGGTAGTCGCCAAGTTCGAGGGTTTCTTCGATGGTGTCGCGGGTGGTGCCGTGGATGTCGCTGACAATGGCACGTTCGTCGCCGAGCAGGGCGTTGAGGAGCGATGATTTTCCGGCGTTTGTGGGGCCTACGATGGCCACGGGGATGCCTTCTTTGATGGCGTTGCCGGTGGCGAATGAGCGATGCAGCCGGGAGATTTCGTCGTTGAGCTGGGAGGCAAGCTGTCGGAGCTGGGTGCGCGATGCGAATTCAACTTCTTCTTCGGAGAAGTCGAGTTCGAGTTCGAGGAGTGATGCGAGGTCGATGAGCTTTGCGCGCAGGTCGGCGATGCGTTTTGAAAATCCGCCTTTCATCTGGGAGATGGCTATGCGGTGGGCGGCACGCGAGTTGGATGCGATGACGTCGGCCACGGCTTCTGCTTCGGCGAGGTCCATTTTTCCGGCGGCAAATGCGCGTCGGGTAAATTCGCCCGGTTCGGCCAGTCGTGCGCCGGCTTTGATGAGCGATGCGATGAGTTCGCGCTGCACGAATCGCGACCCGTGGACGGCAAGTTCCACAACCGTTTCGCCTGTGAATGATTTCGGAGCCACGAACACTGTTGCCACGGCCTGGTCGAGCATTTCGCCCCGGGAGTCGGTGACGTTGCCCAGATGGGCGGTGTGGCTGCCGACTCCGTCAAGCGGCCGTCCTTGCCAGATTCGGGATGTCACTTCGATTGCCTGCGGTCCGCTGACGCGGGCCACGGCTATTCCGCCAACTCCCGGCGGGGTTGAGATGGCGCATATGGTGTCGTTGCTGTCGGCTGTTGTCATTGCTTTTATTGTTTGGGTTTGATACGGCTCCACATCGGGAAGTCGCACTGGCTTTCAACTGCGTTTTCTATTGAGTCGGGGAGGGCTGCGAAGAAGTCGAGGCCGGTCACACGCTCAACTTCGTCGATGCTGACGGCGCAGGCCTGCATGCCTCCTTCCGGTTTGCCGTTGGGCATGATGAATCCGATGCCGCGCATGGGGCGGGCGTTGGGCGACAGGATTACTTTGTAGAATCGTTTGGGCACGGCAACGCGGGCATCGCCGATAAATTCGCGGATCGGGTCGTTGAGCACCGGGCCGCACACTATGATGATTTCGCCGTCGGCTTTGGCCCATTGGCGGCATTTTTCTTCCAGTCGCTTCCATGCGCCGGTGTTGAGCGATTTGGCCTGAGGGCAGATGTTGGCCAGCGAAAATGATGCCTGCATGGCTTCGCTGCTCCACTTCATGTCGCCCGCCGGAGCCATGTGGCCGCGGTCGTAGCCCGAATAGCTATAATCGTAGGTTTCGGGGCAGCCTTCAACCTGCGGGTCATTGTAGAACTTGTTGGATCGCGGTTCTTCGCCCGAAGCCTCTTCGGCCGTCAGCTCCCACGCCACCCAGTTGGGCACATGCATCTTTTTATTGAAAGAAACGTCCATGCCCGGATAATGCACAATCTGCTCCGGTGTGCCTTCGGGCACACTGACCTCCATCAGNTGTGAGGCCTCGGTTGCCACGGANGGGCTTGCGCTGTTGTCGCTTCTGTCACANGCATCGAGTTTCGACGCGCCGATGACAGCCAGTGCAATGGCAGCCGCAAGGAGAATATATCCAAATGAAAATGATTTCTTTTTTGATGATTTTCTGCGAGGCATAGATATGTAGATGGTTTGTAGTTACTTAAATCGGTTGATAATCTCGGCTATGGCCTGTGGGTCGCCGCGTTCGATTGAGGTTGAATCGCCAATGGGNATGCTGACCACCTCTTGCGCAAGCTGTTCAGCCACAGGCAGCGGCCCATGANGAAGTCCGGCATAGCAGGGCTGCAAATGNGGCGGAGTGGGGTAGTGGATATCCGTCTCCACTCCATTGCGAAGCATATATTCGCGGAAGCGGTCGCGCTCTCCTCCGGGGATGCGCAAAACATATTGATGCCACACCGACTCCTCGCGCCAGCCCGGCATCTGCGGCTTTATTATCAGCGGATTGTCTATTGTTGCATCATAGATTTCCGCCCTTTGGCGACGCCGCTCACAAACGCGGGCAATATCTTCAAGTTTCACGCTGAGCATGGCGGCCTGAATGGGATCCATGCGGCAATTCAGACCGCAATAGATGTTGTGGTAGCGGCGGTCGCTGCCATAGTTGGCAAATGCTCTAACGGCTGCGGCCAGGTCAGCATCGTGGGTAATCACGGCTCCGCTGTCGCCCAGAGCGCCGATATTTTTCGTGGGATAAAAACTCAGGGCTCCGGCATGGCCTATGGCTCCGGCCATTCTTGAGCCGCCGATACCATCCGTTGCCGCTTGTGCGCCAATCGACTGAGCTGCATCCTCCACGACGAGCAAATCATGTTCTGATGCCACCCGATGCATCTCCTCATCCCAGGCCATCCGGCCATAGAGGTCAACGGTCAGAATGGCNCGTGTGCGCTCAGTCAGAGAGCGACTGACGGCTTCGCCGCTGAGATTCATCGTGTCAACATCCGGGTCAACCGGAACGGCCACCAGTCCGGCCTGCGTCACGGCAAGCAGCGACGCGATATAGGTGTTGGCCGGCACGATAACCTCGTCGCCCGCCTTCAATCGTCCCAACGTCTTGTAGCCCTCGAAGATAAGTCGCAGAGCGTCAAGTCCGTTGCTCACCCCGATGGCGTGAGGCGCATCGCATAGCTCAGCCAGTGAAGCGTTCAGACGCTCCACCTCCTCGCCGCCGATATAGCGACCGCTGTCAATCACTCTTGCGGCTGCATCTTTCAGTCGGTCAAGGCAATCGGCATTGGCATCGCGCAGGTTGAGAAACGGATATTTTATCACGGGGCGGTTCATAATCTTGGTTCAAACTCCGCGGCATACTGCTTGTAGCTGTCGAAATCGCGGATATATTCTTCCTCGCTGTAAGGCTCCGAGGCAAGCACCAGGCAGACGCTGCCCGAGGTGAAATTGTCGAGTGTGCGCCAAAGTCCCGCCGGAATGTAGAGCGCGCGGTAGGGGCGGTTGAGCGTCACCCGCTGCCACGAATAGCCGTCGAACAGGTTCACATCAAGGCTTCCGGCCAGCGCCACAAGCAGTTGGTCGGTTCCCTTCAGCGAATGGCCGCCGCGCTCGGCATCAGCCGGCACGTCGTAGAGCCAAAACGTGCGCGCAATCTCAAACGGCACCTGGTCGGGCGTCTGAGCAAAAGTCAGATTGCCGCGAGGGTCGCAGATTTTAGGCAGCTCGATGACTCGGGGTTGATTATTTTTCAATGCCATATTTGGCCAGGTTGAGCAGATATTGTCCGTAGTTGTTATTTTTCATCGGAGCGGCGAGTTCGGCGAGTTCCTCAGCCGAAATCCACCCCTTGCGAAATGAAATCTCTTCGAGTGCGGCCACCTTGAATCCCTGTCGCTTCTCAATCGTTTCAATGAAATTCGACGCCTCCATCAGCGAATCCGTAGTGCCGGTGTCGAGCCATGCGAACCCGCGTCCGAGACGTTGCACTTTCAGCTGTCCGGCTTCGAGATAGGCCTGATTGACCGATGTTATTTCAAGCTCGCCGCGCGCTGATGGCTTCACGCCTTTGGCAATTTCCACCACCGAGCCGGGGTAGAAATAGAGACCCACCACGGCNAGATTCGACTTCGGATGCTCCGGCTTCTCAACGATTGACGTGGCGCGCCATTGGTCGTCGACCGTCACCACTCCGAAGCGCTGCGGGTCGCTGACCGGATAGGCAAACACCGTGGCATCGCCCTGNGAGGCGGTCTTGACAGCCTCCTTCAGCATGCCCGTGAATCCCTGTCCATAGAAAATATTGTCGCCAAGCACCAGGCAGGCATCGTCGCCGTCGAGAAATTCTTCGCCGATGATAAACGCCTGAGCCAGACCTTCCGGCCGAGGCTGTTCGGCAAACGAAAACTTCACTCCGAGTTCCGAGCCGTCGCCGAGCAGGCGGCGAAACATCGGCAGGTCGGCCGGAGTGGAGATGATGAGAATCTCACGGATTCCGGCGAGCATCAACACGGAGATGGGATAGTAGACCATCGGCTTGTCGAAAATCGGAATCAGCTGCTTGGAAATGCCTTTGGTGATGGGGTAGAGGCGAGTGCCGGATCCGCCGGCAAGAACAATTCCTTTCATTGTGTCAATCTGTTAGCGGTTGGCATACATCTCTTCATAATACTTGCGGTAGTCGCCCGAAGTGACGCTTTCAACCCAGGGACGGTTGTCGAGATACCATCTTATGGTCTTCTCAATGCCCACGCTGAAAGGCGTTTCCGGATACCATCCGAGCTCTGTGGCTATTTTCGTCGGGTCGATGGCGTAGCGCATATCGTGGCCCGGGCGGTCGCTGACGTATGTGATCAGGTCATNGTTTATGTTGTCAACCGGATGTTTCAGAAGTTTCTGATATTCCGGCTCCTCCTTCATGATGCGGGCAATGATGTCGATCACGGTCTTTACGATGGTGATATTCTGCTCCTCATTGAAGCCNCCAACGTTGTAGACCTCGCCAAGNCGTCCGCCGCGAAGCACCATGTCAATGGCCTTGGCGTGGTCAGTNACATAGAGCCAGTCGCGCACATTCTCTCCCTTGCCGTAGACGGGGAGGGGNTTGCCTTCGAGAATNTTGTTGATGATCAGCGGAATGAGNTTCTCGGGGAAGTGATACGGGCCGTAGTTATTGCTGCAGCGGGTGATGTTGACCGGCATCCCGTAGGTGTCGTGATAGGCCATTACGATGAGGTCGGCCGAAGTTTTCGCCGCCGAATAGGGCGAGCGCGGGGCGAGCGGAGTCTGCTCGGTGAAGAATCCCTTGCCGAAGGTCTGCAGATTGTCGCGTCCCTGAATCACGCGCTCCACCTCCTCGGCCACCGCAAGCGGCTGAGGAGTGTCATAGTCTTTAGGCAGAGAGCCATAGACCTCGTCGGTTGAAATCTGCAGAAATTTCTTACCCTCGCGATAGCGCGGGCGGCCCTGCTCATCCTTGCCGTCGGCCCAAGCCTTGCGGGCGCAGTCGAGCAAGTTTTGTGTGCCAAGTATGTTTGTCTCCAGAAACAGGCGGGGATTCGTGATGCTGCGGTCAACATGGCTTTCGGCGGCGAAATTGACCACATAGTCAGGATCAAACTCCGCCATCAGACGCTCCACGAGTTCGCGGTCGCCAATGTCGCCCTTCACGAAAGTGACATTCGGTAGCTCGGTTTCTTCTTTGATGGTCAGTGGATTGCCGGCGTAGGTCAGCGCGTCGAGTATCATAATCTCAACATCGCTGCCCCACTTCTCAAGCAGATATTTCACAAAGTTTGCACCGATAAAACCGGCCGCACCCGTAACGAGATATTTTTTCATCTCATGAAGTTTAAGTTAGTAATGCGAATGCAAAAATACAAAATCATTTCAATACCCCCAACATTTCGCGCCCCTATTATATATATTAAGGTGTAATAATTGGGCTTGCCCCTCATTCATCATCAAAAATGCCCCGGAGTTATGCGCTATCTGATTCATTTTGGATATATCGCTCTGGTTTCGTAATTTTGCATTATGGAAATAAAGAATGGAAAGTACAAAATTACAGGAAAAGACATTTGTCTTGTTGTCGGAATCTTAATGGTTTTAGCCGGGATATACTGGATGTGGTTCAACAATTCAGAAGATTCAACAACAACCGCTTGTTGTTGCTTTTGTGCAGCAGCGGTGCTTTTATTTCGTAGGTCTCGTAAGTAGCGTTCATCCTTGTTTCCCCTCTCGGCTGGCGGCGAGTCGCCATTCGCCACAATCCTCTCACCCATAAAGGTGCAATGTCTGTTTATAAATCCACTTCAAGGGTGGGCTTGATGGTGCAGATGCAGCCAATCGACGATTTGAAATCACACAATCCTCGGTCGGCCACTCCGTCGCTGCTTGCCGGGCCTATGTCGAGTGCTCTCATGCCCTGCCGGGTGTAATGCTCAACGAGTTCCGCTGCCAGTAGATTCATTGCGTTGCGACATGGACACTGCGGCACATCGCCCCAGTAGATTACTTGTGCCACATCCGCGCTCGTGTGGTAGATCATCGCGGCCGCTGCATCGCGCTCGCCGTCGGTCAACACAAAAAAATCGGCCTCGACCACCCCGTCAGGGCCGGCCGTTGCCAAGACCTGGTCGAGCGACATTCTCATCGGGTAGCCCCTGTGCTCATGGTTTAGTCTGATGATTTCATAGACCCTCGCTATCTCGCCCCGCACCATCGCGAACCCTTCGCGTCGGCTCTGGCGGAGAGTGCTTCGGGCCGCGGCGGTCAGTTGCTGCTCGTAGGGGNGTGTGAGGTCAATGTGGAAATTCCAGTCATCATAGGCTCTGCGTCCGCCGGCGGCAATGACGGCAAGCTGCAGCTGCGCCGTGAGCGACTCGGCGTAGGGTGGGGGAGGAAGGGTCAGCGTCAGCCGGCGATAAGAGTTGCAGATTGATTTAACTGCCTCTATGATAGCTGATGAACGATGCGCCCGGTTTATGTCGATTGATGCAAACGGAGCTGAAAACGGCGCGAAAAACCTCTCGCCGCGCCTTCCGAGCGTCAGGCCGCAGACTGGACTTCCATTGTCGGCCATGACCGCCACATAGCGTATTTCGTCAGCGCGCGCAGCATTCAGCTCGCTGAAATCCACCGAGTTGAACACCACCGTTGGCTTCTGAAACATCTGCCGGTAGTCGCGCGCAGTAAGTTCTATCGTCGTCATATCAATGCAAAGTTACATAAAAAATCTCTCTTCGCTGCGCTCCCGGTGGCGGAAATTTATGAAAACCGTGCAATTTTTTTAATAAATTTNTTATCGTCGTAACGACTTGAAATTTTGNTGGTTATTGCTCGTTTATGTGCGNCNGNANTGAAAAATAGGTAAAAAACTTTCAAATTGTGCAAACAATCTGGCCCCCGACGTGTTTTTTAAGTAAACGCCGATCAATTTATGAGATGGGATGGCACCGGTTCTCTTAAATTTTCGGATGTATTTAGTTAAAATTAAAAAAATAATTAATATCTTTGTGCCGATTTTTATCAACTTAACCTAAATTCAAAATGAAAAAATTATTCCTCATCGCCCTCGCAGCTGTAGGCATGACCACAGCTCAGGCTCAGCAAGCATTGGAAGCTCCCTCGTTTGGCGATAACTGGTCACTCGGTATTGAAGGTGGTGGCGTTACACCCCTCGCTGACGGTACTTCTTTCATCAAAGACATGCGTGGCGGTTTCGGCCTTCACCTTCAGAAAATGGTTTCACCCGCATTTGGCGTAGGTGTTGAAGGCGCAGCTTATGTAAACACTTCTTACGGCGCTTCTAAAACTGCCATTGACAACTCTTATGTTGGCGCTTATGGCGTAATTAACCTCTTTAACCTCTTCGGCGGTTACAAATGCGACGGTCGTGTCTTCGACATGGAAGCTCAGGCCGGTGCAGGTTGGGGACACTCTTATGTAGAAGGCCCCGGCGACTACAACTACTTCGCAACCAAAGCAGGTCTTAACTTCAACTTCAACGTTTCTAAGGCTGTGACCCTCTCACTCCGTCCTTCAGTTCTCTGGAACATGAGCGACGCAGGTGTATCTCAGAGCTCAGCTGCCTACAACAAAGAAAAAGCTGCATTCCAGATCTTTGCAGGTGTAACCTTCAAATTCGGCGACGGCTTCAAATGCGCTGACCTCAAGAACCAGGGCGAAATCGACGCTCTCAACGCTCAGATCAACGCTCTCCGTGGCGAACTCGATGCATGCGTAGCTGCTGCTGCCGCTTCTCAGGCTCAGAACGCTGCTCTCGCTGCTGAACTCGAAGCTTGCAAAAACCGCAAACCCGAAGTAATCGAAAAGGTTAGCAACAACCTCCAGAGCGTTCGCTACATCTTCTACAAGATCGGTTCTTCTACAATCACTGCCGACCAGCAGCCCAACGTTGAAATGGTAGCTTCTTACCTCAAAAACCACAAAGGCTCTAAGGTAGTCATCAAGGGTTATGCTTCACAGGACGGTAACCTCGAATTCAACAAGAAACTCGCCGCCGCTCGTGCAGAATCTGTTAAGAATTCACTCATCAAGAAATACGGTATCGCCGCTGACCGCATCCAGGCTGAAGGCGAAGGCATCGGTCACATGTTCTCAGAAAATGACTGGAACCGCGTTTCAATCTGCACACTCGAAGACTAATCTTCAACCCGAAGATCCCAACCCGATCTTCATCCCGATTCTGAAATAAATCAGAAAACAAAATATCCCGGTTCGTCGGCGTCCCGCCGGCGAACCTTTTTTTCTATCTCTCAGCCCGGTCCTAAAAAAAATTGCAATAATTTTAAACATTCTTAATCAAAAAAGTGTTATCTTTGCATCGAGTATATATAAATGTTTAATTGTCATAACCTATGAAAAAGATTCTTCTTGCAGCCGTCGCTACAGTTAGCTTGATGTCTGCACAGGCTCAGAAAGCCTATCAGCCCGTTAGTTTCCTCGACAACTGGTCAGTTGGTCTCGACGGAGGCGTTACTACTCCCCTTGCCAAAGGTCACGCTTTCTTCGGTGATATGCGCGGTGCTTTCGGTCTCCACGTTCAGAAACAAGTTTCTCCCGTCGTAGCTGTTGGTGTTGAAGGCCTCGCCGGCGTAAACACCTCTTCTTGGAACAAAGCCCTCTTCGAAGACACCTTCGCTGACTACGTTCTCCCCGGCAAGAGCAAAACTGCTATCGACAATATGTATGTTGGCGCTTACGCCTCATTCAACCTCATGAACCTCTTCGGCGGTTACAACGGCAAAGCTCGCCTCTTCGAAATCGAACTCGTTGGCGGTGCCGGCTGGGGCCACGAATTCTTCAACAAAATGGCTCTCTTCCCCATGTCAATCGACGCAAAGGATCAGAACTATTTCGTAACCAAAGCAGGTCTTAACTTCAATTTCAACGTTGCTGAAAACTGGACCATCTCTCTCAAGCCCTCAGTTAGCTTCAACATGACCGGCACCGAATACAACGCCCTCAACGTTGACCAGACTTCCGCCGCTTACAGCCGCGCTAAAGCCGCTTTCAACTGCGTTGCAGGCGTGACCTACAACTTCGGCCCCGGCTTCCTCCTCGCCGACACCAAAAACCAGGGTGAAATCGACGCTCTCAACGCTCAGATCAACCAGCTCCGCGCCGACATCGCCGCTTGCGCTGCTACCGTAGCTGCCACTGAAGCCACCAACGCCGCTCTCGCTGCCGAACTCGAAGCCTGCAAAAACCGCAAACCCGAAGTGATCGAAAAAGTTAGCAACAACCTCCAGAGCGTTCGCTACATCTTCTACAAGATCGGTTCTTCAACAATCACTGCCGACCAGCAGCCCAACGTAGAAATGGTAGCTTCTTACCTCAAAAA
>JAAVDT010000015.1 GCA_014801655.1 Bacteroides sp.
ATTTTTTAGGCAATTCCGCTGCGGAGTAAAGGAGCTTAGCGAGCTAAGCGACTGAGCGACAATGCGGAATTGACAAAAAAGAAGTCGAAGATTGTATAAAAGATTTTTGTTCACTTACTGTATTAAATTTAAACACTTACTTAAAAATCTTGCATTAAATGAAAGCATTTGTATTTCCCGGCCAGGGTGCCCAGTTCGTTGGAATGGGCAAAGAGCTGTACGACAACAATGAAACAGCCCGCGAAATGTTTGAAAAAGCCAATGAAATTCTCGGCTTCCGCATAACCGACCTCATGTTTGAAGGCACCGACGAAGACCTCAAGCAGACAAAAGTCACTCAGCCCGCAATCTTCCTCCACTCAGTCATTCTCGCCAAAACTCTCGGCGATGAGTTCAACCCCGACATGGTTGCCGGCCACTCGCTCGGCGAATTTTCAGCCCTCGTAGCCGCAGGCGCCCTCTCTTTTGAAGATGGTCTCCGCCTCGTTTCGGCTCGCGCTCAGGCCATGCAGAAAGCCTGCGAACTCAAGCCCTCGACAATGGCTGCCGTGCTCGCCCTCCCCGACGAAAAAGTTGAAGAAATCTGTGCCGGCATCGACGGCGTGGTTGTTTGTGCCAACTACAACTGCCCCGGACAGATCGTAATCTCCGGCGAAATCGAAGCCATCGACAAAGCCTGCGAACTCCTCCTCGCTGCCGGTGCAAAACGCGCCCTCAAGCTCAAAGTAGGCGGTGCGTTCCACTCTCCCTGCATGGAACCCGCTCGCGCCGAACTCGCTGCAGCCATCGAAAACACCGAATTCTCGACACCCATCTGCCCCGTTTATCAGAACGTCGACGCCAAACCCCACACCGACCCCGCCGAAATCAAAACCAACCTCGTGGCACAGCTCACAGCCCCCGTGCGCTGGACACAGACCGTCAAAAACATGATTGCCGACGGCGCCACCGAATTCGTAGAACTCGGCCCGGGCAAAGTGCTCCAGGGTCTCGTTGCGAAAATCGACCGCGCAGTAGCCACCTCCGGCCGCCAGTAATCCCCCTGCGACAACACATCCCCCCAAAAAATATCGAGCGCTGCCCGCCACTCCCCCACCAAAAGCGAGTGAGCCGCAGCGCTCCCTTTTTTCAACCACTCTTCGCCCCCAAATTCCCCGTTCAAAAAATGATTGAAGAAATCCTATCATACAACCGCCAATTCGTAGCCAACAAAGACTACGAACAATTCGCCACCTCAAAATTCCCCGACAAGCGCATAGCCATAGTCACCTGCATGGACACCCGCCTCGTAACCCTCCTCCCCGCAGCCCTCGGCCTGCGCAACGGCGACGTCAAAATCATCAAAAACGCCGGAGGCACCATCACCAACCCCTTCGACTCCACAATGCGCTCACTCCTCGTTGCCATCTATGAACTCGGCGTCAACGAAATCATGGTCATCGGCCACACAGGCTGCGGAGTGCAAGGCATGAACGCCGCCCACATGCTCCAGCTCATGCGCGAGCGAGGCGTCGACGACGAACACATCTCCCTCATGCGCCACTGCGGCATCGACCTCGACTCCTGGCTCCACGGCTTCGACAACTCCGAAGAAGCAGTCCACGAAACCTCCGACCTAATCCGCAACCATCCCCTCGTGCCCCACGACATCACCGTGCGCGGCTTCATAATCGACTCCCTCACAGGCGAACTAACCCCGCTCGACTAACCCCTTGCCCCCACCTCCCCCAATGCCGATCATCACCCTCCAATCGCTCACCGACCCCGGAGCCGAAATCTTCAGCTCACTGACAGAAGCCCAGCTCCGCAACCGCCTCGACCCCGAGCGCGGCATCTTCATCGCCGAATCGCCCAAAGTGATTCGCGTGGCCCTCGACGCCGGCTATGAGCCAATAGCCCTCCTCTGCGAAGAGCGCCACATCGCTGGCGATGCCGCCGACATCATAGACCGCATCCCCGCCGACATCCCCATCTTCACCGGCTCCCGCTCCCTCCTTGCCGGACTGACCGGCTACACCCTCACCCGCGGAGTGCTATGCGCCATGCGACGCCGTCCTTCACGCCCCGTGGCCGAAATCATCGACGGCTGCCGGCGCATCGCCGTAATCGACTCCGTGGTCGACACCACCAACATCGGCGCCATATTCCGCAGCGCAGCAGCCCTCGGCATCGACGCCGTACTGCTCACCCCCACCTCCTGCGACCCCCTCAACCGCCGCGCCATCCGCGTGTCAATGGGCTCCGTATTCCTCATCCCCTGGACCTGGATCGACACACCCCTCACATCGCTCAGCCAACAAGGCTTCAAAACCGTAGCCATGGCCCTGACCGACCGCTCCATCTCCATCGACGACCCCCGCCTCGCCTCCGAGCCCCGCCTCGCCATCATCCTCGGCACCGAAGGCGACGGCCTCGCCGCACCCACCATCGCCGCCGCCGACTACACCGTCCGCATCCCCATGTCCCACAACGTCGACTCCCTAAACGTAGCCGCCGCCTCCGCCGTAGCCTTCTGGCAACTCCGCCCCCGCTAACCACACCCCGACAAACGACCACCCCATCAGCTTTCCGCGAGTTCCGCCCGGAGAGCGCAGCGATTCCCAGCGCGTTCCAAAACAAATAAAAAAGTTCCGCGTCCGTTCCGTTAGTTGTCCGTAGATTTGAGGCGCCAGCCGACAAAAAAAGTTCCGTAGGCTTTCAGATCCCTAAGTTCCANNNCATTAAACAAGAGNNCTATAGAAGACAAGCTCCCAGCTTCCATATTTTTCTTTGAGCAAAACGCCAAATTCTCGCAAAGAAGCCCTGCGGAGGCAGTAATTTTGTCGGCGATTGAAATAATTCTCACTTAATCCAACTCTTGAATCTATGAAAAACTCCATCAAATCTCTCACCCTCTCCATCGAAGAAATCCGCCAAATCATCGCCGATGCCTCCGCAGGCAATGCCGATGCAGCTTCCGCTTTTGTCGACAATAAAATACGCGAAAAAAGAGCGCGTCTGAAAATTCAGCGCGAGAAGCGAAAGCAGCGCAAAGAGGAAAAAGCAAAGAACAGCCCGTCTTCCGAACCGTCAAACACCTCGGGCTCAACCAATTCCAACACCGGCAAAAGCTATGCCACCCTGGAACTGAACCGCCACATGGCCGATGCCATTCTCCATTTCTACCGTCAGCGCGACAATATCATCATCCACCTCGAAACACTGGCTCGCAGACTGCCTGAGCAGATTGGATCGCTGTCAATAAAAAACCTGCGCGAGGGACTCAAAACATTCCTCCGCATGATTGAGAGAGTCTACCGCCCTACCTACTCATATGTCTGCGGTGCGCCGACCGCCTCAACATCAGTGGTGTTTCGATAACCTTCTCTCCGACAAGGTCACGCACCCAATGGTCACGGCAGCTCGTCGGGCCAGGGGCAGGGAGCACCCGTCGACGCAAACGAGGGACGCTGAGCGTTCATTTCGCGGAGGCGAGTGCCGAGGCGAGAGGAAAGGAAGTCGGTGACCGACGGATAAGTGTCAGCAAGATTGCGCGTTTCAGAGATGTCCGTCACCACATTGTAGAGCTCTTTAGATCCGTCGGCATAGCTGTAGATCAACTTCCAGGGACCGCGACGAATGGCGCAGTTGAGATTGATGCCGGGACCATTGTTACCCCACACATTCGGGAAGTTCCAGATGATTTCGCGTTCGGAATCTCCTGCCGATTCGCCGCGCAGCAAAGGCACGAAGCTGATGCCGTCGATGGGACGCACAGAGTCAGCAACCACCGGCACACCGGCCATGTCGAGTATCGAGGGATAGAAATCCTCAATCATCACATAAGCCGAATCGATGGAGGTTGCAGGAGAGGTTACCCCGGGCCAGCTTACAATCATCGGCTCGCGAACCCCGCCTTCGAGCAGCGAACCTTTGCCGCTGCGCAGAGGAGCATTCTGAGTGAACGGTTCGCCGTCGCGCCATGCCGGCTGAGTGGCAAGGCCGCCGTTGTCGCTCATAAAGATGATGATGGTGTTGTCGGCACGTCCGTTGGCGTCGACCCAGTCCATGATGTCGCCGAGACTCTTGTCCATGCCCTCGACGAGCGATGCGTAGGCCGCCTCCTTGGGAGAGTAACCGCGATCGATGTAGCTCTGATAGAAACGCTCGTCGCGGTCGATGGGAATATGCACGGCGTAGTGTGACATGTAGAGGAAATAGGGCTGGTCGTAGGCCTTGGCTTTGTCGAGTGCCTTTATGGCTTCACGGGTCAGAGCTTCGGTGGCGAACACCCCTGTGTCCCAATACCGTTCAAGGCCTGGAATGGCGAGCAGCGAATAGGGATTGCCCTCAGCGTCATGGCCATAGCGGTTTTCGCTGAGGTATGTGGCCAGGCCGCCTCCGGCATGTCCGGCGATGTTGGTTTCAAAGCCCCAGTGGGCGGGATTCTCGCCGGGGGTGTCGATGGCTCCGAGATGCGCCTTTCCGCAATGTATGGTGTGGTAGCCGCTTTCGCGGAGAGCATCAACGAAAGAGCGGCCATAGTAGGTCAGAGGCACACCGGGCACGGTGGCTATGCCGTTGAGATTCCACTCGGGAAGAATCATGCTGTCGACCGGAATGTCGGTCGTCTTGTCGCGTTCGAGCGTCCAGTTGGTCACACGATGGCGGGCATTGTTGGCTCCGGTGAAAAGACTGCAGCGCGACGGAGAGCTGATGGCACACGCATAGGCCTGCGTGAACTTGGTGCCCCGGGCGGCGAGACGCTCCATGTTGGGCGTGCGGAACATTCGGTTGTAGGCGGTCGTGTCGCCGGCAAACGGCACTGATGTGTCTTGCCAACCCATATCGTCGACCATGAAGAGGATTATGTCGGGGCGATCGGATGTCCGGGCCGAGACTACCGACCCGATGGCGGCCGCACACCAGGCAGCGGCGGCGACCGAAATATGTTTCTTTACCATGAAAGACTGACAGCTACTGAGTTTAACTTTACGTTTGGAATGGGCGGATTNAGCTTGGCCACTCTCACCATGCCTCCTTCAATTGCNGGAAANCGCTCGGAGAGAGCGTCGCGCAGGCGGCCGCAGAGATGTTCCAGCAGGGCCGACGGCGTGGCCATGACCTCCTTTATCACTGCGCANACCTCGGCATAGTTGACCGTCGATTCAAGCAAATCGGTGGCCACGGCCCGNGAGGCGGCGACATCGAGCAGTGCCGACACCTCAAACTCATTTCCGACCGTGCGCTCCTGCTCCAGCACTCCGTGGCGGNCAAACACGCGCAGGCCGTCAATCTCTATCCTTACTTTTTCCATTGCAATTATGTGGTTATCAGTGACGGCGCGAGCGGGTTTTCTGCTTTTTATTGCGCGAGTCGACGCCATGTTTTTTATCTTTTCCNACGGCACCATGCTGCGGGCGATTGTCGCTCTGGGCGGGNATACCGAAATCGTCGACCAACACGAAGTCGAGCTGCTTCTTTTCCAAAGCCGCACGAGCCACCTTCACCTTCACTTCGTCGCCAAGGCGATAGCGGTTGCCGTGGCGACGGCCAACGAGGCAATAGTTGCTTTCGTCGAAATCATAGTAGTCGTCGGCAAGNTCGCGCACCGGCACGAGACCCTCGCACATATTGTCGGCCAGTTCGACGTAGAGGCCCCATTCGGTCACGCCGGTGATAACACCGTCGTACACCTCGCCGAGGTGGTCGCCCATATATTCGACCTGCTTGTATTTGATCGAAGCACGTTCGGCGTTCGACGCGAGCTGTTCCATGTCGGAGGAGTGCTTACACTGCTCNTCGAGCTTGGCCTGATTGACTGATCGGCCGCCTGAGAGATAGCGTTCNAGCAGGCGNTGAACCATCATGTCGGGNTAGCGGCGGATGGGCGAGGTGAAGTGGGTGTAATAATCAAACGCCAGACCATAGTGACCAACATTGGTGGTGGTGTAGATGGCCTTGGCCATTGAGCGTATGGCGAGCATGGCAAGGAAATTTTCTTCGCCGCGCCCCTTCACGTCGGCCAGCATGCGGTTGATCGAGCGGTTGACTTCGCGCGACGAGCCGGTCTCCTTCACCTTGAAGCCAAAGGTGCGGGCAATCTTCGACAGNTCGGCGAGCTTGCCCGGNTCGGGCATATCGTGAACCCGATAGACGAAGGCTTTTGCCTTCTTCCCCTTGCCGGGGCAGCCGATGGTCTTGGCCACGGTCTTGTTGGCCAGCAACATAAATTCCTCAATCAGCTTATTGGCATCTTTCGATTCCTTGAAATAGACGCTGACGGGGTGGCCGGTCTCGTCGATTTCAAATCTGACTTCGGCGCGGTCAAACTCCACGGAGCCATCTTCGTAGCGGCGACGGCGNAGAATCTTGGCCAGTGCGTCGAGCTTCAGAATCTCATCCTTGAAATCGCCGATNCCGGTTTCGATNACCTGCTGCGCCTCTTCATAGGTGAAGCGGCGGTTGGAGCGGATAACGGTGCGGGCAATGCGGTATTTGACCACCTCGGCCTTGTCGTTCATCTCGAAGATGCAGGAGAAGGTCAGCTTATCCTCATCGGGGCGCAGGGAGCAAATGCCGTTGGAGAGATGTTCAGGGAGCATCGGCACCACGCGGTCAACGAGATAGACCGACGTTGCGCGTTTCTGCGCCTCCTTGTCGAGAATCGAATCGGGCTGAACGTAATGGGTCACGTCGGCAATATGGACACCCACCTCCCAGTTGCCGTTTTTCAGGCGGCGGATCGAGAGGGCATCGTCGAAGTCCTTGGCATCCTTGGGGTCGATGGTGAAGGTGGTGACGCCGCGCATATCTTCGCGGGCGGCAACGACCTCGGGGGTAATTCCGGCGTCGATTTTCTTTGCCGCTTCGTCAACGTTTTTGGGGTAGATATAGGGCAGACCGAATTCGGCGAGGATGGCGTGCATCTCGGTTGTGTTTTCGCCGGTCTGGCCGAGCACGTCGACCACTTCGCCAATGGGATTCTTCGCATCATCGGGCCAGGAAGTGATTCTGACGATTGCTTTCTGGCCGGTCTTGCCCCCTTTGAGCTTGCCGCGCGGAATGATGATGTCGGTGGCAAGGAATTTGGAGTCGGTCTGCAGGTAGGCATACTGGCGCATGACCTGGAGTGTGCCGATAAATGTCTGATCTTTCTCTTCGAGAATTTCAATGACCTCGGCTTCCGGTTCGACTCCGCGACGGCGGGCGGCCACGATGATTTTAACCTTGTCGCCGTTGAGCGCATGCATGGAGTTTCGCTCGGCAACGAAGATGGTTTCGTTGTCGTCGTCGGTGATTACGCTGTTCTTGCCGTTGCTGCGGCGGATGAAGGTGCCGGTGGTCACATTGCTTCGCGAGGGCGCCTTATATTTTCCGGGCGACACTTCGATCAGGTCGCCGTCGAAGGCCAGTTCGGCAAGAATCAGCGCCACGGCACGTTGCGCGGCGGGAGTTTCAACACCGATGGCGTGAGACACCTGCTTGTAGTTGAATGTGGCGTTTTTCTGCCGGCTGATATAATTGACCACTTCGGCATGGAGGTCTTTCGACTGACGTTTGCGCGATGTGGGGTTTGAGGTTTTCTTGTTCATGTCGGTTTGATATTTTGAATTTTGGTCGGAGTCTGAAACGGAGAGCGACTCCTATTATATATAGTATAACGCTTCACCGGGGCAAATTGTTATGGCGCCCGGCCGTGCCCGGCGGATTATGCCAAAGGCGCAGCCATGAGGCGGGGCGATATCGGTCGCCTCATCCTGCATGTCTGCGCCTGTGGTTATCGTTTCGGGAGCTGAAGCGCGCCGATTATGCGTCGATAGTAGCGTATTTTGCGTTTTCTTCGATGAAGTCGCGACGCGGACCGACATCCTCGCCCATGAGCATCGAGAAGATACGGTCGGCCTCGGCAGCATCGCTGATCTGCACCTGCTTGAGCATGCGGTGTTCGGGCGACATGGTGGTGTCGCGAAGCTCCTGGGCACTCATCTCACCCAGACCTTTGTAGCGCTGCACCTTGGTTTTGTCGCCATGTTTGAGAATGAACTGCTGCACCTGCTGTTCGGTCCAGCAATATTCCTCCACCTTGCCGCGCGAGCATTTGTAGAGCGGCGGAGTGGCGAGGTAGAGATAGCCGTTTTCAATCACCGGACGCATGCGGCGGAAGAAGAAGGTCATGAGCAGAGTGGCAATGTGGGCGCCGTCGATATCGGCATCGGTCATGATGATGATTTTGTGGTAGGCAATCTTTGAGATGTTGACTTCCTTGGGGTCATCTTCGGTGCCGATGGTGACACGCATTGCGCGGAACATGCTTGTGATTTCCTGGTTGTCGAAAATCTTGTGGTCCATCGCTTTCTCAACATTCAGAATCTTGCCTCGGAGCGGGAGGATGGCCTGGAACTGACGGTCGCGGCCCTGCTTGGCCGTTCCGCCTGCCGAGTCACCTTCGACGAGGAAGAGCTCGCAGTCTTCAGCCGTGCGGCTTGAGCAGTCGGCCAGCTTGCCGGGAAGACCGCCACCTGAGAGGGGCGACTTGCGGAGCACGTTCTTGCGGGCATTGTAGGCGGCATGGCGAGCCTGAGCGGCGAGAATCACCTTGCCAACAATGGTTTTAGCCTGCTGGGGGTGCTCTTCGAGATAGGTGCGGAGGGCTTCGCTGACAGCAGTCTGAACGGCACCGATCACCTCGTTGTTGCCGAGCTTGGTCTTGGTCTGACCTTCAAACTGAGGCTCCATGACTTTGACGGAAACCACAGCCGTCAGACCTTCGCGGAAGTCGTCGCTGGCCACTTCGATTTTCACCTTGTCGAGCAGCTTTTCATCTTCGGCATATTTCTTGAGCGTGGCAGTCAGGCCGCGGCGGAAGCCGGTCAGATGTGTGCCGCCCTCGATGGTGTTGATATTGTTAACGAAGGAGTAGACATTTTCGTTATAGGTGGTATTGTAGGTCAGCGCCACTTCAACGGGGATGCCCTGACGCTCGGTGTTGAGATGAATCACGTCGTTGATCAGCGGCTCTTTGTTGGAGTCGATATATTCAACAAATTCGCGCAGACCATCCTTGGAGTAGAACACCTCGCCTCGGGGTTCGCCCTCTTCGTTGAGCTCGCGCATATCTTTCAGCGTCAGCGTGATGCCGGCGTTGAGGAAAGCGAGGTCGCGCAGACGGTTGGCCAGGGTGGTGTAGTCGTAGACGGTGACAGTGAAGATGCTGCCGTCGGGCTTGAAGGTGATTGATGTGCCGGTGTGGTCGCTTTCGCCCACAATCTGCAGCTCGGTGGTGGGCTTGCCACAGGAATATTCCTGCACGTAGGTCTTTCCGTTGCGGTTAACCTCAGCGCGGAGATAGGTCGACAGAGCGTTCACGCAGCTGACACCGACACCGTGGAGACCGCCCGACACCTTATAGGAACCCTTGTCGAACTTACCGCCGGCATGAAGCACGGTCAGCACGACTTCGAGCGCGCTCTTGTGTTCTTTTTCGTGCATATCGACGGGGATACCGCGACCGTTGTCCACAACGGTAATCGAGTTGTCAGCGTTGATTGTCACGTCAATGTGAGTGGCGTAGCCGGCAAGAGCTTCGTCAATCGAGTTGTCAACAACCTCATAAACGAGGTGATGGAGACCCTTTGCCGAGATGTCACCGATATACATGGCCGGGCGTTTTCTCACCGCCTCAAGGCCTTCGAGCACCTGAATATTACTGGCGCTATATTCTTCTTCTTTTTCTGCCATTATGTGATTGTATCTATCTTTCGTTTTTACTGTGCTGCATTTCAGCCAATTCCATCCGCGCCACCCCGATGCGCAAAGCAGCGGTTGACATCCGGACCCATTCGCCGAAATCAGCAAACAAAATTAATAAAAAAATGTCTTTTCAGCAAACTTTTCACCCACTCATTCACTCCCCAAACTTTCCATCATCGCCAATTTCCCCCTCCCATCTCCCATTTCACATTCGCCAACGCGCACGAAAAACGGTCGCACCGGCTATTCGCGATGCGACCGTTTGTTTCTATTTCTTGCGCAGGTTAATTATCGTCTTCTTTGTCGGCATTGCCGCAGCCCACAGCAACAACAATGACGCACTGACCTTTATCGGCCTGAAAGCCAAAGCCGGTGTTAGTATAGTCAATCTTTCTGATTTTGAGGCACGGATCGTTATTGACCCAAACCTCCACTTTTCCACCGCTCTTCTTAATCGAGAGAGTCAGCATCACATTCTTGCCTTTCAGATCATTAATAAATGAGCTCTGAGAGTAAACCTCCTTGCCATCTTTAATCTGAGTATATGTCACGCTTTGCGAATTGAGGGTCAGCAGACCCATATTATACTTATCCTCCATGTTGATGATGACCGAATAATTTGTCGACTTATTGAGCTTCGACATAAACAAAATCGTATGAATCAGGAAGTCGTTATTTGGGTCGAAAGGAAGCTCCGTGTAGGTCATCACCGGCTCTTTCATGCCCAAATTCATCAGCGTCAACACATTGTTCTTAATTTGAGCCGATGCAGCTTTTTCTTTAAACTCACTCCATTCGAGTTCATTCTCATCGAAAGGATAATACTGAAAATTAGGATATTCCGAGCGATAGGTTTGGGCCATCACTTCTAAAGGCGACCCATTCGAATCCGACTCTTCAGTGTCGCCATTGGTCATTTCCTCCAATGCCTTTGCAGCCTTCTTGCTTGATTTATTGTTGTTTGATTTATTGCCATTAGACACATTTAGCAAACCCTTCCGTTCTTTAGTCAGTCCGGCATTAGACTGCAGCGGCAGAATCATGGCCACCAATAGAGCGACCAGTATTGAAAGTTTTCTTGTTTTCATATCTTTCTTTTGATGTTAGTTTTCGTGATTTATAAGTCACTGCCTACGGTTGTGGTGAGTTCGGCAATCACAGGTTCATATTCTTTCAGCAGTCGGTCATATTTCTCATACGCTCCATTACCATCGTCAAAATCTCTCTTTTCGCTGACCAGACGCACACGATAGGTCGGAGTATCCCCATCGGCAAACGAAAGACGGATTTCCATGCGGGTGCGCACATCCTGCTTTCTGAATTTAGTTGTGGCCCAGGCGGTTTTAATCCAGCCGGCAGCCTTGTCGCGAACTTCGATATCCTCAAAATTCTTAACGGCAATGTTCATCAATCGCTTCCAGATTACATCTTCCGACATTCCTTTACGACAGGTCACGTCAAACCATTTATTAGCCAGCTCACGTCCGCCATCTTCGACTCCGACAGAATTCTTACGGGCCTCATCCTCCGAGAGCTTATACATGATGTCTTTCTTCGGATTGTCTTTTCTGACGGTGATTCGACGGCTCATATAGCCGGGAGCTTCAAGTCGCAGAGTCACAAACTCTGCGCCACCTTTAAACTCAACGGTGTAAGAACCGGTACCCACATCCATGCCGTCGCGATAGATAGTAGCTTCCTCCGGCAACACATGAATAGTGATTTTCTTCGCCCCGAAAATCGAGGCACTCATGCTCATGCACGTCAAAACGACTGCGAGCAGAAACATAAATCGTTTCATAAATAAAAAACAATGGCCTCACATTCGCCCAATTATTGGCCCGATTGGTTATAAAAAACAAAAGCGTGGACGATGCTCAGTTTATTCTAAATGAAGGCATCGCCAAACGCCCATCGACAAAAATAAACAGACACCCCACGCCATGACCATATACTTGCCTGCCCCGATGAGGCAGGTAGACACGTCACGCATGAGCGTTGTTGCCTGAATTACCTGTTGTCGATTTTGAAATTGGCGATTTCTCATTTACAGATAAAACCAAAACGCTTCATAAATATTAACAAACCACAAGTCTGCGACTCTTCGCCGACCCATTGGGTTTGCGCTGCAAATATACGAATTTTTTCAAATATTCATAAATCACATAATAAAACTTTCTCACTAGCCACACAATGAGAGAGCGTTAAAAGAGGGGAAGTTGAGGGGAAATTGACGGGGAGAGGGAAAAATTTTGAGAAATTTTTGGGAAAAATTTGGAGGATTGGAAAAAAGTTGCTAACTTTGCATCGCTTTTAACCAATCGGGGTGTAGCTCAGCCAGGTTAGAGTACGCGTCTGGGGGGCGTGTGGTCGGAAGTTCGAATCTTCTCACCCCGACTTAAGCTTCCAACTCCTGCAAGAATTTCTTGCGGGAGTTGTTGTTTTTTTTCACCGGGGATTGGGTTGATATTGGAGGGGTGAGAGGAGCTTGGGCGGGGCGGAGGAGCCATCCGGGTATCATCGGCCGTTCACGGCCGATAAACTTGACATCCGGCGGGGATAATGCCTGGTGAGGATGTGCGCTTGAGAGAGATGGGGGAGGATGTTGAAAAGTTGTTGAAAAAAATTGTTGAAAAAATTGTTGAAAACTTTTTCAATAATTATTTCTGCAAAAACTTGCAAGTCTCAAAATAAGTTGCTACCTTTGCACCGCTTTTAACCAATCGGGGTGTAGCTCAGCCAGGTTAGAGTACGCGTCTGGGGGGCGTGTGGTCGGAAGTTCGAATCTTCTCACCCCGACTTAAGCTTCCAACTCCTGCAAGAGTTTCTTGCAGGAGTTGTTGTTTTATATTACCTTTGCGGAAATCATTTAAAAGCAAACGCACTCTCAACGTTAACAACCAATCAATTATCGACCATGAAACTTTTTAAAATCAGTTTTGCTTCGGCTCTTTTAGCATTGTCGCTCTCGGCTTGTGGCGACAGCGATGATAAAAACGATAATACTCTCATCACCGATCCGGAAATGACTAAATCGTGGAATTTAGTGTGGTCGGACGATTTCGACGGTCCGGAACTCGACCCCGATGTGTGGGTCAGGACTGAACGCGGGTCTTCGGACTGGAACAACAATCAGAGCGACGACCCGCGACTGGTTGAGCTGCGCGACGGATGCGTGGTGCTCCGCGGCATTGAGAATGACGACAAGACCGCCGACCCGCAAGACTATATCTGCGGCGGCATCTGCACCAAAGGCAAAAAGGCTCTTGGCAGCTCGGAATATCCCACATCAATTCAGGTGCGCGCCAAGCTCGGCAAAGGTGCTATGGGCGCATGGCCGGCAATCTGGATGATGCCTTTCAATCAAAATGGCGAGGGATGGCCTGCCTGTGGGGAAATCGACATTATGGAACGCCTGAGCATGCAGTCGTTCTTCTACTCAACTGTTCATTCCTACTACACTAACACCCTCGGCAACGGGACTCCGAAAAACTCGACCACGACGACTTTCTCGCCCAACGAGTTTCATGTGTTTGAAGTGCAGCTGTGGCCCGACCGGGTGGATTTCTACCTCGACTCAACCTTGACACTCTCCTACCCGAAAGTCAACGACGGCGCCGACAATCAGTTCCCCTTCTTCAAGGAGTGGTATCTTATCATGGATATGCAGATCGGTGGCAGCTGGGTCGGCACGGTCAACCCACGCCATCTTCCCTGCGAAATGGAAGTTGACTGGGTTAAATATCAGATTTTTAAATAAGCAGATTTTTTCAGTATGATTTTGATTGCCGATGCCGGAAGCACCAAAACCGACTGGGCGATGATACTCCCCGGGGGCGAGACAATGATTGTCAACGCCCCCGGGCTCAATCCGGCCCTGCTTGATGTGGCCGCCGTTGAATCGCGACTGCTCGAAACGCTTCCACGGATTCTCAACGGCGCGACGCCAAGCGCTGTGTATTATTATGGAGCGGGCTGCATCCCCTCCACCATTCCCGGAGTTGCGGCCGCTCTGCAATCCACTACCGGATGCAGCGAGGTTCATGTGGCATCCGATCTGCTCGGAGCTGCCTGCAGTCTTTGCGGCCACCATCCGGGAATAGCCTGCATACTCGGCACCGGATCAAACAGCTGCGCCTACGATGGCCGCGAAATCACCGATGCCACTCCAGCCCTGGGCTTTATCCTTGGCGACGAGGGGTCGGGTGCTTCCATTGGACGACGCTTCCTGTCGGACCTTTTCAAGCGTCAGCTCCGACCCGAGATAATGCACTCGTTCACCGCCCGATTCGGCCTGACGATGGCCGACGTCATTGACCGCGTCTACCGTCAGCCCTCTCCCAACCGATTTCTTGCCTCGATGATGCCATTTATCGGAAGCCACATTTCCGACACTCAGATCAGCGACCTGGTGACCGACGAACTGCGCCGGTTTCTCCTCCGCAACGTAGCCAACTACCCTGACGCCCACACTCTCCCCATCAACTTCACCGGCTCCATAGCCCTCCATTTCCGCCCCCAGCTCGAATCCGCGCTGGCCGACTGTCAAATGCACCTCGGCCAATTATCCCCCTCCCCTATCACCGGCCTTATTCGCTACCATTCCCCCGACCATCATTTAGAGATATAGATAGTTGATTGTCAGGTATATGACAAACGGCAGCCGGAGGCGATTGGATCGCTTCCGGCTGCTGTTTGTTTTGTCGGGGTGAGAAGACTCGAACTTCCGACCTCCACGTCCCGAACGTGGCGCGCTGCCAACTGTGCTACACCCCGAGGCAGCATCTCTTTGACGGAAATGCGGTGCAAAGGTAATGATTTTTTTTCTAATTCCTACCTTTTATTCGCTTTTTCTTTCAATTATTTCTCGCGGAGCGAATTCTGACGGCGACAGGCACACGCATTTCGGCTTGTCGACGCACGGTCATTACGCGATTCAGGTAAGCTCCGGTTGCTGTTGCAACGGCTACGAAGATTGAGGCTGCGAGCAGAAAGATAACGAAGTGTAAGGTGTGGAGCATCATACGTTTGCTTAATTATTGAAGTGGCTAAAGATTGAAATTCACGTTTGGTATTAAAACAACCGGAGCTCGGGAGTGGTTCTGCAAAAAATGAAAAAAATTTCCCACATCCGGCCGTTGCCGGGGCTCACAATGCCCCGATTGGCCGAATGTGGGAATAAAGAGTTATGCCGCTTAATTAGATAGCGTCGTCTTCAACGGTTTCGAGCTGATCAACGGCGGGNGCGGGAGTGTCGGCAGTGGCAGCTTCGAGTTTCTTCATGATTGAGAAGATGAATGCAGCCGAGAGGAGGCAGATCACGATGAGGATNCCCCAGATGGCAGCCACGGGAATCTTNCCCCAGAGCAGCATNGGNATAGACACGAGGTAGTTGCCGATAGCAGTGGCAGCAAACCAGCCACCCATCATTGAGCCTTTCANCTTGGGAGGAGCCACTTTCGACACGAACGAGATGCCCATCGGAGAGAGCAGCAGTTCGGCGAANGTGAGNAGCAGATAGGTGGAGATGAGCCAGTTGGAGGATACGTCGCCNTTTGTNCCGACGAGCGAAAGTGAACCAAGCACCATCACGCCATAGGCNGCAGCGGCCATGACCATGCCATAGCCAATCTTGCGGGGAGCCGAGGGTTCTTTGCCCTTGCGGCCGAGCCATGCGAAGAGAGCCATTGAGAAGGGGGTCAGCGCAACCACATAGAAGGGGTTGAACTGCTGATAGATAGCGGGGTCGATGTTGGTAACGGTTGCGGGAGTCTGATAGTAGAGCCAGCCGACGATGCCGAGACACGCNGCGAGAATCACACCGCTGATTGCACGGCCCTTAGCCGATTTGCTCTGAATGAGAGAGAAGAANGCGTAGACACCGGCGGCNATGGCTGTGAGAGCCCAGATATTGAAGCCGATNCGGGTCCAGGATGATGATTGGCCGGCGGTGCAGCTCTTGGCAAACTCAGTGAGAGTCTGACCATTCTGGTGGAACACCATCCAGAAGAAAATCACCACGGCAAACACCAGNAGCAGAGCCACGACGCGCTGCTTGGTCTGCTCGGGAGTGAGCTCGGGAGCNTTGGCAGCCGATTCCTTCTTGTCGGCAGCAGCGGCGGGAGCTTTTTTGTCAACGATGATGTGTTTATAGGTCTTGCGGCCGAAAGTGTAGATNAGGAAGCTGACAATCAGCGACACACAGGCNAGNCCGAANGCCCAGTTGCANCCTTCGGAGAAAGCCGAGATATAGCCCTGAGCGAAGTCNGTNAGCGAGCCGTCGTGGAAGCCGCACTTGTCGGCAAACTGAGTCAGCCAATCGGTGAGCGACATNCCTTTTTCAGTNGCAAAATCAGTCATGGCCTTGAGAGTGTCTTTGCTGACACCGCTCATGTCGGTGAAGCCATTGGTGTCGAGACACCAGTTGGAGACCGTAGCGGCCATAGGCTCGTTGGTGAGATAGCCGGCTTCGGAGAGCTGCCAGTTTTTCAGACCGATNGCCGCCATGGGGGCGAACATAGAGCCGAGGTTGATTGCCATATAGAACAGNGAGAAGGCCGAGTCGCGGCGGTCGGCATAGCGGGGATCATTGTAGAGGTCNCCCACCATCACCTGGAGGTTGCCCTTGAAGAGACCCGTNCCNGCCGAAATCAGAAGCAGCGCGGCGAAGAGAATCATCAGCGAAGCATTGCTNCGCACGGGAGTGGGAGCCGACATCAGAGCGTAGCCGACGAACATCACGGCGATACCGGTCACGACGCATTTCGAGAAGCTCCATTTATCGGCGAGCCATCCGCCGAGCAGCGGCATGAAATAGACTAAAGCGAGGAAGATTGAGAAGATCTGTCCGGTCCAGGCTGCATCGAGGCCGAATTTGGCCTGCAGATAGAAGAGGAAGATCGCAAGCATGGTGTAGTAGCCGAAGCGTTCGCCGGTGTTGGCGAGCGCGAGCACATACAGTCCGTTTGGTTGGTTCTTGAACATGAGATGAAATGTGATATTAATTATTTACTATTTATTTTTCATGGAGGGCCTTGAAGGCGAGGGCATAGAGACGCATCTGCTTGACCATGGCCACGAGGCCGTTGCTGCGCGTGGGTGAGAGGTTTTCGGCGAGGCCGATGCGGTCGATGAAATAGAGGTCGGCATCGAGGATTTCCTGCGGGGTGTGGTCGTTGAGCACTCGGATGAGCAGGGCGATGATGCCTTTGACTATGATGGCGTCGCTGTCGGCAGTGTAATGCACCTTGCCGTCACGTTCCTCGGCGTTGACCCANACCCGGCTCTGGCATCCTTCGATGAGATGTTCGGGAGTTTTGAACTTGGGGTCGATGGGGGGAAGGGCGTTGCCGAGATCAATGATCATGGCATAGCGGTCCATCCAGTCGTCGACCTCAGAAAATTCTTCAATGATTTCGTCTTGGATTTGATTTATTGTCATAATGTCATATTGTCAAAATGTCATNATGATTTGTTATTCTTTGGGTTCAGTGTAGATGACTCGCATGAGTGTTGCGCCAACATCGCCGAGTGTCGCGCGGTCAATGGCCGAGAGGTTATCGTTCATCGTGTGCCAGTGGGGCGGGAATGAGCCAGTCTCGCTGTTGCCGCACTCGATGATGTCGATGCAGGGAATNCCGGCGCGATAGATGTTGATATGGTCGTCGTTGACACCGCCGTTCTGTTCATTGACAAAGCGGGTAATGCCTTCGGCCTCGGCAGCTTTCCACACTTTGGAGTTGAGCCACGAGGCAGACTGTTCGGAGAAATATTCGCGATAGAAACGAGCGTCGCGACCGCCCACCATGTCGAGCAGAATGCCGTAGACCGGGCGTTCGCGCGGTGCATAAGGCTGCGACTGAGCCCAGTAGAGGCTACCGAGGGCCCATGAGCTTTCGCCGTCGGGGAGGTCTTCGCCGGAGCTGCCATAGTCTTCAACNTCNGTCAGCAGGAAGTCCACTCCGATTTCGGGATGGGAGGAGCCGATGTTGCGGGCCAGTTCGAGAGCCACGCCGACGCCGCTTGCACCNTCGTTNGCACCATCGATTGCGCGGGTGTGATTGGCCTCATCGTCATCTTCGTCGGCCCAGGGACGAGTGTCGTAGTGGGCGGCAATGAGTATGCGNTTCGGGGCGGANGCGTTGAAGCGGGCCTGAATGTTGGAGAGAGGCAGGCGAGTGCCGTTGAAGGCAGTCACAGAGCCCTGCTGAAGCCAGACGGAATCGGCTCCAAACTCCTTGAATTTCTCAACGAGATAGTCGCGGCAAGCAGTGTGAGCCGCAGTTCCCGGCACACGAGGGCCAAAGGCAACCTGCTCGGCCACAAAACCGTAGGCGCTATCGGCACTAAACTGCGGCCAGCTTCTTTCAGTCGCCGCCTCATCAGCGCCGTCGGTCGATGTTTCGGCTGCCGCTCCGGCGTTGCGGTGTCCCGCACAGCCCGCCGTCAGCAGAAACAGCAATGTCAGTTTTATGAGTTTCATGCAATATTTTCTTTAAATTGCAAATTTAAGCATTAACGCAGGGAAATCAACAATTAAAAAAAGTTAAAAACACATCATCCTCCTCCCGATTACACCTATTTATAAGTTAACTTTGCATTTAGAAATCATTACCCGATGAATCAGATCAAAGAACGCATTGAAGAGCTGCGCAGTCAGCTTAACGCCCATAACCACGCCTACTACGTGGAAAACAACCCCACAATCTCCGACCGCGACTTCGACCTCCTGCTCAAAGAGCTGGAAAAACTCGAAGCCGAGCATCCGGAATTTGACGACCCGCTGTCGCCGACACGGCGCGTGGGGAGCGACCTGTCGAAAGGCTTCGAACAGATTGTGCATGAGCGACGTATGCTCTCGCTGGGCAACACCTACTCCGTTGAAGAAGTCGATGAGTTCGTGGGCCGTTGCCGCGAGCTGCTTCCGGGAGAGGATGTGGAGATAGTCGGCGAAATGAAATTTGACGGCACCTCAATCTCTCTGCTCTACGAGGGTGGACGCCTGGTGCGCGCCGTCACCCGAGGCGATGGCGAGAAGGGCGACGTGGTGACCGACAACGTCATCACCATCCGGTCAATCCCCCTGACCCTCAGCGGCGAGGGCTGGCCTGAGAGATTTGAAATCAGAGGCGAAATCGTGCTTCCCTGGAAGGCATTTGAGCGTCTGAACGAGGAACGCTCATTCAATGAGGAGCCCCTGTTTGCCAATCCGCGCAACGCTGCTTCGGGCACACTGAAAATGCAAAANTCGGCCGAAGTGGCGCGCCGAGGTCTCGACGCCTATTTCTATTATCTGCTTGGCGATGAGCTNCCCTACGCCGACCATTTCCGCAACATGGAGGCGGCCCGGTCATGGGGCTTCAAGGTGTCTGACGCCATGACACTGCTTCACTCGATTGACGATGTTGACCGCTACATAAACCATTGGGACACGGCGCGCAAAGAGCTGCCGGTGGCCACCGACGGCCTCGTGTTCAAAGTCAATTCGCTTCGCCAGCAGCTCAATCTCGGCTTCACNGCCAAATCGCCCCGCTGGGCCATTGCCTACAAATTTCAGGCAGANCGCGCGTTGACTCGCCTNCAGCATGTGTCGTTTGAAGTGGGCCGCACGGGAGTCATCACCCCCGTGGCCAACCTCGACCCGGTGTTGCTCTCGGGCACAATCGTGAAGCGCGCGTCGCTCCATAATGAAGATATCATCCGCCAGCTCGACATCCATTCGGGCGATATGCTCTATGTTGAGAAGGGTGGCGAAATCATTCCCAAAATCACCGGCGTAGACACTGCCGCCCGTCNGCCCGACGCCNCNCCGATTGAGTTNGTGACCCACTGCCCTGCCTGCGGCACGCGCCTGATCCGTCAGGCCGGGGAGGCTGCCTGGATNTGNCCCAACAAATATGGGTGNCGCCCGCAGCTCATCGGCCGCATAGAGCATTTCGTGGGTCGCCGAATGATGAACATCGACGGCATNGGCGAAGAAACCGCCCGNACGCTTTTCGATGCCGGCCTCATCAGCAATGCCGCCGACCTCTATGAGCTGCGNGCCACAGACTTCGTGGGGCTCGAAGGNTTNGGNCAGAAGAGTGCCGAACGTATCCTTCAGGGACTNGACGACAGCCGCCGGGTGCCCTTCGGACGTGTGATTTTCGCACTTTCCATCCCCTANGTGGGCGAAACCATTGCCAAGAAGCTCGCCAAAGCGGTGCGCGACATCGACACGCTNCGCTCGCTCACCGCCGAGCAGCTGACGGCCATCGACGACATNGGCCCGGCCATTGCCGAAAGTATCATCGATTTCTTCAGCCATGAAGCCAACATTCANCTCGTTGAGCGGCTNAAAGCNGCCGGTCTGCAAATGAGCATCGGCGAAGAATCGGGTCCGGCATCAAACCGTCTGGAGGGCAAATCAATAGTGATCAGCGGCACATTCACCCACCATTCGCGCGACGAATACAAGGAGCTCATCGAGGCCAACGGCGGCAAAAACGTCGGGTCCATATCAAAGAAAACAGACTATATTCTGGCCGGCGAGAACATGGGTCCGTCCAAACTCGAAAAAGCCGGTAAGCTCGGCATCCCCATCATCAACGAAGATCAGTTTCTTGAAATGATCAACGGCTGACACCTTATTATATATATGGAACATCATCTAATCTTCAATAACCAAAAATCATGAAAAAAAGAATCCTCTCATTTCTGATTGCAATCGTGGCCATCATCGGCTCCACGATGCCTGCACATGCCGACTTCCGTTTCGGTCTGAAAGCCGGTATGAATGTCAACTCACTCCACTTCTCATCCAAAACCTTCGATGCAAGCAACCGCGCCGGCTTCACCGGTGGTGCAATGATTGAATTCACCGTGCCTGTGATTGGTGTCGGTTTCGACCTGTCGGCAATGTATGTGCGCCGCAACTCACAGTGGCTCAACGAAAACAACATTCAGAAAGACAACCGCAGCTACATCGACATCCCCCTCAACCTCAAATGGAAGATGAACATTCCGGTTGTCAACAACATCATCCGCCCCTACCTCACCACGGGTCCGAGCTTCGCATTCCTCACCTCTAAAAAGAGCCTTGAAAACGCTTACACCAACCGCAGCTTCGACACCTCCTGGAACTTTGGCCTTGGCGTTGAACTGTTCAAACATGTGCAGGTGGGCGCAAGCTATGGCATCGGTCTGACCAAAGCGCTCAAAACATTCGGCACCACCGGCACCGCCGGCATCAACGGCCGCAACCGCTATTGGACCGTTACTGCCGCTTATCTGTTCTAAATCATACATCGGACGAACGGGGTGTGATCGCCAATCGGACGCACGGGCCGTGCGTCCCTACAATTTTCGCGGAACTACAGCGAGTTAACGCATTGATTATCAACCGCATTGATAAACAACACACCCCTACAATCCCGGTCAACTCTGACTGAATATACTTTACATAATAGCTTCGCTCGGGCGGGGCTATTTTTTTCGGGGCTGCTGTAACTTTTCTCAATCTTTTGCGTCTGATATGATGAACGCAAACATGAAATAAGATATGTCATCGACTTCACGCGCATTGCAGCAGCAAATTTTTGCAGAAATTTCAGCCCACAACGGGTTGATTTATAAAGTCTGCTATATGTATGCCGAAGATGGCGAACATCTCAAGGATCTCTATCAGGAGGTGATGGCCAATCTCTGGCAAGGCATCGGCAGTTTCGACGGCAAATCGAAACTTTCGACGTGGATCTATCGCGTTGCGCTCAACACCTGCATCTCATATCTCCGCAAAAACAGCCGCCATAAATCTCACGAGCCGCTCAGCGAATCGGCGATGTCGGTTATTGACGAGAGCCATGAACATGCCGAAATGCTCCGCACGATGTATGAGATGATTTCTCGTCTTGGCAAAATCGACAAAGCTATCATCATGCTCTGGCTCGACGAATACAGCTACGACGAAATAGCCGCTCTGACCGGCATGACCCGCAACAACGTTGCCTCGCGAATCCATCGCATCAAGCAACGCCTCATCAATTCCAACGACTAAACCCATCAGCCCTATGAACACAGATTTCGATACGCTCCGCCAAAACTGGAAACAACTCGACAAGGCTCCCGGCCCTCGCGCTGCAGGCCAGCACTTCTGCTCGCCCGATACCGTGAACGCCATTTCGCGCCGCCAGAAACTCCTAAACTACTATCGCCGCCTCTCCATTGTCGGCATCATTTTCATCTGGTGCAGCCCGCTCACACTGACCAAACTTGAATTTCCCAATTGGGCCGTGGGGTTAGTGACCCTCTATTTTGGTCTGATGGCCGGTCTGTGCATCATGATGTATCGCCGCATCCGCCGCATTGATTTCGGCAACACGCCCATCATCACGCTGCTTGAGCAGGTGGAGTCAATCTACACGCTCTACAACCGACAGACCACAATCGGCATCCTACTGGCCTGTCCGCTGCTTCTGATGATGCTCTACTTCATGCATGCCAATGAAGCCGCATTTCTGGGGGGAATCACGGGGGCTATTTTCGGCTCGATAGTGGGCATTATCAACAACATCCGCTTCCGACGCTACATCCGCGAGATCCGCAACGAGCTCTCCATAGCCCTTTCGACCGAATAAAAATGGTTAAATATCGTTAAACAGCAGAACAAAATCAGACATATATTGGTTGCCGCCGGGGTTGCACACACCTCGGCGGCGCTGTGCAATAATGTGCAGCTTCTGCACGAATTCTGTTAAGCGAGGTTAATTTTTGTATTTAATTTGTGGTAAAATGGCTAATATTTTAACATTTGGGGACATTTGTAAAATTATGTATAATTCTCACCGGAAACCCTTAAAAATGTGAATCTCTTAAATCTCAACATTTTAGCATTTGCACACGCGGGCAAAAATTGCTAACTTTGCATTGTCGGAACAAAACAAGACCAATCCCGACGACCGATCACATTTAAGAAATTTTGCAATGGATTTTAAGAAAACGATTATAGCGATGACTGTTTGTGTGCTGACCGCGCTCTCAGCTTCCGCACAATATAAGAAGCTCCCCGCCGCCCACCGACAGATCGCCGACAAGCAGATGAACACATCACTCGCCGAATCCGGCTCGCTCTTCGCGCAGTCAATCAAAGGTGCAGCTCTCGCATCGCCCTTCGCCGACATGTATAACACTGCAAAATCCGTTCCCGCCGTTGACCTGCTGACAAGCCCCACCGCTTCCAAAATGGTCAACTACGCAGCCCGCTTCCTCGGCACCCGCTACTCTCTCGGTTCTGCCGGCCCCAAAGCATTTGACTGCTCAGGCTTCACAAGCTATGTGTTCAAGAACTTCGGCATCACACTGAGCCGCACCTCTCGCGAGCAGTATCAGCAGGGCGAAAAAGTGTCGGTCAACAATCTCCGCCCCGGCGACCTCCTCTTCTTCTCATGCCGCACATCGGGCCGCGGTCAGGTGGGTCACGTGGCAATCGTTGCCTCCGTTGACCATGCCACAGGCACCTGCCAGTTCATTCACGCTTCAACCAAAAAGGGCGTTACCTACCAGAAATTTCCCGACAACGGCTACTACTCGCGCAACTTCATCGGCGCTCGCCGCATCCTCGGCACAGACATGGACAACAGCACTCAGCTTGCCAACGCCAACTAATCGCCCCTCCCCCTCTGACTCAGAGTGTGTTTACTTTTAAACCAAATTAATAAATGAAGAGTGTGTATTATAATTTTTGATTTCATCACAAAGAATCTTTTGGGCGCTTTTTCAAACTTTCATCAGTCGCAATGCCCGCA
>JAAVDT010000016.1 GCA_014801655.1 Bacteroides sp.
AGTGTGTTTACTTTTAAACCAAATTAATAAATGAAGAGTGTGTATTATAATTTTTGATTTCATCACAAAGAATCTTTTGGGCGCTTTTTCAAACTTTCATCAGTCGCAATGCCCGCATTTCTCCTTCTTCAATTTTGAAAAATCACTCCAAAATCTCTCTTTGTGCTAAAATCATTTAAAAGTAAACACACTCTAAAAAATACGGCCATGATTCAATCATGGCCGCTTTAATATTTGGAAGTGAGGGGAATTTAGTCGGGGAGGGGGGAGAACTGGTCTTTGCCGACACCGCAGAGGGGGCAGGTGTAATCGTCGGGGAGTTCTTCAAATGGTGTGCCGGGGGCGATGCCGTTTTCGGGGTCACCTACTTCGGGGTCATATACCCAGTCGCATACGTCGCAAACATATTTTTTCATAATCTTTATTCGTTTAAGTGTGGGGTTAAAGGTTTGTTTGTTTGCTTGTTAAACGCGGGATGGCATTTTTTTGTTCGGGTGGTGGCGATTTTTTCGTAATTTTGCGGATGTGTATATTCACCGATTTATTGATTTTGACCCTGATTTCATATGAAAACTAATGATATAGAAAAGGCCGGTGCTTCGGCGGCCATGATTTTGGCCGAGCGCATTGTGGGCGGTGGCCCTGCGGCGTCGCTCGATGAGGCGATGGCTCTCGACGCTGCCTGCTCAACGGATGAGCTGACCGAGGCTGCCGACATGATTCGTAGCCAATGTTGCGGCAACCGTCTCGACACCTGCTCAATCATCAATGCCCGCTCGGGGAGATGCTCGGAAGATTGCAAATGGTGCTCGCAGTCGCGCCATTTTGCCACCGGTGTGCGCGAATATGAAATCGTTGATGAGGAAGAGGCGCTGCGTCAGGCGCGCGACTGCGCCTCGCGCGGTGTGATGCGCTACTCGCTGGTGACGAGTGGCCGACGGGTCACCTCGGAACAGATCGAATCGTTCTGTCGCATTTTCCGCCGTATCGCCTCTGAGGTGCCCGGCCTGAAGCTGTGTGCATCGATGGGGCTGATCGGGCCGGAGGAGATGCAGGCCCTGGCCGACGCCGGAGTCACCCGCTATCATTGCAATCTGGAAACGTCGTCAGACTTCTTTCCCGAACTGTGCTCCTCCCACACCCATGAGGATAAGCTGAAAACCATTGCTGCGGCTGCGGCCGCCGGCATGCAGGTGTGCTCGGGTGGCATCATCGGCATGGGCGAGACGTTGCGTCAGCGCCTGCAGCTGGTCAAGGAGGCGCATGAAGCGGGCGCAGTGTCGGTGCCGGTCAACATCCTGAACCCGATTTCCGGCACTCCGCTTGAAAATGCCGCCCCGCTGAGCGACGATGAAATCATTCGCTCCGTTGCGCTGATGCGCTTTGTGGCTCCGCAGGCTGTGATGCGCTTTGCCGGCGGACGCTCGCGACTCAGCGAGGCCACAACCGAACGGATTCTGCGCGGCGGCATGAATGGCGTGATGGTAGGCGACCTGCTGACCACAGTCGGCAACAGTGTCGACGACGACTACCGCATGTTCGGCCGCACAGGATATGATTTATAGAGTGCAGAGTGTAGGGTATAGAGTGTAGAGTTTAGAGTGCAGAGGCGCAGCATAGGAAAGCAGGATTCTTTCTCGGCAAGCTCAAAAGCGGCAAGCCGATGACTTGCCTGCGGCCTTAGGAATTGGAACTTATGGATTTTAAAGCCTACGGAACTTTTTTGTCGGCTTGCGCCTCAATTACGGATCGGAGCGGAACGACACGGAACATTTTTGTATCTTTTCCGGTTTGCTTGCTTATGAACGCGCGGGGAGTCGCTTCGCTCTCCGGGCGGAACTCGCGGAACGAGGATGGGATAATAGAGTTTAGATTATAGGGTGTTGTTTGGCCCTTCAGAATATTGACATCCGGGTAGTGTGTTCTATCATCTATGAATTAAGAAAGTCAAAACGTTGAGCATAAGCGCATTTGCGGAAGATTATACAGTAGAGACCAAATGCTTTTACTTAAGGAAAATCGAATTTTATAGGGCTCCCCTCTCTTTGTAGGGACGCACCCTGGTGCGTCCGCAACCATCTGATTATCAACTCGGACGCACCAGGGTGCGTCCCTACAATTCGGGTAAAGCCCGGATAAATCAACCCCACTCGATTGCTTAAGTAAACAGCATTGAGTAGAAACTCTAATGGGTAACCATCCGAACCAAACCGAACGAACTACCCAGAAAGGTACCCAGAAAGGTACCCAGAAAAGTTCAGAGAAAGGTTCATAGAAAACACGTGACAGGATAGTCTGCGAAATGAAAGGGAATCCGAAAGTGACTATTAATGAGCTTGCTACAATGTTTTCTGTATCTGATTGTGCAATTTACCCTGAAAAATTCTTTTATTTTGGGGGTTGGAGGGTGGCGAGGAGGGTGGGGAGGTCGGTGAGGAGGTGCCAGTTTTGGCGGAGCCAGGCGGGGTCGCGGTTCCACCAGCGGATCTTGAGGAGGCGGGCTATTGTGGCGGGGTCGTAGCGATAGGAGAGGGTGCGGGCGGGCACGCCGCCAACAATCGCGTAGGGCTCAACATCTTTTGTCACTACGGCTCCGGCGAGCACNACGGCNCCGTCGCCAACCGNGATGCCTCCGGCAAAAAATACGCCNTGNCCAATCCAGCAGTCGGAGCCGATGACCACGGCCACGCGGTCNGTCGGGTCGGCAAAGCGCAGATTGTCAATCATGTCGCGNGTNGCNAAGGAGCGTCCGCTCATGTGGTCGCGGTTGAAAAACATNGGCGAGGTNGTGGCAAAGGGAGCTTTGTAGGTGTGGATGCCGGGGTTGGAGCAAACGCGGGGNGCNATGGATGTGAAGCGGCCTATGTTGGCNGTCAGGTCGCAGTCGGTGGCAATGTAGGAGCCATAGCCGAGNCGGCCGCGGAANGTGGTGCNNNGNNCGATGCGGTTCATCCCTTCGAGTGTNGAGCCGGAGCGCACCCGCGCGGTGCGTTTGATGACGATGTCGCGGCCGCGATAACGCCATTTGTCAATNAGCCAGCGGATAAAGGCAATCATTTCTTTGGTTTTATGTGGTCCCAGAGGGTCGGNGTTTTCATATNTTTAAACACNGTCAGCAGTTTTTTNGCGGAGCTGCGGGCGAGTTCCTGACGGATTGTGGCGGGCGAGTCGGGCTGTTGGTCGTCCCACCATTCATCGACGTGGAGAATCTGTTCCTGAAAAGCGCGGATNGTCATGCCATATTTGCGCAGGAACTGAATGGGGCCGTCGTTTTTGACAATGCGGTTGACCGACACGCTCATGAAGTGATAGCAAAGGCTTCGGCCGAGGCCCTTGAATGTGCGCACTCCGGCGAGCCAGAGCTTGGCGTTGAAGTCGGGGTCGGAGCCCATGCCGGGGGAAAATTCCACGCTGTAGCCGCCAACGAGGTCCCACATCGAGCGATGGACGAGCGTTGGGGGAAGCACTGCTCCGCGCCAGTCGGCCGGGGCGAGCTGCTTGTAGTTGGCAAGCAGGCCGGCTTCATCGAAATTGTCGGGCGACGTGCCGAACTGACCGACGGCCACCGAGTGGGGACGGCGCGGATGGGCNTTGGGCTGAATCATCGTCGAAGCGAGATACCANAGATTGTCGGGCATGCGGAGCGCTTCATCNTAGAGCACGCGGTCCCAGTCGGGGAGCATATACATGTCNTCGTTGATATACATNACATAGTCGGTGGTCATCAGCCCGCGCAAGCCGTTCATGGCCCAGCAGACCCCGATGTTGTCGGTCGAGTGAGTGTGTTTGTAGCCTCGCGAGCGCACCCATTCGAGGGTTCCGTCGGAGCCATCGTTGACATGAATCAGAATCTCGTGNCTGAATGTTGAATTTTTCTCTATGCTTTCGACGCATAGCTTCAGAAAGGGGAGATTGTTCCAGGTNGGGATGAATATGGAGAAAAGCGGAGCTTCGGAAGTGGGTTGAGTCATGGGCGNGATATGGNTTGGGTGTAAACGTTGATGATTCGATCGATGAAGAGAGGATAGGANAGNCGGGTGCGGTAGCTNTCGGCNGCGGCTTGTCCGAGAGATGTGCGCAGNGCCNGNTCGTCGAGCAGACGGGCAATGGCTTCGGAGAGCCGGGCGGGATTGGCNGGGGGAACGAGTAGNCCTGTGACGCCGTCGCTGACATATTCCGGCTGAGCGCCGTTGTCGGTGGTGATGAGNGGTTTGCCGGCCTGCATGAATTCGAGNTGTGAGAGCCCGAAGGCCTCGCGCACTATTGANGGCTGCAAGCCTATTGTGGCCTGAGCCACGAGGTCNCGGGCCGAGGGCGTGAAGCCGGTGAAATGAANGCGGTCGGCGATGCCGTGGCGCCGGGCCAGGGCGATGAGTCGGCGGTCGTAGTCGGCAGGTTTCGGGGTNCCGACNAAAATCATTGCAAACTCTCGCGAGCTCAGCGGGGCGAGCGCCTCGATGATGGTTTNGCAGCCCTTGGATCGGCGCACACGCCCGGTGAACATCAGCAGGGGCGTGTCCGAAGGAATCCCGAATCGGCTGCGTATATTATATAAGGTGTCGGNCGGNGCTNCGGCTTCCTGCGGGGGAATGGAATTGTGAATCACAACCGCGCGCTCCGNGTCGAACCACGAATTGACGCCGCTCCACATCGAGCGGGCCAGCTCAGAAACGAAGATGATGGNATCGAGCCGGCGCCAGGCACTCCGGCACCAGGGCAATACGCGCGAGGCGCGGGCAATGTGGCGCGTGAAAATGACTTTCGGCTGCTGCCGACACCGGCGGGCGGCCTTGACGGCGGGGCTGACGAAGCGGGAGTCATGGATATGCACAATGTCGGCTCCGTCGATGAGGGCGGGGGTGATTCGCTTAATGGTCTGAAANGGAATCTGCTCGGCGCGCAGGCGCGATGTCACGGCCTCCACCTCCAGGCAAAGCCACTCCACCTCATGTCCGCGAGCCTGAAGAGCGCGCCCCAGNTCGAGGACATATTGTTCGGCGCCGCCCCACACCTTTCCCGGAAAAATCTGCACTATCTTCATTGCCGGGAATTGTTGANGGGTTGGCTGACTGTCACGCTGTCGGCATTCATGCGCTCAAGATAGCTCTGCATGATGGCCTGAGTGCGCCGGAGCATCGACTTCTCCTCGGGCAGACCTTTGCCGGCGAGGTTATGCTCCTGGAAATGATCGTTTTTGATGTTGTAGAGNCCCTTGACCTGATTGCCGTCATAGACCATCATGTAGTCACCCTCGACGAGAATCGGCAGGGAGTTCCAGTTGAACGCCCAGTGGTCGGCCGGCGGAGTGGCGAGAAGGTCTTTGCCGAATGCAATGTANGGGCGGTCATAGCCCACGAGACCGAGCACTGTCGGCATGATGTCAATCTGTTGAGATATGCCCCTTTGGCGCCCGCGGGGGAGCTGNCCGGAGGGGTCGTAGTAGAGAATGGGGATGCGGAGATTGCCCATTTCCCCTTCGGTGTATTCGCGGTGGGTNCGCTTGGAGCTCGTGTGGTCAGCCGTGATGATGAAGATGGTGTTCTTAAACCAGGGCTGCTTGCGGGCCGAGGCGAAAAATTGGCCCAGAGAATAGTCGGTGTAGCGGATGCACTTATGGAGCGCATGCTGCCCCTCGTCGGGGAATCGCGAGGCGTATTTTTCGGGAANNTGGAATGGATGATGCGATGAGAGGGTGAACACCCCGGCCAGNAACGGCTGCGGCATTTCGGAGAGCTTGGCGCAGAAGAATTGGAGGAACGGCTCGTCCCAGACACCCCATGTGCCGTCGAACTCCGACCGGCCTCCGAAGCGCGGGTCGGCGAAGAACTCCGTCTGGCCATAGTAGCTGTCAAATCCGGCCTGGCGGGTGAAGGCNTGGATGCCGAGCGATTCATTGTCGGCGCCATGAAAAAAGGCTGAGGTGTAGCCGAAGTTTTTCAGCTCCGTGGCGAGCGAATTGATGTGGTTGACCGAGTGGGGCGACACCACGAAGGGGCGGTCGGCGCGTGGAATGGANGCCANCACGGCGGGAGGCGCATCGATGCTGTAGTAGGTGTTGGCAATCATTTCATCGTGATACATCACGGAGTCGAGCATCGAATCGGTCCAGGGGGTGTAGCCCTTGTAGGTGCCNCCGTCGAGGTCGCGGTTGAGTCCGCCGATAAATTCGCGGGCGAAGCTCTCCACGATGATGATGACCACATTCTTCTTATCGGGCGCGCCGAGCGAGTCGGCCGGGAGATGGAGCGGCGAATAGATGGCGTCGAGCTCTTGGGCCGAGGCGAAATAGCGAGGGGTCGGTATGGTGGTCTGGCCGATGGTGCGGATGAGGGAGAAGGGGGTGTTGAGCACCGCGCCGGTCTGTTCGGCGGAGGTGGTGTAGCGGAACGCGAAGTTGTTGGAAATGGGTCGCGTGGCGGAGAGGAAGAATACATTTCCGCGCATACCGCACACGGCCACGAAGCCATAGAGCACCAGCCATCCCAGCCGCGAAAGATAGTAGCGCCAGAGCGGACGGACGGCAGGCTGCGGACGGCGGTAGAGACGCCACATTGCCCAGACCATCAGGCCGGTGAGCAGCACGAGATACCAGTGGGAAATCAGTTCGGTCAGAACAATGGAGCCGATGTTGCCCTCGCCGCCAAACTCTCTGAAAATGGCCATGGTGGCGCGCTGATGGCGGAACTCGAAGAACACCGAGTCGGCCAGGTTGATGATGATGCAGAGAGTGTTGACTGTGACGTAGACCCATTTGGTCAGCAGCCAATAGCCGCGGCGCTCCTTGATGTGGAGCGGCAGCAGAAAGAGGAGGATGAAGAGGGAGTTGGTGTAGAAAATCGCGGAGATGTCAAACAGCGACCCGCCTCGGAAAATCTGCCAGAGCTGCCCGGCGGAGAGTCCGGCCGTTACTCCCGGGTTGAGGCCAATGAACACCAGTCGGCAGATGAAATAGAAAACATAGACAATCAGCAGGTTGCAAAGCAATCCGCCGGCTGTGGAGTCGGTGAACCGGCGCAGGGCTGAGCCGCAGGCCGAAAAGCGTGATGAGGATGATGATAGGGTCGGTTTCATCGTTTGTCAAGATCTTGATAGATGCGTTGGAGAATAGCGCGGGCGCGGGCAATGCGCTCGGGAGAGTCGGAGCCTTCAATCACTCGGTCGAGCAGAGTGTCGAAAGCGGTGTAGCCCTCGGCATCGGCAATCATGATGCCATTGTTGAAGATATGCAGGGCAAACCGGTCGGTGTAGGAGGGGGCGAGTATGTCGCGTGAAAAGGTGAAATCATCGTGGGGCAGGCCGAGCTGCGAGAGGAGCGTGGCGGCTATATCGGTCTGCGACATGATGGTGTCGACCTCGGCGGGCGATTTGATTGCTCCGCCGGCCATGAGCAGCGGAATGTGGGAATAGTTCAGGCGGTTGTCAGGGAGCATGGAGCCGTTGAATCCGTGGTCGGCCACGACGATGAGCAGCAGATTCTCCCAGACTGCCGACGACCTGAGGCGGCGGGCGAGCCGGCCCAGCGCCATGTCGGTGTAGGCAAAGGCATTGTCAACCGTGTTGGCATGGATGCGTTCGGGCACGTCGAAAGGCTCGTGGGAGCTGAGGGTCTGGAGGGTGATAAAGAATGGCTTATCCTCAGAGTGGAGACGCTCGGCTTCCGAGGCAGCAAGCTGCATGGCGGGGTCGTCGTGATAACCCCATTTTCCTTTCGGCGCATCGGTGGGGAAAGCCTTCTGGTCAATCAGACGGTCATGGCCCGAGGCGAGATAATAGTCATTCTTGTGCATGATGGTCAGGTCGCCGCCATGGATAGCTTCCGTGGTGTAGCCGAGTTCGCGGAAACGGCGGGCAAGTCCCGGCAGGCGGGGCAGCAGGCGGGTGTGCTGAATGATGCTCGTGGTGGGTTGGGCCGGATAGCCGCTGAGAATGTTGACCAGTCCGCGGTCGGTGCGGAAACTTCCTGCCGTGCAGCGCGAAAAGCGTATGGAGTCGGCAGCGAGCCGGTCGAAGTTTTCACATATCCCCTCGCGTCCGCCGAAAGCGGCTGAAAATTCGGCCCCGAAGCTCTCCCAGACAATGAGCATGATGTCGGGGCGGTCGGTGCGCAGCAGTTTCCGCACCGGAGCTTCGCCGGCGGTGGGAAACATGGCGTCGGTCAGTCGCCGACATTCATCTTCGGGCATCGAAACGAACTGTTTGCCAAACGATTCGCGATGGGAGAGCGAATAAATCATGCTGTAGGCCGGATTCAGCGCCCAATGGTTAAGATATTGGTTGGTAGAGAAATAGGCTATGGAGGGGGTGTTGGGGCGTATGCCGAGCCCGCGGATGATTACAAACAGCAGGGCGAGCGATATCAGAGTTAAGAGAATAGAGAGCAGAGTAGAGAGGATAGAGTTTGGAGTATAGAGAACAAAATTTTTGGGGAGGAGGATTGCGGGGATTATGAAAGTGGCGGAGAGGAGNATCCACGCGAGTAGGGCGGTGATGAGGTAGGCGGTTGAGACGCTGGCGGTTGCGCCTTTGGCGGAGCGCATATAGGCGAACACTGAGGCGTCGATTTTGTATTTCCAGAACCGATAGAGCAGGGTGTCGGCGATGCAGAGCAGTCCCAATGCAAAGCCAATCAGAGAGTTATAGATGATGAGGAGGGTGCGGGCGTTGACGGCCGGGGTCAGCGACGACGCGAGGAATATGAGCAGGGGTATGGCGGTCAGATAGGAGGCGATGATGGCATCTGTGGGTAGGCCGTGGCGATAGACGGCGGCTATCTCTTTGAGAGTGAGCGGGGAGCTGCTTTCGCGCCTGTTGTAGAGGCCGAAGAGGGGTTTCTGGATTATGGCGAACCATGCGATGCAGAAGAGCCAGTAGATAGCGGCGAAAATCAGGAATGAAAACATGGGCCGAGGGGGTGATTAACGGGTTGAGAGATAGTCGAAGAGATGTTGCAGCGACACTTTTCCGCGCAGCTCGCGATCGGGGTCGGGGTTGCTGACCGGGGAGGAGGAGGTGAGGTCGAATTCGGTGAAACCGCGCTCGTCGCGCACCATGAAACCGGTCTGATGGGTGTGGAGCGAGAAGCGGTCGCGATATGTCGGGGAGAGGATGTCGCGGCTCATGGGGAAGTCGGAATGGTCGATGCCGAGCTGGCCGAGGAGTGTTGCGGCGATGTCGGTCTGCGACATGATGGTGTCGATGACGGCAGGTTGCTTGACAGCGCCGCCGAGCAGTAACACGGGGATGTGGGGGTAGCGATGGCTCTCGATGCCCTCGCCGCCATAGAAGCCGTGGTCGCCGGTGACAACCACGAGCATGTCGCGCCACGCATCGGTCTGCTTCATCCGCTCGATGAATGATCCGAAGCAATGGTCGGTGTAGGCGAAAGCGTTGGCAATCTTGTCGTCGGGCAGACGGTCGTAAGGCACGATGAAAGGCTCGTGGGAGCTGAGGGTCTGGAGGGTTGCAAACCATCGCTCGCCGCGTTGGGTAGCCTGCTCGATGTCGGCGGCCACGCGGTCAAACACAATGCCGTCGTGAACGCCCCACTTGCAGCGGTCGGCCTCCGGCGGGAAGCCGTTTTCGTCGATTACACGGTCGAAACCGGCGGCATAGTAATAGTCATTTTTGTGGTAGAAGGTGAGGTCGCCGCCGTGCCACACCGAAGTTTTGTAGCCCTCGCGCCCGAATGTCCGGGGCAGGGAGGGAAGATTGGGGAGCTTGCGGGTGTATTTGATGATGCACTCCGCCGGGGGGCTGGGCAGGCCGCTGATCACGCACACCAGGCCGCGGTCGGTGCGGATGTTTCCGGCATCGACATGGGTGAAGAACACACCTTCGCCGATGAGCCGTTCAAATTCGGTCAACACTCCTTCGCGTCCGCCGAGCTGACCGACGAATCGGGCCGACAGACTCTCCCAGATTATCAGCAACACGTTGGGGCGGCGTGTGTTAAGCAGCTCGCAGTCAGGCTTGCCGCTGACCGGATACATATCGGCGGCTTTGGCGTCGCACTCCTCTTTGGGGAGGAAGCGGAAGCGCTTTTGCAGGTTGCCGGCCGATTTGAAGGAGTAGAAGAAGAGATATTCGGTGTTGACGGCGCAGTGGTTGAGAAACATGTTGGTGGAGAAGAACGAGGCTGCGGGCGTCTTGGGCCGGTGGCCGGTGCCTCGGATGCAGGCAAAGAGTGCGCCGAGTGTGAGAATCGCGCCGCCGATGGTGGCCACAATCGGCCAAACTCCGTGAGCGGCAAAGGGATAGCGACCCACGGTGATGCGTGTGATGACCTCCGTCCCGGCGAAGAATATGGCCGAAAGCAGCAGCCAGGCGGCTATGGCGCCGATGAGCAGCAGGGGGCTTACGCTTTTCGAGATGCCGCCTAATTGCTTGAGATAGTGNAGTATGGANGCNTCGATTTTCGATTTCCAGAAGCTATAGACCGTGGCATCGGATGCGGCGGCAAGGCCTACGAGCAGGGCGGAGANNATGTTGACGATGCGCAGCNGGAGCTGACATTGACCCGAGGGGGTGAATGAGGCTATGATCACCACCAGGGCGGGGAGGGCGGTGAAATAGGCGGCGCCAACGATGTCGGTGCGCAGGGCGGCGGAGGCGATGCGGCGCAAGTCGGTGGCNGAAAGCGCTCCCGCNGGATTGGAGCGGCGGTTGCAGAGAATGAAAAGAGGTCGCTGCACCAGGGCGAAGTAAGCCACGGCAAATGCGAAATAAAGGCAGATGAACGCGAGGGCCGACATAGGGGTTGGGTGGATTCTCCTGAGAGGTTATTCTTTAGGTTTGATNAACTGCTTGACTTTGCCGACAATGGTCTGCGGCTGAATGCTGCACAGGCAGTCGAGATGACCGAGGGGNCAGGTTGGCGANCCGGCCACGGAGCAGGGCTGGCAGGGGAGNGAGGCCACAATGGCGTTGTCGGGGCTCTGGCGGTAGGCCATGAAGCCGCAGGCAGGGGTCGTGGAGCCCCAGATGCTGACCACCGGCACGCCCACCAACGATGCAAGATGNTGATTTGCAGANTCCATCGACACCATGACGTNCATCCGGCTCATCAGCGCGAGCTCCTGCTCGATGGGATAGGCTCCNGCCACGGAGGTGCATCCGTCGATGTCGGCGGCCCATGAGGCGAGTTCAGCCTCTTCGCGGCCACGTCCNCCGAAGAGATAGACGTTGAATCCTTCGTGGCANAGCTGCTCCACGGCGCGGCGCATCATCTCGGGAGGATAGGTCTTGTTGTAGTAGCGGGCGAAGGGGGCCACCCCTACGGCCGGATGCATCGGCTCGAACGGAGGCTGNGCCGGAACTTCCTCAAAGAGAGAGCGGAAGGTCAGCTCAACGGGGTAGCCGAGGCGGCGGAACACATCGACATAGCGGTCGATATAGTTGGGCTGGGCCACTTTTTCGGTGAAGAGCCTCCGCCGTGCGCGACGGTTTTTATCGACCATCTTCACCCTGACGCCCCGGAGTCGCATCCATGCGTCTATNTGCCAGGTGCGNAGCACGTTGTGGAGGTCGGCCACCATGTCGGGGTGNAGCTTCGACAGCTTTTTGAGCAGCCGCCACATTCCTCCGATGCCTTTGTTGGAGCCGCTGAAGTCGGCCTCGATGAGGGAGACGTTGGCNGGCCGGTTGATGAAGAGCCGGGCAAAGAAGGGTCGCGTCACCACGTCGATCTGCAGCTCCGGGTAGCGGCGCGCGAGGCTGTAGATGGCCGGAATGGTCATCGCCACGTCGCCCAGNGCTGAGAGACGGAGTGTCAGGAGGCGTTTCGCCATAATTGATATGGGATTACTTGAGGTTTTTGAGGTAGGCTTCTACGCCTTCAATGTCTTTGCGGTTGTCGACGGAGAGGGATTTGCAATGACAGTTGTAGTAGTAGATGGGCATGTGGTTTTCGAGGAAGCGGAATGAGTCGTTTTCTTCGATTTTTTCGATGGGGCCGCGGGGAGTATTGTGGTAGAAGTCAAGCGCTTTGCGGGTGAATGCGCCNACGCCCACGAATTTATGGAACACNTAGTCCATGGCTCCCTTGGGNTAGGGGATGGGGCTGCGGGAGATGAAGAGGCAGCGGTCGTCGGCAGCGGTGACGATTTTGAGGTTGGTNGCGTCGACCACTTCAACGGGGTTGGAGAAGTCGGTCATGAGGTTTGACACGAAGAAGTCGCCGGGCTGCAGGCCGTCGGGCACACACTGCACGATGGCTTCTTTGGTGAGCAGGGGTTCATCGCCGTTGACCATCACATAGAGGTCGGCTTCGATGCGGGTCGACACTTCGTAGAGGCGTTCGGTGGCGGTGTCGTGGTCGGANCGGGTCATCACCACGGTTGCGCCGAATGNTTCGGCAGCGGCCTTGATTTTTTCGCTGTCGGTGGCAACGTAGACTTCTTCAAACATTTCCACTTCTTTGCAGTGTTCCCANACCCACTGTATCATCGGTTTGCCGCAGATCAGTGCGAGGGGTTTCTCAAAAAATCGGGTTGATTCGGCACGGGCCGGTATCACGCATATTGTCTTCATATCCTGGAGTATAATTTTTTTATGNTTCGTTTTTATGGTTTGTTTTCAGAGTTTGGGGNNCGGGGTCAGACCCATCGTTTGTGGGACCACAGCCAGTAGGCCGGCTGCCGGTCTATAGTGNCCTGCAGCATGGAGAGATAGCTGCGGGTGTAGGGATAGTCGGGGGCATCGGGTTGCGGCTGAATTTCTTTGAACTCAAAGCGGTAGCGGCCCCGGCCGAGCTTGGAGACGTCGAGATAGAGAAACCGGGCGTTCATGCGCGAGCCGATTTCTTCGCCGCCGGGATAGAACATGGTTTTGTGGCGCAGGAACATGGTGGATTGGTTGGTCGCGCGCCATGAGGTGCGGGAGTCGGCTATGAAGCCGGTGATGAAAGTGCCGTCGGTCTGGCGGAGCCGGAGGAGTCGGCGCACGGCGTGAGCCATGTCGATAGACTCGGCTCCGAAGCGGGATCGCACGCGGAGCATCAGGCGGTCGAAAGCGCGGTCGTGGAGCGGCTTGTAGATTTGCGATGTGGAGCGCGGACGGTTGAAATAGAGCGTAATGGCAGGCACCCACTCCCAGTTGCAGTAGTGGCCGAGGTAGAGAATCACGGGNCGGTCGGCGTCGGCTGCTTCTTCAACCAGGTGTGCGCCAACCACTTCGAGCCGGCTGCGCATGGTGCGGTCGGATATGTGGAGGAGTTTTACGGTCTCGACGATGTTGTCGGCAAACTGGCGGTAGAATTCATTTTCGATTTCGCGGAGCTCGGCCTCGGATTTTTCGGGGTAGCAGCTTTGGAGGTTGCGGCGAATGACNTTGCGGCGATAGTGGATAANGTGCTGAAAGATNGGGCGCAGCAGGTCGCTGAGCAGATAGAGCGCCGGCAGCGGGAGCCATGCAAGCGGCATGAAAAGAGCCAGATAGAGCCAATATTTCAGTCGTTCGCCCATAAGCCTGAGGTGATTTTGTTAACGATGCTTTGTGTGGCGCCTTCGTTGCGGGCCACGAACCCGGCGGCTCGCTCCTTGATTTCGGCGAGAGCCACGGGGTTGGATTTCAGCGATTCAAACCATCGGCAGAGCCCTTCGGGAGTTGTGACTATGGCTCCGATGCCGAGGTCGACGAGCTGTGTGGGGGTGACTTTGCGCTCGATTCTCGGGCCGAAGCTGACGGGCAGACCATAGACGGTGGCTTCTATCACGCTGTGGAGCAGGGGAGTGAAGCCTCCGCCAACGTAGGCCCAAGTGCCGTAGCGATAGAGGTAGGCGAGTTTTCCGATGCAGTCGATGATGAGCACCCGGGCGCGCGAGGCGGCTTCGGGCAGGAGGGTCAGCTCGCTGTAGCAGGCCACGCTTTCCGCAGGGCCGGCGATGCGTCGCATGCGCTCGATGTGAGCGGGGTCGACATCGTGGGGCACGAGGATGAACGGTGTGTCCGGGTTTTCCTCTATCAGCCGCTGAATCAGGCGCTCATCGTTGAGATCGCTGATGCTGCCGGCAATGAACGTCGGTCGGCCTTCGGTGAATCGGGCAATGACTTCGTCGTGCCAGGGGGTGGCGGCCACGAGGGAGGCATTGTCGAAAAGAGCGTCGCCGCTCACGGTGACCTCGTCGTAGCCGAGCATATTGAGGTTGAAGCGCGAGGCTTCGTTGAGCACGAAAATGTGGTGGAACGCGCTGAGTGCGTTGCGGTAGGTCTTGCCATACCACTTGAAAAACTGGGAGTTGTCGCGGATAATGGCTGAGACGAGAAATGTCGGGATGGCGCGGAATTTGAGTGCGCGGAGGTAGTTGGGCCAGTATTCTGAAATCATGAACACGGCGCGGTCGGGGCGCACGGCGTCAAGGAAGGCATTGGCGTTGCGGCGCGTGTCGAGGGGGAGATAGTAGAGGTAGTCAATGTCGGGATGTCGCTGAGCGAGAGCTTCGTAGCCCGAGGGGGAGAAGAAGGTCAGCACCACATTGACCGGCCCTTTGGCCTTGACGGCGGCAATCAGAGGGCGGGCAACGCCATATTCGCCGAGCGAGGCGCAATGAAACCAGACGGTCGGGCGCGAACGGTCGGCCGAAGCCATGTCGGTCCGGATTTTTTCGATGAGTCCCTGCTGGCCTTTGACAAACCGCGAAAATTTGCGGTGGGCCCGGCGGCTCAGGCATTTGCCGTAGAGTCGCAGGAATCCTTGCATGAGGTTTGTTGAGGCATTGTAGATGATATTCATCGATTGGCGGTTTGTTTTTGATTGGTTTCGCAAAGGGTTGTTTCCTTAACGGGCGCAACATGGGTTGCGCGCGGGCGCGCATACCTTATATAAATGACTGCAAAGATAGCAAGTTTCCATCAATTCTTGGCCTTTTGAGTGAGAAAAGTTCTTTCTCACCGGCTAAATAGGCGGGATTCGTTGAAAATTTATTATCTTTGTAATTGGAAACAGGCCATCCGGCTGTCATCGGCCGTTCACGGCCGATAGACTCAACGACCGGCTGCCGGCTGTTAATTTAGAGAATTAAAACTGACGAAGATAAATATGTTTTCAGGAATTGTTGAAGAGGCTGCCCGAGTGGTGGCTGTGAAGGATGAGGGTGCCAACCGCCACATCCGCGTGAAATGTTCGTTTACGGATGAGCTGAAGATTGACCAGTCGGTGGCTCATAACGGTGTGTGTCTGACTGTTGTGGAGCTCCACGGCGATGGCACTTACACCGTCACCGCCATCCGCGAGACGCTCGACCGCAGCAATCTCGGACTGCTCGAAGAGGGTTCGCTCGTGAATCTGGAGCGGTCGATGGTGATGAACGGCCGCCTTGACGGTCACATCGTGCAGGGCCATGTTGACTGCACTGCCGTGTGTACTGAAATCGAGGATGCCGACGGCTCGCGCTACTATAAATTTAAGTATGATGTTGACCCGGCTATGGCCGCAAAGGGCTATTGCACAGTGGAAAAAGGGTCGGTCACCGTCAATGGTGTCAGTCTGACGGTCTGCGATTCAGAGCGCGACTCATTCCGCGTGGCCATCATTCCCTACACTTCGGAACACACTAATTTCCACACGTTTGAAGTTGGCACGANGGTGAATCTCGAATTTGACATCATCGGCAAGTATCTTAGCCGCCTGATGGAATTTTCGCGATAAAAACTTTGCGCCAAAACGCCAAATTCTCGCATCGGCGGGGGTGAGCGGGTTGTAACTTTGCAGCACGAAACCTTTAACTCACCTGCGCTGATGGAATCACTATCTTTAACAGCCGACACGATCGGCATGCTTTCTTGGGTGACGATCATCGTCGCCGTCAGTTTTATTTCCGTAATTCTTGCAACGCTCTGCGACTTGGCGAGTGCGCTGCGCAAGGCTCGCGCCGAGGGTCGTCGGCTTAATTCGCGAGGTCTCCGCCGCACGGTCGATAAATTGTTGCGCTATCTGTTGACGCTGATGGGTTTGGGTATCGTCGACGGGCTCCAGATTTTGTCGGTCATGGCNCTGCGCGTCACCATGGAGTGGCGGCTTCCGGTGCTTCCTGTGGTGACGGTGTTGGGGGCGCTGGCCATGTGTCTTATCGAGGTGAAGAGCATCATGGAAAACACTCAGCGCCGGAGCGACTTCACGGCAGTGGTCAATTCAGCCACCGACCTGCTCAAAGACCCTGCGGTCAGAGAGCTGCTCGATGCGATAAGGAAAATCAAACCGTGAAATGATGAAATGTGTGCTACGGGAGGAAAAATTGCATAAAAATAACACATTTCTTTAAAATAATTTAATAATGTGTAACTTTTTATATATCTTTGCCACCGAAAGCGACCGCGGAAATTCGTAGCCGCCAAGTTAATAACACACACACTATCCAATCATTAATCCATGCGAAAATTTTTACTCAACGCAACCTTGCTCGCTTCGGCACTCGCGGCTAACGCAGCAGCNCCTTATCCCGGAACGGTGACCTACACGCAGCCTGACGGCACTCCGCTCCAAGTCACTATCGAAGGAAATGAACATGGCCAAATCTACCGCTTGGCCTCAACCGGCGAAGCTATGCTCGCCGACGCCGACGGCACTCTGCGCGCCGCTTCTTCTGCACAGATCAGCGAAGTGAAGAAGACAATCGAACAGGCCGAAGCAAAGGCCATGGCATCGCGCGGCACAGGTCTGCACACTGCCTATGTGGGCCATTGGGGCTCGCCCAAAGTGTGTGTGATTCTCGTTGAATTTAAGGATGTTAAGTTCAANGTTTCCGACCCCAAGACCTATTTCAACAACTGGCTCAATCAGGAAAACTATACGACCGACGGCAACTCAGGCTCCGTGCGCGACTATTTCAAGGCTCAGTCAGCCGGTCAGTTCACNCCNCAGTTTGATGTCTACGGCCCCGTGACCCTGAGCAACAACCGCAGCAGCTATGCTTCGTCGAGCAACGGCTACAAGATGGTCCACGACGGTTGCGGCGCTCTCGACTCGCAGGTTGANTTTTCGCAATATGACCTCGACGGCGACGGCAACGTTGACAACGTCTATGTCATCTACGCCGGCCAGGGTGCCAACTACGGCGCATCAAACGCCCCCTGGGCCCACAACTCCGAGTGCCCCACCAACATCTTCACAAGAAAGTCGGTCGACGGCAAGATGCTCGTTCACTATTCCTGCTGCTCCGAGGAGGGCTACACCGTCGGTCAGCCCGACGGCATCGGCACCTTTATCCATGAGTTCGGCCACGCCCTCGGTTTCCCTGACTTCTACAACACCAACTCGCAGGGCATCGAAACTCCCTATTTCTGGTCAATCATGGACCGCGGCAACTATCTCGGCTACGGCAAAACTCCAATCGGCTTCAGCGCCTATGAACGCGCTGCAATGGACTGGCTCACCTACACCGACCTGAAAGATGAAGCTGCCCACGTCAACCTCCGTCCGCTCGCCGAATATAACTACGCCCTGAAAATCGAAACCGGACGTCTGGGCGACTACTACATTCTCGAAAACCGCCCCGCAACAGGCTTCGACAAAGNCATCTACGGCGAAGGTATGCTCATCTGGCACATCGACGCCTCAAACTACTCCGAACTCATAAACTCTCCCAACAACACCTCTTCCCACCTGCGCATTGACCTCGTTCGCGCCGACAACAACAAGTCGACCGACTCTTTCTGGGGCGATGCTTTCCCGGGTAGCACCAACAACACTTCTTTCACTGCCACTTCAACGCCCCAGATGTATCGCTGGGACTATGACACCGGCTCATCGAAGACCGCTGTTGACAAACCGCTGACCAACATCACCAAGCTGAGCAGCTACGTTTCGTTTGACTACTTCGGCGGATCTGAAACCAACATCATCGACCCCGAGGTGACTCCNTCGCGTCTGGTTTCNGTGACTGCGACAGAAGGCGGTTCGGCTTATGTGGGCTCCGACGCCAACACCACCTCTGTCAGCGCCGAACTCGGCTCGCAGGTTACGCTCCACGCCGTTCCCGCTTCAGGCTATGTGTTTGACAAATGGACCCGCAACGGCTCTGTTGTAGGCGTTTCCTCTGCCAAGGACTACACCTTCACCCTCACTGAGGCCAACGCCGGAACCTATACCGCCAACTTCACCGCCGTGTCGNCCGACGCGCTGACAATCGAAGTTGTGGCCACAACCGGAGGCACCGCCTGCATCAACGGCGACAACGCGGTCACTTCCCTCACCGCCGATGCCGGCAAGCGTGTGCTCATCACTGCACTCCCCCAAAGCGGCTACACATTCACCGGCTGGTATTTCAACGACACGTTCTTCACAAGCTACACCAGCGCTGAAGTAGTGCTCTCCGCTTCAACTGCCGGCACTTACACTGCCAAGTTTGCTCCCGACACCCGCTCCAACTACGCTCATGTCGATGCCAACTCAACCTACACCGGCTCAACCCGCGGNGTTCAGACGCTCACCGTCTCCGACAATGCCGGCAATGAACTGACCGTCGACGGTCCGGGCAACGCTAACGGCCACCCCGTCTATGTTGACCGCACAGAGCAGGTGCTGACCGTTCAGCCCGGCGCTACGCTCGCCTTCACCGGCACTGCCGTTAACACCGAATGGATGCACTCCTATATTTATATCGACTTCAACAACAACCGCAGGTTTGATGTCGATGTGAACAACACCGACGTCAATGGCGACCTGGTGTCACACACCGGCTATAACCTCGAAATGAAGTCGAACAACAGCGACACTGCCGACCCCACAGTGAAGAGCGACGGATCAACCGTGAACCATGGCAACTATTTTGAAATTCCCGTTGTGGTGCTNCCCGACGACATGGCCGAAGGCACCTACCGTCTGCGCTACAAAAACGACTGGAACAACTCTGACCCCTATGGCCGCACCGAGTACAGTCTGACCGGCGGTCAGGTGGCCAACTACATCTTCACCAATGGCGGTTCGATCATCGACCTCACCCTGCGTGTCGTGGCTCTCTCAGGCATTGAGGGTATCGAAGCTGACGGCAGCGATGCTCCCGTCGAATACTTCAACCTGATGGGCCTCCCCGTAGCCGCCGACAATCTCACCCCCGGCATCTACATCGTGCGCCGCGGCAACACAGTCAGCAAGACTTACGTCCGCTAAGCCGCCCATCCCCGGCACCTGACGACAAACCAAAACGAGCCNCCGCATCAGCGGGGGCTCGCTTTGTATCTGGGGGGTAAAAATTGCAACATTGTCTACGCACTGCGTATATTTTTCACAAGCAGAGTGTATAAGAGGTTGAAAGGGGGATTAGAGGAGGGTTAGGGAGATGCGGCGGCGGGCGGGGTCGATGGCGAGGATGCGGGGGGTGATGTGCTGGCCGATGGAGAGGATGTCGGCGATGTTGTTGACGCGGCGCGCTGAGAGTTGGGAGATGTGGATGAGGCCGTGTTCCTTGATGCCGAGGTTGACGAAGGCTCCGAAGGCGGTGATGTTGCTGACAACGCCGTTGACNGTCTGTCCTTCAACCANCTGCTCGAAGGATTCGACGGAGGGGGTGAAAGCGTCGGTGGATGCATCGGTGCGCGGGTCGCGNCCCGGTTTGCGGAGCTCGGTGATGATGTCGGCAATGGTTTCGGCTCCGGCTATGCCTGCNGCGGCGAGGGCTTTCGGGTCGAGGCGGTCGAGCAGGGCGTTGTTGGCAATCAGTTGGTCGGGAGTGACGCNGATTGAGCGGGCCATGGCTGTGACGGCGGGATAGCTTTCGGGGTGAATGCCGGTGTTGTCGAGCGGCTGGTCGCCGCCGGGAATGCGGAGGAAGCCGGCACTCTGTTCAAAGGCTTTCGGNCCCAGACGGGGCACTTTGCGGAGCTGGGTGCGGGAGGTGAACGGGCCGTTGGCGGTGCGATAGGCCACGATGTTGGCTGCCAGCGACGGGCCGATGCCGGAGATGTAGCTCAGGAGCTGCTCGGAAGCGGTGTTGAGGTCGACGCCTACGGCGTTGACGCATGACATGACGGTGTAGTCGAGCGCATCTTTGAGNCGAGACTGGTCGACATCGTGCTGATACTGACCGACGCCGATTGATTTGGGGTCGATTTTGACGAGTTCGGCCAGGGGGTCGATCAAGCGGCGTCCGATGGATACGGCGCCGCGGACGGTGACGTCGCGGTCGGGAAATTCGCGGCGGGCAAGCTCGGAGGCGGAATAGACCGAGGCGCCATCTTCGCTGACAACGAAAATGGAGTCGCGCGGCATTATGGCGCGGTCGTTGAGAAAGCGTTCGGTTTCGCGCGAGGCGGTGCCGCTGCCGAGGGCAATGGCGTCGAGGCGGTGGCGGTCGATGAGTCGGCGGAGGGTGCGTTCGGAGCCGTCGAGGTCAGACCGCGGGGGAGCGGGAAAGATTACCGCTTCGTCCAGTAGCGTGCCTGCTTGGTCGAGAGCCACCACCTTGCAGCCGGTGCGATAGCCGGGGTCGATGGCGAGCACTCGGCGGTTTTTGAGCGGAGCGGCAAGCAGGAGCTGGCGGAGGTTGCCGGAGAAGATGTCGATTGCCACCCGGTCGGCTTCCTCNTTGAGTTCGGCGGAGATTTCGGTTTCGATTGAGGGGCGGAGCAGACGCTTGCTTGCATCGTCGACAGCGGCGGCTATGATTTCGGCCGGCCGGCCGGCGGCGCGCTGCGGAATGAAGGCCCGGCGGAGCGACTGGTTGAGCTGCTCGTCGCCCCGGGGGAGGGTGAAGCGGACTTTGATGAGNCCTTCGCGCTCGGCACGTCGCAGGGCGAGATACTGATGGGAGGCGATGTGGCGGATGTCGCGGGTGAATGATCCGTAGAGGGCGAGTTTGGAGGTGTCGAGCTCCTCCTGTTTTCCTCGCGCGGCNGAGGTTTCNATGGAGGCCTGGCGGTGCATTTCGCGGCGGGTGATGTTGCGCAGTCGCACCGATTCGGAGGCCCATTCGGCAATGATGTCGGATGCTCCGGCAATGTCGTCGGCAGAAGCNGACTGCGGCAGATGACCCGCCATGATGCGCTTGGCCAAAGGTTCGAGACCTTTCTCGCGGGCAATGGTGGCGCGGGTTCGTTTGCGCGGTTTGAAGGGAGCGTAGAGGTCTTCGATTTCAGTGAGCGAGGAGGCGGCGTGGAGTTTGTCGCGAAGTTCGGGGGTGAGGTTGCCGGAATCTTCGATTGACTTGATTACGCTCTGGCGGCGCGCTTCGACCTCNCGCACCCGGCGGAGGGTTTCTTCGACGTTGCGCACCTGCTCGTCGGTCAGAGAGCCGGTGGCTTCCTTGCGGTAGCGGCTGATGAAGGGCACTGTGGCACCCTCGTCGAGCAGCTTTATGGTGGCGGCCACTCCTGCCGGGGGCAGAATGAGGGCAGAGGCCACGATTGAGGCTATATCTTGCATTTCACGTTAGGTTTTTTCGGGTTGGAAATGCAAAGATAAGAAATTATTTTTTAGCGCGGGAGGGGTAGAGGAAGCGGATGAGAATCCAGGCCATGACGAAATAGATGGCGGCGAGAATCCAGAGCATGGTGTAGGGGTGTGATTCCTGGGCGAGCTGTGCGCCGTTGGAGTTCATCACGATGAAGCCTTCCACGCCCCAGGTGGCGGGGATGAGGTCGCCGACGAGACGCCAGAAACCGTTCATGGCGTAGCGCGGCCAGGTCAGTCCGGAGAGGAAGAGGAACACAACGGAGGTGAACACAACCACGAGCATCGAGCTTTCGCGCTCGGTGACGAAGACGCTGACAACCATGCCGAGCAGGGCGGATGCGATGACAAGGGGCAGCACGAAAAGGAGCATTTCGGATAGCTGACCGATGTGGGGGAGGGAGAAAATGTGGGGAACGAAGTGGACCATGTAGATGACCAGCGGCACGTAGATGCAGATGTAGCACATCAGCTTGCCGAGAATGGTGGTAGCGGGGCCGGCGGGTATGGCGAGTGGGTCGATTCCGCCGTTGCGCCGGCGGCGTTCGCGGCTTCCGGCAAATAGCATCGAGACACCGAGCACGAGGCTCTGCTGAATGATGAGCATCAGGATGCCGGGAATGATGAATGATGCGAAGCCCTGGGTGACGTCGCCGAGCATAATGGCTTCGGAGTCGATTGGCGCGCCGGAAACTGACTGGGCGGGAAGGCCGATCATGTCGAGTTTCTCAGTCTGAATTTTAGCGCCGGCGGCCATCTGCACATCGGTCAGGGCGCTGACGAAGCTGCGGTAGCGCAGGAGGAGTCCCATGTCGGAGTAGAAGGTGACGACACCCTGCTCGCCGCGTCCGAGGCGTTCGGCATAGTCGGAGGGTATGAGGAGAATGCCGTAGGCTTTGTGTTCGTTGTGGATGCGTCGGGCGTCGGCCACGGTGGGTGCGTAGTCGTAGACCTGCATGGCCGGAGTGGCATCGATCATTCGGGTGAGGTCGCGCGAGCGGGCGGTGCGAGACTGGTCGACGACTACGATCGGGATTTCGCGCACGGTTTCCGGATTGTAGATAATCGTGTAGATGAGCGGATAACCGATTGTCAGGCCAAGGAAGAAAATCAAGACACCCTCGTCGGACAGAATCAGGCGAAACTCTCTGCGCCACACTCTGAAAAGTGTGGTGAACCAGGATAATATGCTGAATCGGGATTGTTTCATTTTTGAATCAGGGGATATAGACGGGGTTAAGCATGTGTTTCTTCAGTCGCCAAATGCCAAGCATGGCCACGAGGGGGAACGTGAGCAGGGCAATGAAGAAGTGACGCGAATAGTAGAGGGGTATGCCGTTGAGGGCCTGGTCGATGTAGATGAGGAAATAGTAGCGCACGGGGAGGATGTAGCTGAACACGCCGATTGAGGGATACATCGAATCGACCGGGAAAGAGAATGCGGCGATGGAGAATGCGAGGATGCCGGTCAGAGAGCAGATGCTGACTGCCAGACGGAGGTTGGGGAGGATGCAGCAGACTATGACGGCAAATGCCTGTGAGGCGATGACCAGCAGAAACATTGCGAGAGCCATGTGCCAGGGCGGGCAGTTGAGGGGGAAGTGGTTGAAGCCATACATCAGTCCCTGGCAGGCGAGTCCGGTCAGAGTGGCTGCGATTGCCTGCGGGAGGAGCTTGCCGAAGAGGGCCACTGTCATTGAGCCGCCGGCTGTGCGGAGCCATTCCACTGAGGTGCCNCGCTTCATCTCCTCGCAGATGGTGAAAGCGGCCACCAGAGCCACGAGCAGGGCTATTGCTCCGGGAATGAATGAGTTGGTCAGATAGTAGTTATAGTTCATCCAGGGGTTGGAGATGCCGTTGATCTGAACCGACACGGGGTTGATGAGGCTGGTGGCGGTTTCCTGGCCGATGCCGTTGCTGACGAGTGTNGTCTGCACCAAACCGCCGGCGGTGGTGACTGCGACTGTCTTGAAGCCTTTGAACACGAGTGTGCCGGGCACGAAGTAGGTCATGTTGCAGTAGTAGGTGATCGTTGGTTCTCCACCGCCGATGGCTTTCTGCTGAAAGTCTTCGGGAATCATGAAGAAGCCGAAAATCTTGCCTGTCCGCACTTGCTCGGCGGCTTCGTGGAATGACTCGATGTGTTGGGTGATGTCGGTTANTTCGGAGCTTGCCAGAGTGCGGGTGACTTTTCGGGAGAGTTGGGAGTGGTCGAGGTCAACAACNCCGGAGGGCACTCTGATAGCCACACCTTCGTCCATCAGGTTGATGAAGAAGAGGGTGAGGGCTATGGGGAGGATGATTAGACACACCATGTAGACTCTGCGGGAGCAGAGGGAGCGGAATCCTCGCCTGATTGAGTTTGTTAGAGTGCCGGGCATTTTTTGAGTTTAGGGNTTAGNGTTTNGAGTTTAGNGAGGAGGGCCATCCGGGGATCATCGGCCGTTCACGGCCGATAAACTTGACATCCGGCGGNTGTTTAGAGTTTAGAGAGGAGNGNTTAGNGTTTAGTNNTTNGTTTNNNGTTTTTTTAGGGTTGGTAGACTACTGTCATGCCGGGGCGGAGGTCGGGGAGGGAGTCGAGGGGACGGGCTTTGATCTGGAAGGTTTTGCTGTCCCATTGGCCGGTGGCTTTTGTTGCTCGCCAGGTTGCGTAGCTGCCCATGTCGCGGACGTAGTAGACTTCGGCCTGAGCTTCTTTTTTGTCGAGGGCGGGAATCATCACTTTGATTTTGGTGCCGAGCTTGAGGTCGTTGAGGTAGTCTTCACGCACGTTGAAGGTGATCCATTTGTCGTCGGTTTTCAGCAGGCTCATGATTGGAGCGCCGAGGCTGACGAGTTCGCCTACCTGGGGGTAGATTTCGTCAATCTGGCCGTCGCAGGGAGCGAGGAGATACTGNTCTTCGAGGAGGCTCTGCACTTCGGCAATGCTTCCCTGGGCCACNCCGACCATGCCGGCTGCTGCGGCTTTGTCTTCTTTCTGTGCGCCTGCTTTGGCGAGTGAGAGCTGGCTGCGGGCNGCGTTTTCGCCTGCCACGGCAGCGTCGTAGGCAGCTTTNGCTTCGTCGCGCTTCTGGGCTGTGACCACGTTTTCGTTAAAGAGATTCTCCATGCGCTGATAGGTTTTCTGGGCAATCTGACGTGCTGCGGCTGCCTGCGCCACGAGGGCTTCGGCGGTCTGGATGACCTGNGCNCGCGCGCCGGCATCGACCTTTTCTTCGCCTGCCATGGCTACGCTTTTGGCTGATTCGGCCTGCTGGAGCNTGGCTTCNGCAAGGGAGGAGTGGATGTGGACGAGGGTGTCGCCNGCACGAACCATGTCGCCCTCCTTGACAAAGAATTCAGTGACTCGGCCCGGGAGCTTNCCGGAGATGCGCACGGAGGTGGCTTCGGCCTGTCCCTCGATGATTTCGGCCGGTTGTTTCATGAAAAAGAATCCGACGATTGCGAGGCCTGCCACTGCAATCAGCAGGAAGAGCAGCGAAAACATGAGCACTTTCGATTCGCGTTTCTGCTCGTTGGCGGAGTTGGTATTGGTTGTATCAGCCATGATGGAGAATGTTATGGGTTGTTGAACGAATGTTTAATAGTTGGTGGGGTAAGGGAGAGTGCCGAGCACTTTGGCGAGATANACGTCGCAGAGATGCACATCGATCTGGGCGTCGATTTTTTCGGAATTGGCTTTGAGCCATGCGGTCTGGGCTTCCATGACGGTTTCGGTGGTGGTGACTCCTTCGCGGAAACCGAGGTTGGCCTGGCGGAGATTTTCGTTGGCTTTGGTGAGGTTGGCCAGAGTCATGTTGTAGGTCTTCACGGCTTCCTGGGCTTTGAANGCCGACTGGCTGACCTGGAGNTTGACGAGGTCTTTGGCNTCGTCGTAGGCCATCTGTGCTATGCGGGTCTGCGACTGAGCCGCGCGATATTTGGCCATGTTTCCGCCCCAGTGCCAGATGGGAATCGACACCATNGCTCCAACGGAGAAGGCTCCGGAGAAGCGTTTAGAGAAACCATCGAACATATTGGGGTTGCTGAATGAATAGCTGCCGATGAGGGCCACNTTGGGGAGCATTTCGCTCATGGCCACCTTTTCTTTCTGTCGGAGAGCCTCGATGCCCATTTCCATGGCGCGGAGGTCCTGACGGCGGGCGTAGACGTCGGCCAAATCGTAGGAAGTGTTGACGGGAGCGGTGTTGTCGACGAGGTCAACCGATTCGTCGGCCAGAGTGTATTGAGTGTCGATGGGGAGTCCGCAGACCTGATTGAGNGCCATGCGGGCAAGCACCAGGCCGTTGTCNACTTTCGTGAGGTCGACCTGAGCCTGATTGAGTTTGACGTCGACCGTCAGCAGGTCGCTCTTGGTTGCGACACCCTGGCGCACCATTGCTTCAACATTGGAATGGAGCGTGTCGAGCAGGGCAACGTANCTCACGGCCAGTTTCTGCTTTGCGCGGAGCGAAACCACNAGCCAGTAGGCGCCGTCGACGGCNTAGATAACATTTTCAGCCTCGGCATTGTGTACGGCTTTGGCTGCTTCCTCGGCATAGTGGGTAAGCTTGTTCATGGCCATGATTTTGCCGCCCATGTAGATGGGCTGGGTCAGCGTGACGGCACCGAAGAAAACGTTGTGGATGTCNAACTTCATCGCATCCTTCGGAATGAGAGCCACGGTTTCAGGNATGTATTGCCCGTCGGGACCTTTGACCGGTTCGCCGGTCATGGGGTTCTTGACGAGATTAAACTCGTAGCTCTGCGATTCGAGATTGAATGTTTTGGTCGGNAGCAGCTGGTCTTTGCTGAAAATCGAAATATCCTTCTGATTGTAGAGATAGCCACCGTTGAAATCGATGCCGGGGAAATAGGCGGCAAANGCCTCTTTCTTCTGATAGCCGGCCATGCGAATGCCCTCGGCGCTCATTCTCAACTGNTTGTTGTTGGCAAGNGCCATCGAACGACATGAATCGAGCGAAACAATGGCGCCCTGNGCCATTGAGGCCACGGGAAGNGCCAGGGCAGCGAGCGCCAGAAAGAATATTTTACGAAGTTTTTTCATTTCACGATTTGTTAAACAGTTGATATTGCGCGCGTGGGCGCTACGGAGTTGAAACAGGTTTGCTCGTTGATGAATGGAAAAAATACTTGAATTTGATCACGAGGTTACAAAATTAACAACTTGCAATGAAAAAAGGTTNCGGNTTTGAATTNATTTCNACTTTTGGGACAACATTTGGTCAAAAACTCCAATGATGGGTTAGGGNNTAGAGAGTAGAGTTTAGAGTTTAGAGNGCAGAGGNGCAGNATAGGAAAGCAGAGATTTTTTTTCGGCAAGTTCAAAAGCAGCAAGCCAATGACTTGCCTGCGGCCTAATGATTGGAACTTANGGANTTGAAAGCCTACGGAACTTTTNTTNTCGGCTTNCGCCTCAAATTTACGGAACNGAGCGGAACGACACGGAACTTTTTTTGTNTTTNNCNGATTTNCNNNAATNTGAACNCGCGGGGAATCGCTNNGCTCTCCGGGCGGAATCCNCGGAACGCTGNTGGGAGAATAGAGTGCAGAGTAGAGTTTGGAGNNNAGAGTTTAGANAGNGNNGTNTANNGNGTAGAGTATGGGGGTGGCGGCTACTGCTGGTTTTTTTGAATGTTGATGTGTTTTTTATTCAAAAAGGAGATGAAAGATTTGGAGAAGATATTATTTTTTTGTTATTTTGTCGTAGCGTTCGCTTGCAGAAGCCTGAAAGGGGTATGTGGGCGAGGGCTATTTTAAATTTTTGATCAGCGTTTACTTTGACGCTCATTCTTGACATTCTGAAACTTCGCAACTTTCAAAATCTCAGTCGGGAATGTGGCAGACGGTAGATGCCTTGTGGATATGTATATGTATGCGGCAATCGGTGTGTGAATACCGACTCATGCCGCGCAAGCGCATACACATATAATTGCGTGAGGCTTCTGCATGTTTGCTCGTTCAACTGAGATGGGCAATGCGAAGGCCTCGGAATGTGGAACGAGCAAATNGTAAGGTCGTCACGCATTTCTTTTNTTATTTATTAATCGCCAAGGCCGACGACCCTGAGGCTTTAAATCTCAGCTATGTTCTTCAACAAAGGAACCACCATTGTCGGCCTTNTGCTTGCAGCCGGATTTGCCTCTGCNNNNGCCGACACCAAGNCCTGCATCATCGCGCGGGGCGANGGCGTTGCAGACCACAATGCCGATCTCGAGCAGTTCGACCGCATCACNTTCGGGCCGGAGTCGATGACCCTNANGAACTCCNCNGACCCCACCGTGAGCCANGAGNTGCCNTATTCGCAGTTCANCCGCATCCTCGTGGGNCAGGCCGAACCAACAGCCTCAANCACAGAAATCACCGAGAGNCACACCGCCCCCGACGGCTGCCTGCANTACGACAAGGCNGCCCANACCATCACTGCCCTAAACTCCGCCGAACCGCTGAGTGTCAGCGTCTACANCNCNGCNGGCNCNNTNCTNCTCAAAGGCACACTCCGTCAGGGCGAAACCCTNTCNGTGTCAACNNTNCCNCAGGGGCTGAACATCGTGGTAGCCACCGGNTCGACAGCCACCCACACCCTCAAATTCATCAAGTAATCAATCACGAAAAANCAAATCACACAATGAAAACAAACAAACTACTCAAAAGCATAATGCTCGGCGGNCTTTGCGCCGTNGCNGTNTTGGCCTANGCCGAANNAGNAAAAGTNNTNAANGTNTACAATNNCGNNNANGTNNTNGCNACNCANAAANTCTCNGATNTCGAATACTTCCAGGTTGAAGATGTTGATGCAGCNGAANTNNTTCCGNNANANGTANNNACTNATNACAGTNAANGGNNTNAGCNTCGATATGNTNNANGTNGAGGGNGGCANCTATNNNATGGGCNACGANAATNNTNNCGAANCAGATGAAAANCCNGNACANNANGAAACNNTNGCNACNTTTCAGATNGGCAAGACNGANGTNACNCANGAACTTTGGGAGGCAGTGATGGGNNCNAATCCNTCAAACTTCANGGGCGAAGCNAATCTNCCTGTTGAAAAAGTNTCATGGACAGACTGCAANACNTTCATNACNAAACTCAANNNANNGACNGGCAANAANTTCCGCTTGCCNACNGAGGCNGAATGGGAGTATGCAGCGAGAGGTGGCAACAAGTCGCNGGGCTACACTTANTCAGGCAGNAANACNNTTGGAGANGTTGCNTGGNNCNCAGANAACTCGANCATCAAAGACTCACCCNGTTGCNCAGAAGANAGCCGAANGAGCTTGGNATCTATGATATGTCGGGCAACGTGTGGGAATGGACATCAGATAAGTATAGCAGCAACTACGGCAGCGAACGCACGAGCTCGGACCGCGTCGATCGTGGCGGCGGCTGGCGCAGCACCGCTTCTAACTCGCGCATTGCTCGTCGCAGCGACAACGGCGAGTCCTTTACGGACAACAACCTTGGGCTCCGCCTNGCTCTCTAAGTTTACNACNTCTTTCCTTTGAATCTNCTATTTCAGATTGTAGGCTCAANGGGAANGAGGGGGGAAAATACCTCATATAGGGCTTCCCTCTNTTTGTAGGGATGCACCCTGGTGCGTNCGTCAAGNNGNTGATTATCAAGTCGGACGCACCAGGGTGCGTCCCTACANTTCGGGTAGAGCCCGAATGAAATCAACTCCATTTGATTGNTTAATTAAACAGCATGGGGTCGTGGTCTGCCACGGCCCTATGCTATTTTACTGACTAAGTTTGCTGAAATGAGGGTGTGGCGGATTCGGGTGATTGGTTCTAAAAAACNANTATTAACACAAATTAACTGCGAGGGGTATTAGAGTTGCAGAGGGGTGGAGTATCTTTGTAGATTGAAAGAANNAGCTTGCTATGATTCGAAAGTTTTTAATGATATTCTTTGCTGCGCTTGCANTTCTGGCCGGGGAGAGCCGGGCCGGAGAGGTGCGCGTCGGTGCAGCNCGTCCGGAGGCTTATCTGCCTCTGCTTGAAGGGAAGCGGGTGGCTCTGATGAGTAATCAGACGGGTCAGGTCGATGGCCGCCACACNCTCGANTTGCTGATTGACAACGGNGTGAACGTGGTCAAGATATTCTCGCCCGAGCATGGCTTCCGGGGCACGGCCGACGCCGGCGAACATGTGGCCGGGTCGCGCGATGCGGCCACCGGGCTGCCCATCATTTCGCTGTTCGGCAAAAATTCGCGCCCCTCGGCGGAGCAGCTTGCTGATGTGGATGTGATTGTGACCGACATTCAGGATGTGGGGCTTCGGTTTTACACCTATTATATTACNATGATGGATCTGATGGAGTCGGCGGCCGAGTCAGGCAAAGAGTTCGTGGTTTTTGACCGGCCGAACCCCAACGGGATGTATGTCGANGGNCCGGTGCTTGACATGACACTNAAATCGGGTGTGGGNCGACTGCCCATACCGGTGGTTCACGGCATGACGCTTGGCGAACTGGCCCGGATGATTGTGGGCGAGAAGTGGCTGCAGTCGAAGAANCCGCTGACACTNAATGTGGTTGCCTGCGAGGGATATGANCATCAGACCCGCTANNCGCTGCCTGTGGCGCCNTCGCCCAATCTGCCCGACATGACGGCAATCTATCTCTATCCGTCGACCTGCCTGTTTGAGGGCACCGTGATGAGCCTCGGGCGCGGCACCGATATGCCGTTTGCCGTCTATGGCCATCCGTCGATGACCGGCTGCGACTTCAGTTTCATTCCGCGCAGCCGCCCCGGGGCGAAAAATCCGCCGCTGATCGGCAAGAAATGCTATGGTCGCGACCTGCGCGGGATTGACCATGAAAAGGTGATTGCCAACGGTTTTGACCTGAGCTACATCATCGATGCCTACCGCAACAAGGGAATGAGCCGCCAACCGAAATTTTTCACCTCCTTCTTCGATCTGCTGACCGGCGACCGATCAATCCGCAGCATGATTGAAAGCGGGGCTTCGGCCGACGAAATCCGCGCCACATGGGCTCCGGCAGTCGAAGCCTTCAAACTCCAACGCAAACCCTATCTCCTCTATAAAGAATGACTCCGGCAATAGTACTTCTGACAATAGCGGCCTATTTCGCCGTGCTGCTTGTCACGGCCCGCTTCGCTTCGCGGCGCGCCGACAACGCCACCTTCTTCACCGGCAACCGCCGCACCCCCTGGCCGGTGGTGGCATTTGCCATGGTGGGGGCTGCCATTTCGGGGGTGACGTTTATCTCCGTGCCCGGCATGGTGGTGGCCAAAGGCTACTCCTATCTCCAGATGTGTCTGGGCTTTCTCGTGGGCTACGCGCTGATAGCCCTGGTGTTGGTGCCGCTTTTCTATCGCCGCAACCTCGTGTCGATCTACTCCTATCTTGAAGAGCGCTTCGGCGTGCGCACCTACAAGTCGGGGGCATTCATGTTTTTCGTGTCGGAGATTCTCGGCGCATCGGTGAGATTTTTCGTGGTGTGTGCCGTGTTACAGGTGCTCGTGTGTGACCCGTTGGGCATACCCTTCTGGGTCAACGTGTTGCTGACCATTTCGCTGATATGGCTCTACACTGCCCGCGGCGGAGTGAAGGCGCTGATATGGACCGATGTGCTCAAGAGCGCGTGTCTGATTCTCAGCGTCGTGCTGTCGATCTGCTTCATTGCCCGCAACATGGCTATGCCGCTGAGCGACATTCCGTCGGCCATTGCCTCCCACGCCTCCTCGCGAGTGTTTTATTTCGACGACCCCCGCAGCGGGCTCTACTTCTGGAAGCAATTTGTGGCAGGGGTGTTCATGGCCGTGGTGATGAACGGTCTGAACCAGGATATGATGCAGCGCCATCTGACCTGCCGCGACTCGTCGGCTTCGAGGAAAAACATGATAACTTCCGGCATCGTGCAGTTTTTCGTCATTGCCCTCTTCCTGCTGCTGGGCACCCTGCTGATGATTTACGCCGACTCCCGCGGCATCGATATCCCCGAAAAGACCGACGAACTCTTCGGCCTGGTGGCCGCCGATCCGGCCATGCCGCTGATTGTCGGAGTGTTCTTCATCGTGGGGCTCGTGTCGGCAGCCTATTCTGCCGCCGGGTCGGCCATAACTTCGCTGACCACCTCTTTTACCATCGATATTCTCGACGGGCGCAAACGTTGCGCCGGCAATGACGCCGCTCTGGGGCGCCTGCGCCGGAAGGTTCACCTGCTGATGGCCGCGCTGATGGCCACCGTCATCATCGCCTTCCATTATGTCAGCTCCAACGACGCTATCAGCGCCGTGTTCACCCTCGCCTCCTACACCTACGGGCCTATCCTCGGCCTGTTTGTCTACGGTCTGTTCACCCGCCGATCGGTGGCCGACCGCTTTGTGCCCGCCGTGTGTCTTGCCGCTCCGCTGATTTCATGGGGCGTGCAGCACTGGCTTCATTCGAGCTTCTCCTATCAGATTGGCTTCGAACTGCTTCTGCTCAATGCACTGCTCACCATCGCAGGGCTTCGTTTAACATCTTTAATCCCAAGNATCTATGTCAAAGAACCTGCTTAGCCGCTACATCTGGATGATCGACACCATCCGCCGCCACGGCTCGCTGACCCGCGAGGAGTTCAACGACCTGTGGATGGAATCGCCCCACAGCGACGGCGTGGCTCTGTCGCGACGCACNTTCTACAACTATCGCAACGACATCCAGGATATTTTTAAAATCAANATCGTCTGCAATCCGCGCACCTTCTGCTATTCTATCGAGGAGGCGGGCGACAGNCATGCGTCGGACGTGACCGACTGGATGCTCAACACCGCCTCGATGAGCAACACGCTGACCACGGCGCGCGAAATAGCCGACCGCATTTTTCTTGAAGATGTGCCCTCGGCGCGCATGCATCTTTCGACCGTNATNGACGCCATGAAGGAGTTCCGGCAGCTGCACTTCCTCTACAGCCCCTATTCGCGCACCGGCGCCCCGAAGCCTGTGCGNCTGGAGCCTTACTTTCTGAAAATCTTCCGCTTGCGATGGTATGTCACCGGCCGAAATGTGGGCGAGGACACCATCAAGACCTATGCGCTCGACCGCATGAGTGAAGTGACCGTCGACACCACCGGCTTCAGTATTCCGACCGACTTCGATGCCGAGTCATATTTCCGCGACGCGTTCGGCATCGTGTTCACCCACGGCATGACCCGCAAGGTGTCAATCCGTGTCGACGGCCGGCAGGCAAAATATTTCCGCGCGCTGCCGCTCCACCACTCGCAGTCGGAAATCATCGGCGATAACTATTCCATTTTCAGCTATAACCTCCGCCTGACCCCCGACCTCGTTCAGGAGCTGCTGTCCTACGGCCCGAAACTGACCGTGCTCGCCCCTGCCGAGCTGCGCGCAATGATGGTTGACAATCTGCGTCAGGCTCTTGATAACTACGAAGATAACAATTCAAACCCCCAACCCCAACAGCAATGAGAATCGACATAATCACTGTGCTCCCCGAAATGTTCACATCCCCTCTGGGATGCTCCATACTCAAGCGCGCCCAAGACAAGGGTCTGGCCGAAATCGTCGTGCACAATCTGCGCGAATATTCCACCAACCGCCATCGCAAGGTCGACGACTATCCCTTTGGCGGCGAAGCGGGAATGGTGATGACCATCGAACCGATTGACCGCTGCATCGCCGACCTCCGCTCGCAGCGCGAATATGATGAGGTGATTTTCACTTCCCCCGACGGCGAGACATTCGACCAGCCGATGGCCAACTCTATGTCGCTGCTCAACAATATCATCATTCTCTGCGGACACTATAAGGGCATTGACTATCGCATCCGTGAGCATCTGATCACCCGCGAAATCTCAATCGGCGACTATGTGCTGACCGGCGGCGAGCTTCCGGCTCTGGCCATCACCGATGCTATCGTGCGCCTGATTCCGGGCGTGATCGGCGACGAACAGAGCGCTCTCTCTGATTCCTTTCAGGACAATCTGCTTGCTCCTCCTGTCTACACCCGCCCGGCCGACTATAAGGGCTGGCGTGTGCCTGATATTCTTCTCTCCGGCCACCAGGCCAAAATCGACCAGTGGCGCTATGAGCAGGCGCTTGAACGCACCCGCCGCCTCCGGCCCGATTTGTTGGAATGATAGAGTTTAGAGATTAGAGTGGAGAGTTTAGAGTTTAGATTGTTTGAACTAAAACGGATTTTTAAGCCAAGATAAGGCCTCATAGGACTCCCCTCGAATTGTAGGGACGCACCCTGGTGCGTCCGCAACATGCTGATTATCAAACGGACGCACCGGGGTGCGTCCCTACAATTCGGGTAAAGCCCGAATGAAATCAACCTCTCTTGATTAGTTAAGTAAACAGCATTAAGTCGCGACTCTGCCGGTGGGTGGTGATTTTGCGCATGTTGTGTGAAATTTGTGGAGGAAAATCGGGGCGGGCGTTTGGTGGTCAGAGGAAAATTTGCTAAATTTGAAAAAAGTTATTGCAGGGGCGCTACGTCAGGCCCCGATGGCAATGGCTGACCTTAATCAGAAATGGAAAAATATTTAGTATCGGCGCGTAAATATCGTCCTTCGACTTTCGATTCGGTCGTGGGGCAGAGGGCGTTGACCACGACACTGAAAAATGCCGTGGCCTCGGGTCGTCTGGCCCATGCCTATCTGTTCTGCNGATCGCGCGGGGTCGGCAAGACTTCGTGTGCGCGCATTTTTGCNAANACCANCAACTGTCAGCACCCGACGGCCGATGGCGAGGCTTGCAACGAGTGCGACTCCTGCCGCGCGTTCAACGACGGAACGTCGATGAACATCGTGGAGCTCGACGCTGCGTCCAATAATGGCGTTGATGATATGCGCCAGCTCATCGAGCAGGTGCAGGTGCCCCCTTCGGCGGGAAAATATCGCGTGTTTATTGTCGATGAGGTCCATATGCTTTCGTCGGCGGCATTCAATGCGTTTCTGAAAACGCTTGAGGAGCCCCCGGGCTATGTGATTTTCATTCTCGCAACCACCGAGAAGCATAAAATCATTCCCACCATTCTCTCGCGCTGCCAGATCTACGACTTCCATCGCATCACCATTCAGGATATGATTGACCATCTCAGCCATGTGGCCTCCAATGAGGGCATCACGGCGGAGACGGCGGCTCTCAATGTGATTGCCCGCAAGGCCGACGGCGCCATGCGCGATGCNCTNTCGATTTTCGACCAGGTGGCGGCTTCGTCGGAGGGTAACATCACCTATCAGGCGGCAATCGACAATCTGAATGTGCTCGACAATGACTANTATCATCGGCTGCTCGANGCCATTTTGGANGGGGATGTGCTCCGCACATGGACCATCTACAAGGAGATTCGCGACAATGGTTTNGACTCGCAGTTNTTCATCAACGGNCTGGGCGAATATATGCGCAACCTGATGGTGGCGCGCGACCCTTCGACGCTGATGCTCATCGAAGCCGGCGCTGACGAGAAGCAGCAACTGGCGGCGCGTGCGGCAAAGTGCTCTCCGGAGTTTCTNTATCGCGCCATGTCGCTCTGCAACGATGCCGACCTTAACTTCCGAACGGCTTCCAACAAGCAGTTTCTTATCGAGCTGACGCTCGCCAAGATATGCCAACCGCTCGGCCCCTCCCACAATGACGGCGGCGCCGGAGAGGGGCGGTTGAAACCCATTGCCGCCAATAAATCGGCGCAGCCTGCCCCGCCCCCTGCGGCTCCGGCTGCTGCCCGAGAGGCCGCTGCTCCCGCTGCTTCCGCTCCGGGGTCNGTGGCCGCTCAAACCCNGTCGCGCCCCGTGGCTCAGCCNGCGTCACGTCCTGCGACTCCCCCGGCTCCTGCTCCGGCGCGTCCCCACGGTGCGCTCCACGGCATTTCGGCTCCGCGAATCTCGATTCGCGGCGGGGTACACAAGGAGCAGGCCGATGCTTCGGCGCCGTCGGTGCAGCAGGGTCAGCNCCGNGCGCAACCATTTGGCGCAGAGGCTCTGGCCGAGGCTTGGGAGGCTTATATGTATGCCAATCCCAAGGCTCATATTCTCGTCAACACCATGCGCGCTTCNCCNCCCCATCTCCCCAANGGGGCGCAGCAGTTTACGGTCTATGTCCAGAATCAGAAGCAGAAGGATGAGATGGAGAGCAACAAATATCCGATTCTCTGCTTCCTGCGCGATCGGCTCGGAAACGACAATGTCGATTTCACCGTGGGCATCAATGAAGGCGAACTGCCGCGCCACACTCTCAGCGAGGCGGAGCTGCTGAAAAAGATGTGTGAAGACTATCCGGCTCTGGTCAGAGTGATGAAGGAGTTCAACCTCCGGCTGGCCTGATGTCTTATAACATCGCNTCCCTCAGAAATTTAAACTTATCATTCACCTACGATTGAATTAATGAAACTTTTTACGAAAACACTTTTTGCAGCCGCCCTGGCTNCCGTTGCCACTCTCGCCGCATGCTCGATGAAGGCATCGGTTGAGTCAATCGAATCGTCGCTGCGNGAGGCTGAAGATGCNGTGGCGGTGGGCGATATGGCGTCGGCTGAGAGCGTTGCGTCTTATCTCACCAATGATCCGGCGTTGCCCGGTGCCATGACCTCCGTGCAGCTCGCACGCCTGTCNATGGTCTATGTGCAGGTGGCCGACAGTCTTGATCANGAGGGAAACACCAACCGCGCTGCCGACTTCTACGACATGGCTTATAANGCCAACAGCGACAGNGCTGNGGCTTACTATCGCAGCGTCGAGCCTTCGCGCTTGCAATATGTCGAGACTCTTGCCAATCATTCGGCCAACCGTGCCAATCCGGTCGACATCTCCAANCTGCCGGACGAAATGAGCGATTCGCTCCACAATGAGGAGGCTGCAAGCTGATCATGAACTGGCAGGAACAACTCAAGGCGTTTCGCGACGCCAATCCCGACCTTCCCGAGGGGGAGGATGTGGTGGAAGAGCCGGTTGATGAGGAGGCGGAAATGCGCCGCCGTCAGCCGCGCCTCGATGTCAGAATGGAGCGCAAGGGACGTGCCGGAAAGACGGCTACGCTCATAACCGGATGGGTTCTCGACCATGATCAGTTGCTCGCAGTTGCCTCGCGCCTGAAGCAGCGCATGGGCGTGGGCGGTTCGGTGGCCGACGGCGAAATCCTCATTCAGGGCGACCGCCGCGATCAGGCTGTCGCTCTGCTCACTGAGCTTGGTTTCAAGGCGAGGAGGGTTTAGGTTTTAGAGTTTAGTGATTAGAGTTTAGAGGTTTTTTAAGGCAATGCTCGCAATCTATAAGGCTTCGGCCGGTTCCGGAAAGACGTTTACCCTTGCCTATGAGTATATTAAGATGCTCTTGGGCGTTAAGGATATGGAGACGGGTCGCTATNCGCTCAACCGACATCTGCGCGACCGTCATCGCCATATCCTCGCTGTGACTTTNACCAACAAGGCCACTGACGAGATGAAGCGNCGCATNATCCATGAACTTGCCGTGTTGTCGCGTCTNGAGCCGAACTGGANGGGTGAGAGCCCTTATCTCGACCGTCTCTGCGAGGAGCTTCACTGCCGTCCCGACGCGCTGCGCACNGCCGCNGCCGCCGCTCTGCGNCAGCTGCTTTTTGACTTTAACTTCTTTCAGGTCAGCACCATCGACTCTTTCTTTCAAATCATTCTGCGCACGTTTGCCCGCGAAGTCGACATTGCCGGAAACTATGAGGTAGACCTCGACAACGACCGCGCAATAGGCCAGGGCGTGCGTGAGCTTTTCGANTCGCTNGCCGTCAATTCCGGGTCGGCCGATACACGCAGACTCGTGCAGTGGATTTCGCGCTATCTGATTGGTGAACTGGCTGTTGGCCGTCAGATTTCGATTTTCAACCGCCAGAGTCAGGTCCACGGCCGTTTCCTNGGCTTCATCAAGAAAATCAGCAACGATGACTTTTCGTCGCGCTATGGCGAAATGATGGACTATCTNTCTGACNCTGAGCGGCTCGCCGATTTTGCAAAGGCCATAGCTCAGAGTGAGGAGCTGCAGCTCGATGCCACACGCAAGGCTGCGGCATCNGCNTTGANGATTATTGAGGCNCGAGGCTATGATNCGCATAAGTCGCTTAAAGTCAGTGCTTATTTGCTCAAGCAGTTGCGGCTGCTGACGGAGACCGGGCAGCTTTCNGGCTCCTCAAAGACCGTGCAGAAGGTNCACGACGATATCTCTGCCGCTTATGGCAAGGCGCTGGCCGGTCGNCTGGCTCTCGCTCCCGATGCCGAACTCGACGATGCCATTGCNCTCGCCTGCCGGACGGCAGTGGAGGGCGACGCNGNTNTGAAAATGTATAAGGCNGTGAGAGCCAANCTNTTTGTGCTTGGTTTGCTNGANCGCGTCTATTTCCACATCAATCGCTATCGNAACGANAANAACACCATATTTCTCTCCGATACCAATGCCCTGCTTCGCNAAATCANCGGCGATNAAAGCGAACATGGCACGCCGTNTGTCTACGAGCGCGTGGGGCTGTGGATCAACCANTTCCTGATCGATGAGTTTCANGANACTTCGCGAATGCAGTGGGATAATCTCAACCCTCTGCTCCATGAGGGTCAGGACAATGGCCACGACTCGCTGATNATCGGCGATGAGAAGCAGTGTATCTACCGCTTCCGCTTTTCCGACCCCACGCTGCTGCAGAGCGAAGTGCAGCGGGCGTTCGGCCCGATGGCTCAGCGTCAGGGCGACAATGAGGCGGGAAACACCAACTGGNGAAGCTCGGCCGATGTCGTTGCGTTCAACAATGATTTGTTCAGCTCGCTATCGCGAACGCTCGGCTTTGAAGATATTTATTCCAATGTGTGTCAGCGCATTNCGCCTGCCCATAGCGAGCATCGAGGCTATGTGAGCCTCTCCGGCATCGAAGCCTCCCTGGCCGATGAGTTCCGTGGTAAAGCNCTGGAAATCATGACTCAGGAAATTGTCAGAGAGCTNCGCTCGGGCTATCGCCCATGCGACATTGCCATTCTGACCCGCTTCCGTTCNGAAGGAGCGGCCGCTATTGCNCATCTGATGGAGGCNGGGGCGGAAATNGAGGAGTTGCGCGATGTGCGCATCATGTCCGACGATGCACTGTTTGTCGACTCGGCACCTGCCGTCAGGCTGATAGTCAGTGTGATGCGTTTCCTGGCAATGCCNTCGGGCAACGGATCNGANTCGGNCGACGAAGCNACTTCTGCCACCGCCCGTCGTCGTATCCGNCAGCGTGAGATTTCGAGCATGATCAANCGCTTTGAGCATCTGCTTTCGCAGGGNCTGACTTCAGAAGATGCGCTGCGCCGNTCGCTTGAATCGATGGCCGCNGGCTCGGCTGCCGNNGCNGAGGATTTAGACGTTGAAGATGTGACNGGTTCGATGGCCTGCTTCAATGTGCCCTCGCTTGTGGAGCGCATCATCGTTCGTTTTATTTCCGANGAAGTGGCTGAGAATCAGAANATGTATATCTCGGCATTTGTCGATGTGGTCACTGACTATTGCAGTCGTGGCGCCGCCGACCTCCACAGCTTCCTGCACTGGTGGGACGACACCGGCCACACCGCCCGCATCTCCGCTCCGCTCGATGAGCGCGCCATTCGNGTGATGACCATCCACAAGTCGAAGGGNTTGGAATTCAAGTGCGTACACGTGCCGTTTATCGACAGCAAGATGGTCGATTTCTCCGACCTCGAATGGTTCGACACCGAGGGTTGTTTCCCCGGCATCGACCCGCAGCTCGTGCCGCCGATGATTCCGCTCCTCCCCGAAAGCTACATGGAATCNACNCCCTTCGCACTGCAATATCTGAAGCGATGCCGCGAGCAGCTGCTCGATGAACTAAATGTGCTTTATGTGGCCATGACCCGCGCCGTCGACGAGCTTATTGTGGGCTACCGTCTGCTCGCCCCGAAAGAGGGGTCGGTGGAGGCCGGGGTGCTTTTGCGCAATGCGTTGCTTTCCATGGAGATGCTGACCGATGAGCCNGCTGAATCCGATGAGCCGGAAACNGAGGAAGAGGGTGCANTCGTGGCNGAACGNTTCTATCGCGGATCGCCCACCGTGGCNTCGGCCGAAAGAAAATCGAAACCCACAGCCCTTGACCCTAAGGGCTCTTTCACCATGCGTCCATATCAGACGGCCGACCGCGACGACCTCTGGGAAAACCTTGACATTGAACGCTATCTCGACTATGGCGAGGCGCGCGAACGCGGCATCGTGCTCCACGACGTGCTTGCGCGTGTGGCTACCCCCGCCGATCTCCCCGCGGCCATTCGCTATTGCAGCTATCGCGGACGCCTACCCAAAGAGGAATCTGCCGAAGTGGAGGCTCACCTTGCCTCGCAGTTGCAGCGCGAGGAGATACGCCCCTGGTTTGAAGGGTTTGATCGCGTGCTGCGCGAACGCCCCCTCGTGTTGGCCGATGGCTCTGTGCGTCGCCCCGACCGTGTTGTCTGGACCGCCGACGGCCATGTCGACGTAATCGACTATAAATTCGGTGCCGAGCGCCCCAAGCTATACGCCCGCCAGGTGAAACAATACATGGACGCCCTCGCCCGCATAGGCCACACCAACCTCCGCGGCTTCATCTGGTACGTCGACACCGGCGCCATCACCCGGGTTTAGAGTGCAGAGTTTAGAGTAGAGGGTGTAGAGGCGCAGCTTAGGCAAGCCGATTACATGCCTGCGGCCTAATACTTGGAACTTAGGGATTTGAAAGCCTACGGAACCTTTTGTCGACAAAAAAGTTCCGTAGGCTTTCAATCTCCTAAGTTCCAATATATACCCATACCGGCCTCAGGCAAGATGCCTCCTTTCCAATGAGCTCCGCCTACACCAACCCGTCTTAAGTCGTCTTTGACGCCTTAGGTCGGGGTGGCTGTCAATTGTTTTTGGGGAGGGGTGAAAAAAAGTTGGGGGAAAGTTTGGATAACTAAAAAATTAGTTATAGCTTTGCGGTGTATAACTAAATTTTTAGTTGATTATGGACTCTAAGAAGAAACTTACTGAGAAGGAATCGGTTATTATGACGCTGCTCTGGGAGCATGGACCGATGTTTGTTCGTGAGATGCTGACGCATTATGATGATCCGCGTCCGCATTTCAATACGGTCAGCACCACGGTGCGCATCCTTGAGGAGAAGGGATTCGTGGGCCATGAGGCGGTTGGAGCGTCATATCGCTATCATGCGACCGTTGGACCTGACTTTTTCAGGTCGCGATCGCTGGCGCAGGTGGTGAAGAACTATTTCAACAATAGTTACACTCAGGCTGTGTCGGCTCTGGTTGAGGATGAAAAGGTGTCGGTCGATGAGCTGCGCGCCATCATCGAGATGATTGAAAATCGCAAGAAAGATTAGTTACTATGGGCGAATTGTTTGGCTACAGTCTTTATTGTTCGGTCTATCTGCTGATGGGTTATGCGGTCTATCGGCTGCTGCTGGCCGGGCGTCGCTTTGGGGCTATGAACCGCTATGTGTTGCTTGGAATTTATGCTGTTGCATTGATTTCGTTGCCAGTGGCGGATGTGGTGGCGACGTGGTGTCCCGATAACGATGCTGTGTTCATCATAGGCCCGCTTCTCGCATTTGTCGTTGATAGCGATTCGGGTGGATGGTCACTGGATTTTACGATGAGTTTGATTTTGTGGGGCTATCTTCTCGGAGTGGTGGCGGTTACCGTTCAGGCGGTTATGAGTCTGGTTCGCCTGCGCCAGCTGATTTCGCGAGGAGTGGTGGAACATCGCGAGGGCTATCGCATTGTGCGTCTTGCCGGGTGCCGCTCTCCATTTAGCTTCGGACGGTTTGTTTTTATGGCTCCGGATGAGGAGGATGAGGCGGTGGTGACGGCCCACGAACTCGCCCACATTGGCCAGCGACATTGGATTGACCTGCTCATCTCGCAAGCGGTGTGCGCACTGATGTGGTATAATCCGGCGGCGTGGCTGATGCGACGCGAACTCCGCGACATCCACGAATATCTTGCCGACCAGGCGGTGATTGATTCCGGAGTGGATGCCGTCGGCTATCAGAAAATATTATTAAAAAAGGCTATCGGTACGAGGTTGCAGCCGTTTACCAATAGCCTGAATCAAAGTAACATTTATAAACGTATCACTATGATGTACAAAAAATCTCCTTCAGGCGCAAGTCGCCTGCGTGTGTTGGGCCTGGTGCCCGCAGTGTTGGCAGCGGCCGCTATCTGCGGCTCATCGCCCGTGGCAATGGCAATAGGGTTTGCCTCAGCCTCTTCGCTCTCTGCCGGTTCACAAACCGAAGCCAAAGTTACGCAAAATTCTTCGTCCGGCCAAGCCACGGAGGTGGTTGCCGATAAAGAGGGCGCTACATTTCCGGCCTTTCCCGGCGGCGAAGCTGAAATGCTCAAGTTTCTGGCCGCAAACATAAAGTATCCCGAAGCGGCCATGAAGGCAGGAACGGAAGGCATGGTGGTGGTTTCTTTCGCCGTAGAGACAAGCGGGACAATTTCAGACGTCAGCATTGTCAAAGGTGTCAGCCCCGAGCTCAATGGTGAAGCAATTCGGGTGGTCAAATCAATGCCTCGTTGGACTCCCGGCACCAATGAAGCCGGCGAACCCATCACCGTGCAATACACGATTCCCGTCCACTTCAAGCTCTCCGCCG
>JAAVDT010000001.1 GCA_014801655.1 Bacteroides sp.
CTTGTAGGGCTCCCCTCTCTTTGTAGGGACACACCCTGGTGTGTCCGAAACACGCTGATTATCAATTCGGACGCACCAGGGTGCGTCCCTACAATTCGGGTAAAGCCCGAATGAAATCAACCCCACTCGATTCTTTAAGTAAACAGCATTGGGCGGGGAGGGGGCGTTACTCGTCGCAGCAGTCGTAGTGTACGAAGTGGTTGGCGGAGTGGCAGAAATGGAGGCGGCGGTTCACGATGATGTGGCGGTTGGCCATGGAGGCTATGCGCGATATTTCGTGTGACACGAGGATGATGGTGGTCGTCGCGGATAGCTGCTGCATGATGTCGTAGATGCGCGATTCGAAGGGCTTGTCGACGTAGCTCAGCGGCTCGTCGAGCACGAGCACACGGGGTGAGGCGATGATGGCGCGCCCGAGGAGAGTGCGCTGGAGCTGACCGCCGGAGAGTTGCCCGATTGATGAGTCAAGCCGCGACTCCATGCCTACGGCTTCGGCCGTCTGAAGGATGAGCCGGCGTTTTCGGTCGGGGTCGGTGATGTCGGTGCCCATCAACCCCATTGAGAGCACTTCGCCCACGGTGACCGGGAAGCGCGAGTCGATCATGTTTTTTTGCGGCAGGTAGCCGATGCGCAGCGAGGTAGAGGAGTCAGGCTCAGGGAAGTAGCTGACGGTGCCGGAGGTCGGACGCAGCAGGCGCAGGATGATGCGCAGCAGCGTGGTCTTGCCGCCGCCGTTGGGGCCGGTGATGGCTATGAAGTCGCCTTGGTTGATGTCGAGATTGACGTCGGTGAGAATCTGTCGGTCGTCGTAGGCCATGGCGACGTTGCTGAGCCGGATGAGGGTAGGGGTATCGGTCATTTTTCGGGAGTTTCTGAGGGTGATGAGCTGATGGTTCGGGAGGCGGCATCGAGGTCGCGGAGCCAGTCGGCGGAGGTCAGGTTGAGCACTTTACACCGGGCTCCAACCTGCCGTGCAATCTCCTCGGCGCGCCGGCTGTCGATGGCTGCGTCGACAAAAAAGACTTGTGTGGCGGCCTCGCGCGCGTGGTCAATGCGGTCGCGGAACGATGCGGCCGACATCTCCTTGTTTTCGCTGCCGATGGTGAGCTGAGTCAGGCCGTAGTCGCGGGCGAAATAGCTGAGCGAGGGGTGCCAGACGAGGAAGGTGTTGCCGCGCTCCGGCGCAAGGCGCTCGGCGATGGCGCGGTCGAGCGAGTCGAGGCTTTGAAGCAGCCGGTCGCAGTTGGCGGTGTAGAGAGCCTGATTGTCGGGGTCGAGGGAGATCATCGCATCGCGCATGTTGGCGGCCATGATTTTTGCGTTGCGCACCGAACACCACACGTGGGGGTCGGCCTCCTCAGCATGGCCGTCGCAGTCGTGGTCATGGCCGGAGTGATGGCCGGAGTGAGCATGGTCATGTCCGTGACCTTCAATCAGATCGATGCCGGCCGAGGTGTTGAATGTCGGCATGTCACGATTGCCGTCGAGCAATCTCGCCAGAAGCTCATCCTCAAAAGCCATCTGTCCGATGGCGAAATAGGCGCGCGCTCCGGCGGCCGATTTGAGGGCCGACATGGAAGGGTCGAAATTCTCAGGGTCGCTGCTTCGGTCAAGAAGCGAGCTGACGATCCAGTCGGGGCCGGCAATGCGCTCAAGCAGATAGCGTTGCGGCTCGATGGAGACCATCAGAGTGTGGTCGTCGCGCTCGCTGCGGCAGCCCGCCGGAGCGACTGAGAGAAGGAGCGCGAAAAGAACTATGAATATGCTTGCGAATGGTTTCATTCGGTTATGAGTAATGCTAATTATTACACAAAGTTATGCAATTTGCATCAGATTATGAGAATTTTTTTCTATTTTTGCACATCAGGCATCTTTAAAATCAGGAAGCATGAAACTAATATCTCTCATCGACAAAACGTTAGCTCCGCTGCGCAGGCCGGCCTTGGCCGCAGTTCTGGGCAGCATGGCCGTGTGTGCCTTGGCCGAATCGCCTGATTCGCTGAAGCTGGGCCGGGCCGATCTGCTTCCCGACTCGCTGCCGTCGTTCATGATTCCGGCGCCCGAGGCTATGAACCTCGACAACGCTGCGCCAGGGCTGCCGTCGGCAGGCCTTCCGTCGCCACTTTCATCTGACCATGGCATCCGCCGGCTTGAGCCATTCAGGTTCAGCTACAATCCTGTGGCCACGCTCGCGTCATGGCGCACGGGCAGTGTGGCAGCTTCCGGCTCGCAGGAGTCGATGCTTGGACTGATGGCCACCGAAAGCGGACGCATCTCCATCGGCCAGTCGCTGGGGCCGCTGACGCTCACGGCATGGGCCGGCGCAATGAAGGTGGGCTACTTCCGCGGACTGCAGACTGCCTATGGCTTCGGAGGCGAGGCAAACTATGAGATTTCCGACCGATGGTCGGTCACCGTATTCGGCCAATACTACACACCGATTCATCCGCTCACACCCGCAATGGCCGGCTACTTTCCCACCTCCAACTTCGGCGGATATGCAAGCTACAATATCAACGACCGCTGGGGCATCAGCGTGGGCGCACAAGCCACCCGATCGCTCGTCACCAACCGCTGGGAAGCTCAGCCTATCGTCACACCCTACTATCGCATCAACAAAAAAGTGTCAATAGGCGTCGACGTAGGCGGCATCATCTACAACCTCGCCAAGGACTACCTCGAATCGCGCAACAACAACTGGAACAGCGGCGCCGGCTCCGCACCCCCACCCGTAGGTCCCGCCGTGCCCCGTCCAGCCCCCGCCCGAGTAGCCCCCCGCCGATANCCCCCGNATCCAATCACAAACCCAAACCAACAAAATAAACNAACAAGACAATGANCCAGTATTACATTCTCATCAACAACAGCGCANTAGGCCCCATGGACNCNCACCAGCTCATGGCCTACAATCCCGATGCNAACACCCCCATCTCAGTCGACGGCGTAAACTTCCAGCCCCTCTACGCCTATCCCGAACTCATGAGCTACCTCCAGCAGGCCACCGGAGCCCAAGGCTTTCAGAAGAAAGACTCCCAGCGCCTCGCCTTCGGNCTTCTCTCCATCCTCATCGGCGGCCTCGGCATCCAATACTTCATGATCGGCAAAACTTCTGCCGGCATCTTCAACATTCTGCTCTCCTTTGTCACCTGCGGCCTTTGGTGCATAATCAACTTCATTCAGGGNATCCTCGTGCTCTGCATGAGCGACGCCGACTTCGAGCGCAAATACGTCAACACCCCCGCCTCATTCCCCATCTTCTAAAACTCCCCAACCNTCCTAAAAAAATAATCCCGGAGTCAGCCTTNGAATNGGCTAACTNCGGGAATTTTAGTTGNTTANNGATGNTTCTTGCNGNNTANNNGCAAAAACCTCCGACCGAAAAATCGCACACCCGGCAAAAAAAATCGCCACAAAAGCATAAAAATTAAAAATAAACCACTATCTTTGCACTGCAAAACCCAAAGGAGTGGTGCTCGAGTGGCTGAAGAGGCACGCCTGGAAAGCGTGTATACCCCAAAAGGGTATCCCGAGTTCGAATCTCGGTCACTCCGCTGATAAATAACTGATTGATAAGTCATAACGAAGGGCTTTCAATCAGTTTTTTAATGATTTTTCAACGAAATATGTATCAAAAAAAAACTGAAAAAGATGCTATTTTGTAGGAAAAAATGGGATAAAATTGCACAAGATTGTANAATTAACTGTTGCATTAACTGTTGCAAATTATCAAAAAAATAGCCGACAAATAGCANCGAAAAAGATGCTAAGACATGGCGACAACAAGGTTATTTTTAGATACACGTTACCGACGCGATGCAAATGGTCTTTGCACGGTAAAAATCGGGTTGAATCATAGAGGCAAGTCNACAACNCTNCTCACGGATGTGCGCATCAGATCNGACCAGTGGGATGCCTCCGCGCGTCGGGTTGTGAATCACCCGAAGCGATCAATTTACAATCGATTACTTGTGACACGCGAAGGTCAGGTCAACAGATTGATCTGTGAGATAGCGCAACTNCAAAATCTTCGTGCGATGAGTGCAGTTGAGCTTGGCCGGACGATACGTTATGCGATTAACGGCGGAGATTTNTCTTTACAGGCAAAGAATAGTATCAGGAGCCTGTTTGAGCGGTATATAGCNACGAAAGGCCTCCGAGAAAACAGCAAAAGCAAATATGACTGCACGCTGAAGAAAATCAGCAGCTATGTAAAATCCACCGGCCGTCCCGAGCCGTTGATCAACGACATCAACCTTGGGTGGATAGAGGGATTCGAGCGATATATGGCCTCTACCGGTATAGCCGTTAACACGCGGAGGATTTATCACGCCAGTCTGAAGGCAGTCATCAATTATGCAATCGACAACGAGATCACCGATAAGAATGGTTATCGTCGATTTGCTATAAAGACCGAGCGNACGGCCAAAAGGAATCTCAGCGTCGAAGGGTTGCGGATGATAATCGACGCACAACTGCCGGAGTGGATGGAGCGCTACCGCGACTTCTTCCTGCTCTCCTTCATGCTTCGCGGGTTGAACACTGTTGATCTTTGCTGCATGGAGAAACCCGTCAATGGTCGATTGGAATGTCAGCGCACGAAGACCGGGCAAAGTATTTCAATCAAGGTGGAACCCGAAATGGAAGCGATCATCCGCCGTCATGAAGGCGGAGATCTGCTGCTTTGCTTCGCTGAAAATCGAAATTACAGGAGTTTCAATCAACAGCTGACAATGGCGCTGCATAAAATGGTTGCACACATCAATGAGACCTCCGGCTCGGATTATAAATTGCCCGACATTACGATGTATTGGGCTCGCCATAGTTGGGCCACTATCGCCGACCGTCTCGACATTCCTTTCGATGTTATTGGTGCCGGGCTTGCCCATAGCCCGAAGTCAGTGACGGAAGTCTACATTGAAAGGGATGCAGAGAAGGTTGACCGTGCCAACCGCCGAATCCTCGATTATGTGTTCTATGGTCGGGATTACAGAGAATCATCCGCCTCCTCTTCATCGAGGGGATAAAATTCGCCCTTGAGAAGTTGAGACATGCCGCGGGAGGTGAATGTGGCCGTNATTTTGCCACAGAGATAGCGCTTCCCGCGGATGTAGAACACGGCCCTGACATTCGGAATCTTGTCGCNGATGAACTTGAAGTTAGTCTTGCGCTTTGGGTCTATGCGATAGAGCACCTGCGAGGTTTCTGACAGAACCGAGTTCAGGCGCAGCGAGAATCCCGTGTGGACGTAGCCCGACCAGTCCTGATGAATGACGATGTCAGTCAGGTGAGGCGTAGGCAGCAGGCTCGGGGTNGGATTTNTTCCATCCCAGTAGCCTATATAGATGCAGTTGTAATATTCCGGCTTCTGGTCCTTCTCTCCTGATTTGATCATNGACTGCGGGGCTGTTTCCTGAAACGCATCCCAGTCAAAATCTTCCCGATACCCTCCGGACGATTCTGCGAAGTTTGAGAAGGAGAGAAACATGCAGAAGCCATATTTGTCCTCGGTGTGGTCNATGCGNACCGGNACAAACTCGATTTCCACCTCCTCGGCATCCTCGTCGGCATCCACGATGCGACCTCCGAGAGTGTTGATCGGTTGGAGNATGCAGGTGTATTTATAGAGTTGGTGTCCAAAGTGATCCTTGCCATTAGCTTCGCGCGACACCGGGCGGACNATGAAATGNGTGTCGACATCGGCNGCATAGAGCACCTTGTTGATGTTGGAGCCTCGGGAGTTCTGGCCGTTCCAGTAGCGGAGCGATCGGTTAGCATTGAGCAGTTCGGTCAGAGTGTCATAGCGGACGATGTTGTTTTTGGATTCCTTGATAAACCAGTCGCATGAATCATATTTGGCCGTCTCGTCGTCGCCGAGCTTGTAGACATAATTCTTCAGCCCGACGTAGTCACAACGGTCATCCTCGACCTTCACCTCCACCGAGTAGTCATTAATGACGTTGTCGAGGACCACCGGCTTCGTGTCNAGGAGTTCCTCGTTAGTGTAGNCGAAGCTGACCTTCTGCTCCCGATGGTCGATGTTGAACTCCCCGTTGAGAAAGATTTCGAGCTTCTCGAAAAACTCGTCAACGGTCCAGTGGGGGAGCGCGCGGGCATAGTCNCGCACATCCCAGGCTCCGGGGAGNGTGTTGCACACGAGCAGGTATTTNGCTTTCGGGTCTGCCTCCCANCGCGAGAAATCGTAGGTGTAGCCGACCGCTTCGCATATCTTCTTGACGATGAAAAGAAGATAAGGCTGCCAGGTCAGGTCAGTGGTGGTGTCGGCCCAGGCCCATATCCCGGCAGAGAAATTGTGGGCGAGACCATCGGAGGAGTTATTCCACCAAGGCAGAGCCACCGATTCAAAATTTCTTCCCTCCGGGTCCCATGCAGCATGAGGCGTGATGTTGGCCGGGGCTATGTCNGGCTGCAGCCCGAGGCTGAGTTCATTGATGTATATGTCGCTGAAAGTGCGGTCGAAGTTCTGCTCGGAGCGTCCTTCGAGGAATTGCGCCTTGACTTCCGACTCCGAGATTTCNGTGATGGTGATCGAACCTGACTTGCAGAAAGNCCCATCGCGGAGCTCACAGTCGAAAATCACCTTTTGGGCTGCCACATCGGCTCGGTTGATGTGGCCGAAAATTTCGAGATTGTCGTTGCATCCGCNCATGGGAAAGGTGATAGACAGCGTGTAGCCGTCGCTGCCTGAGAACAGCCGGTTTTCGCTGACATATTCAATCGATGAGTCTTTCTTGACGGTTGCGGGGCGGTTGTTGATTAGGACGATCATTTTTTAGAAGATTTGGGTGATTTGTTTTTCATCAGCAGCGCATAGTCATCCTGCGCCTTTTGGATGCCGTAATCGCCGGTGACGGTGTTGACGGTGACGAATGGTTCGTTGAGTCTCTCGGCAAGTCGGCGCATGGTTGCNGCATACTCTGAATTTTGCTCGACTACGACCGTGGGGGGAGCCGATTGAACGACAACCGCCGGAGACGCCGACTGAGTNGCGAGAATGGCGGGAGCCGTGATTGTGCGTGANACATCGGCGGCNGTGATAGAGCCGATTGTGTTGGTGCGCTGGGCATAGTCGAGGGCTTCGAGCATCGGACGAGTGCGGGGATTGTTGACAAGCTTCTGCGAGGCTACCCATTCGCCGGCGTGAACTACACCCACCGCCTCGTCCTTTCGTCCNGGAGGNGTGAANCCACCCTCNGNNTAGCCNTGNGCNTCNGANGCCTGTTGCTGCTTNTTGATAGTNGCGATNTGCATAGCACCGGCNGCCACNGCCATNGCNGCNGCGATAGGNGCGAGAATATANCCGACNACGGGNANNGCAGCTGCGGANCCGTAGGCNTTCANGGCGTTGGTCGCGGTCTGCGCCACGGCTTGAATCACNTGCATAGCAAACATTTTGCGNTTNGCCTCCTGTTTGGCCTTGGCAATTTCCTTNTCNTTATCTTTTTCGAGTTTNTTGANNTTGTAGGTGTTGCCTTCGGCCTGNGCTATTTCGGTNTCGTAGCGTTTNTTGATNGCAGCCGTCTGCATNTCCAGTTCCGCCTGGACTATTGANGACATCTGAGAGAAGATTGCCGACATGCCGGAGGAGATGGTGTTGAGCGAGCCGGTGACAGCCTTGCCACCATCGGACTGCAACCATTCGGCCGANGCTGCGACACCTTTCTGCATGGCGTTGCGGGTGTCTTCTTCGGCCAGCAGCCCATATTTCTTCTTGAGGGCGAGTTTCGCCTTCTCGAATGCTTCCTCGATTCGGAGTTTTTCGGCAGCATTGTCGCCGGCAGCCTGAATTTCGCGGTCGTAGACAACTTTCAGCAGAGCCAGATCCGCATCATATTTGGCCTGCGCCTCCTGCGGATTGTCGCCGAAATAGTCTTTCTTCATTGCTGCATATTGAGCTTCGAGGCGTTCCTTCTCNTGCTGNNTGCGCTGCATCTGGTTGATTAGAAGCGACTGCAACTGGCGCTCAGCCTGGAGGCGCTCCTTGCTGCCCTCCTTGGTGATGTTGATGAGAATTTGCTGGTGGCGGATTTCGGCCTCCTCCATTTGCTGATCATAGGTGGCCTTGTCGATCTCGCCATCGAGATAGAACTGCTTGATGTTGGTCATGCGCTCATCGTTGGCCGCCTGTTCCTGCTCGATTTCCTGCCGGGTCAGGTTGTCAACGGCATTTTTGCGCTGCTTGGCCTGAGCTTCGCGCCATTGGGCGGTGATAGTCAGTCGTTCCGATTCCGAGAGATCGGTGTGTTGCAACTGCTTCTCGTAGAATTTGACGAGAATTTCATCCATGCGCTTTGTGTGAGCGAGATAGTCAGATTGGCCGGTTGCGTAGCTGATTCGGGCCAGAGCTTCTTGTTGTTCGCGCCATTCCTTTTCGGCGGCGAATTGGTCAGACTTGCTCTTATTGCCTTTCCCTCCTCCTCCTGCACCTCCACCACCGGGAGGCAGGGTCGGGGTGTTCTCGGTCGCTGCTTTTAAGTCGTTTTCGGCGAAGACTTCCGGATTGCTTTCCTGAAGATATTCCAGCGACTTGTTGATTTCGGCAATGTCCTTGCGGGCTTGCTCCTTGTCGGCAGTGGCCTCCTTTATTTCCGAAACTACGGCTTTTATTTTTGCGCGGGTTTCTTCAGAAACAGCCTCATTGGTTTCGAGAGAACCGCGAGTGAAGAGCACGGTCGCATAGGCTTTGGCCAGTTCTTCTGCAGTGAGAGATTCGCCATCTTTCTTTTTAGCCCCTAATCGTTTTGCAATTCTGGCCAGGTCCTGATTTCCGCTATGCAGGCTTCCACGCTTTATTACATCCTGAGCCTTAGGCAATACGTTTGCATAGATTTCTTTGTATGCTGTTTGTGAGAGATCGGCGTATCGGCCTGCTGCCTGGTGTTTTGCTTCGGTGCTGTTGTGGAACTGCTCTTCCTTCTCCAGGAGTTGTCCGTAGTTTTCTTCGGCTTTCTTCAGGACGGCTCTGGCTCTGGCGGCTTCGAGTATGCTTACGCGGAGGTCCTTATAGGCCTGCGTTGCCTGGCCCACCATGATTTGTTCGGTGCTGAGTTGCCCGAAATAGTCGGGGTAGAGTTTCATCAGGGCCTGGGCCGCCTGAATGCGCTCCTCCTTCGACTTCTTCTCATCGGTTGCGGAATTGTAGAGACGCTTCAGTCGGTCAAGCTCCTCACGGCAATATTGCTGTTCGAGAGCGTTAGTGTCGGTGAGCGATTTTTTCCATTGCTCGTAAGCCATGCGCTGTTCCTCGACTTGTTTGGCATGTTCGGCAGCTGCTTTCTTGGCCTCGTTGGTGCGCATCACATAGGTCGCCAGAAGGCCGATGATTGTGGTTATTACACCGATGAGCAGCCCAAGCGGAGAAAGTTTGGTCACTATGCCGAACAGACGGGTCGCAGCTGTGGCCTTCGTCACCTGGCCTGTTAGTCGGAAATAAGCGATTTCAAGGGCGAGAACTACGGCTTTGCCTATAGTGGCGGTTGCGTGGCCGGCCCTTTGAAGTGCAATCCATGCAGTAGTTGCTATTTTGTTTATGTTGATGGCAATGGTGTAGGCTGCGATTCCGGCGGCAAGTGATAGGATTTCCCGGCGATATTTGATAATGAAGTCGACCAGAATGGAGACGGCTTTCATTGTGGCGATTGTGGTGGTGTTGACCAGGTTGATGACCGGTTGTAGTCTTTGTCCGAGCTCGACGGTGATTTCGTGAAGGGTCTTTTCTTGTTTTTCGAGTTTTGCCTGGAGGGTCTCGTTCTGGACTGCAAACTCTACATCGATAGACGTGGCCTCCTCGAAGGCTTTGTTGGCCACAAGCTGCTGGTCTTTGACATCCTGAATGTGGTTGGCGAGCGTGGCGAGCGTGGAGATGGCATTTGAGCCCTTCTCTCCCATGTCTTTAAACATCGGCGAGAGAACGTCCATGCTGCCGGCTTGATTAAGCGTCGACAGCAGCTCAATCAGGGCGGCATTCATATCCGTTTTTACCAGTTCGGAGAATTTCTGCACATCCAAGCCGGCTACTTTGGCATATTTGGCCGGATCTTGATAGATGCGGACAATAACCTGTGATAGAGCCGTTGCAGATGATTCGAGCGCTTGGTTGTTGGAATCAAGAACAGCTGCGAAGCCCATGATCTCTTGCACCGACATCCCGGCCTGGGAGCCGACGCCACCCATGCGCGAGGCAAACTCAGCCAGATAGGGTGCACCGGCGGAGCAGTTTTGAGACAATTCGTTAATTACGGAACCGACCGAGAGCAGAGCTTTTTCGGTGCCGAGGCGTTCTTCATCACCGAAAATGCCGGTGAGTTTCGAGAGCTTCAGTGTGGCATCGTCGCCGAGGTCATCGAGGGCCACATTAATTTTATCGGCAGCGCGCACGAAGCCCAAAACATCTTCCTGGGAGGTTTTGCCGAGGCGACCCGCCTCCTGGGCGAGTTTGTTCAGATCCTCGCGAGATGTGCGGGTGTCGATTTTCTTGAACTCCTCGTTGAGCGCTTCCACTTCATCGGAGGTCATGCCGGTGAATTTGCGGACGTTTGCCATCTCCTGCTCCATTTCGGCGTAGGCTTCGACGGCTTCGCGACTGGCGTTTATGAATCCGGTCAAAGCAGCGATAGCCGCCGTTATGCCCCCGGTGAAACTGGTCCAGTAGCCTTTCAGTTTGCTCCAAGTGCTCTCGTTTGGGGTTACGTTTTGGCTCATCTCTGAGTTGAGCCCTTTGAGTTCCTGCTTGACGGCCTTGATTTTGGCCATCTGGGCATCCCAAGCGGCGGTTCCGCGCTCAATGTTGTTGAGCTCGGCTCGAAGTTGCTTGAGAGCCTTGTTGAGTTCCTTGGGTGTGGCTTTGTCGAGACGTTTCAGCACTTGCTCGGCAGTTGAAGAAGAGCCCCGGAGTTGATCCATGAGGCGATTGGTGTTGGTCAGCTCGCGCTGGAGCTTCTTCATGGTGGCTTTGTCGCCGGCGTTGGCAGCGTCGAGAATTTTCTTTTCGAGCTGCTGCGCCTCTTGGCCGAGCTTGTTGAGCATCTGCGAGGCCTGTTTGCCGTTGACGGATAGGACGACGTTGGCGGTAGATGTGTAATTAGCCATAGAAATTTGATAATTGAATGATTCTATGGCGAAAATAGTGCCGGCGGTTTGTTCCGGAAAAGACGAATAAAAACCCCTCGCCGTGCATTGGATGAGCGACGAGGGGAAAATTAAAAAAAATAAAGTGGACGATGGGGGTTTCCGGCCACTCTTGGCCGCGGGGTCCTCACGGATTGCCCGATGAGATGAAAAAAGCCTTTTAAGTGGCGATATTCGGGTAGCGACAACAGCATCGGAGCGTTATTGAAGCGGCGTAGATTGCCACAATGCTGCTACAAACTTCTTATTCTCGCTTTTCTATATCCCCGGGCGGGGGCGGTGCGCAGCCTGCAAGGCTGATGAGTGGTTATTGACGGGGAGGGTTGAAGTCGGAAGCCTGGCGGAGGTTGTCGCGCAGGTGCATGTTGTCGATGTAGGTGTTCAGGGCGTCGGCAATCTGGACGAGAGCCTCGGTGCCGAAGATGTCGATCTCGATGTTGTTGTAGATGTCTTCTTCGTTTTCGATGGGGTGGACTACGTCGTTAATAGAGATTGCGTAGCGGACGGTGCCTTGTTTGTGGTGATGGTCGTAGACGAGCACGGGGTTTATTTCAACGTCGATGAATGAGTTGATGATTTCGGCCTTAATCATTTGGCACCTCCTTTCTGATTATTCATGAAATCATCGTAGACAATGCAGGCAAACACGTTGTTAACGCCCTCATGGCAGGTGTCGCCATGTTCGGTCAGCCACTCGTCGAGGTCTTTGGGCGTTAGCGGGGTCTTTTCCACGAGGTTGACAAAATAGGTCAAGTTACCTTTTTTCTTTTCCCAAGTCTGCGAAATCTCGCGCACCACGAGATTGATCAGGTCTTCTTTAAATCCCATCATCGCTGGCCTCCTTTCTGCCGGGGGGTGGCGGGTTCGTTGATGGTGATGTTGATTGTGGCGCCCTGGAGGTCGAAGGTGAAGGTGTTGCCATGGGCGGTGATGTCGATAGTGTCGATGGCTGCTGTGGCATCTTCGGCCACCATGCTCATCAGCTCGCGGAACTTGCGGCCGGTGATTGTTTTTTGCTTTTTCATTTCGATGAATAGTTTGACTATATAGACAGAAAAACGGCTGCCATATCCCGTCGTCAAACTATTCATCGATAACTCCGAAGAGCCGGTATGAAATGGATATGGCAGCCGAAGCTGTTTATGTCAGGGCAAAAAAATTGCCCGAAATATTTCCGAGCCGTTAACCGTGGCTCATCGGTATCATTATCGATAAAATAGTTTGACACTGCAAAGCTACGGCAAATTTTTGAAACTGCAAAATAAATTTGATTTTTTCCGCAAAAATCTTTTTTAGCGTTTTTTCTAAAACGAAAGCCCCCGCGCTAAGCCAATAGCGTCGGGGGCTGAAAATCAGGTGAACTCCATCAAAGGGTGAAATCAAACAAGAGAGACCTGACTTAATTCGGAGGCAAACAGATGCAAACCGTTCTGAATTTTGGCCGTTGTTTTAGGCGACGGATTGCGATAGCCGGTAGCGTACTGTGAAAGCTGGGCTGCCGAAACTCCGGTCAGCTTGGCCAATCCTTTGAAGGTGATTAATCCGCCATAATAGGCGAGAAACGAGGGGAGGTCATAGACGAATTTGAAGTCAGCTTCGACGAAGGGCTTGCCTTCCTCCTGATAGCGAACCTTCATGGCCTCATACATGCGCTGCCATTCTTCAACGGCCTGCTCAACCGTTGCACCTTCACCAACCAGACCGTAATTAATCGGTGCGTCTTCGTCTACAAAAATTGAATAAGTGCCGTTTTTCTCACGAGCTACAAATGCTTTAACCTGTTCCATAGTCTAATAATAATAGTATCAACTCAATAGTGTTAAGTTAAAGGGAGGGGGCTTTCGCCCCGTTCCCATTATAAATCAACGCCCGATGCTTTTTTGATGTTTCTGAGGGTTCCTCGGGCCACTTCCTCTTTGCCGTGGTGACTTGTAGCAAAATACTGGTCGGTTAGAGGGCTGAACCATTCAGGGTGACCGCAAAGCTCTCGCCCTGTCGGGTAACACCCTGCTTTCTTTAATTTTCGATGGAGTTCATTGTATTTCATAAATCTCGTGTTTGATTTCACTACAAAGATAATGCTATTTTTTATAATAGCAAAATAAAATTGATTTTTTTGCTGATTTTTTTTGTCTGGCTCCGATGAAACGAGCCAAGCCCCCGGGGCCTGACGGGGCTTCGGGGGCTTGAGGTGTTTTAAGAGATCGTTTAATAATATGAAGTAACCCTCACGGGCAAAAATGCGAAAGTTTTTTCAGTTTTTATCGTTTTTTCGGTTGTTTTTTCGGGGATGTGTGTCATTTGACTGGCGGAGGTCGAAAAAACGGGGGTTAAAGATGTGTTTTTCAAGCAAATTCGGGTGGTTTCGAGGGGCTCGGGTTTAAGGATTTTTTGATTTGTAGGGGCTTGCGAAATGTAAGGCGCGGGAGGTGAGGCGATTGCGGATTACGGGGACTGCCCCGTGTAGTGGCATTGAAGACCCCCCACCGCCCTGAGTTCGGGGTGGGCCCCCGACCCCCTGCGCCCCTCGGAATATGCGTGAAATGTTAAAAATGTTAACAAAAAGTGTTAAAATCCTCCGATTCCGTTAACAATTCGGCCCCTCGCCCTCCGAAGCCCCGGCACCGAGAGGCGGAGTGAGGTTGGCTCGGGTCGGGAGGTGGGTCGGTGTGGCTTCCGGGGAAAGAACCGGGCCACCTTCACAGGCAGCCCGGCATGACAGACATTGAAAAAACGAAAAACACAATTGAAGGTATGAGTCAGCAAAGATGATGGGGGAGGGGGCGGTTATTTATTGTTGGAGTGGATTGCGAAAATGAGATAGGCCAGGGCTACGAGTGCCAGGGCGATGATGAGCGGCGTGGGGTTGGGAGGGTCATAGATTGCCGTGGCGGAGGTGGATCGGGCGGAGCCGAAGGTGGCGGAGCGGTGGAGGGTGATGGAATCGAGGGAAGTGGTGGAGAGAGTGGAGGCGCTGGAGGCGGTGTGGGTCGAAACGATGTGACCACGAGTGGCGATGATGGAGATGGTGGTGGGTGGCAGTGAATCAGGAGCCGGCCGGGAGATTGTGACGGCGAGAGTGTCGAATGAGAATGAGAGGGAGGAGAATAGGGAATCGGCGGAGAGGGCTGAGACGGTTCGGGAGGAACCGGCAACGGAATCGGTCAGGGTGGAGGAGGTGGTGGTGAGCTGCTGCTGTGACCGACAGGCTCCGAGAAGGGGCGGGAGGAGGAGGGGCAGCAGGATCGTGAGGAATCGGGGGGAGGTCATAAGTCAGTTTTTACGTTGAACGATGGGCAGGCTTTGGCAGCAAATTCATTGTGGCCGTGGATGGTTGCGGCGGGGAACTTCTGACGAAGCTCTGCGATGAGTTGGCGGAGTGCAGCGCGCTGCCGGGGAGTGCGGGTGTCCTTCGGGGTTTTGCCGTCGGCGGCGAGGCCACCGACATAGCAGACACCGATTGAATCGGCATTGTGGCCGGAGCAATGGGCCCCGACCTTTTCAAGCGGACGGCCGGGGTGGATTGACCCGTCGAGATAAATGAGGAAGTGATAGCCGATGTCGGCCCAGCCGTTGACGCGGACATGGAGGTCGCGCACCTGGCTGACGGTGACGCCACGGCCCTCAGGCGTGGCAGTGCAGTGGATGATGATTTTGTTGATCTTTCGCATGGAGGAAGATAAGATAGTAAGTTAGTCGAGGTTAAGTTTTTTGCGGGTGAACTCGCGGAAGAGTTCACGGAGGTCGTCTTCGCCGAAGTATTCAATGATGTCTTTGAGGTGGGTTGGGAGTTTGGTCAGTTTGTCGCGTCGGAGGCGAGCGTGCTCAACCATTGAGAGGACTTCGACAGCAATCATGGCAATGGCGGTGATAACGGTGAGATAGGGAAGTTTGGTCCAGCAGGCTGCCATGAGGGAATCGATGGCGAGGACTGCGAGCAGGAGGATCCATTCCTTGGCGAGCTTCCAGAGAGCGTGACGGAGCTTGGCGCTCTCGATGGGGCGGCCAACACTTCGGGAGGTGAACATTGCGTCGATGCAGTCGGCCACGTTGGCAATCATCACGAGGATGAAGGCGAGGACGCTGACGGCGACAAACGTGTGGATGTGGGGGAATGATTGTAATAAATTAGTGAGCATGGCGTTATGGAGATTTGGAGAAAAATTGTTAACTTTGTGGCATGCTGGTCGAGCTACGGGCTCATCAGCATAGTGTCTATTTGCTGCTACGGGCGCATACTCAGACCTCTATATGTCGGATGCTACGGGCTCCGACTTTTTTTTATGTTGCCAGGATCGGGAAGAAGTATGGTCTGTCGAGCGAGCCACCTGGCGCCTGGCCGGGGAAGAGTACCGAGAATGTTGCGAGGTTTGAGACGATGTGGGCCGACGTGACAGATTGAGCGTTGTGGTTGAAGTCAGGTTTTGCGAAAGCGATAGCGAACGGCAGGCGTATTGTGCGCCACTTCACTTCGGGGTCGAGAAAGTCGGTTTTGAGAGTGGCTCGCTTGGCGAGGTCAATGGAGTTCTTGCCCCATGAGATAACGGGGACGCGGAATCTCTGGCCGGCGTAGTTTTTTCGGTAGGCGAATTTGATGGTGATCTGCGGGAGCGCGAAGGATTGGATCGCTCCGGAGAAGGAGCGAGTGTGAAATTCGACGAGGTTGTTTTCTTCGCGGTTAATGAAGACATAGTCGCGAGAGAACATCTGGTGCCAGCCTCTGTATATGGTTTGGTCGTGGACCAGGTCAACACCGCCCTGCGATTTGACGTGGAAAACTTTATGCTTAGATGTGGGACGGAGGAGAAACGGGATGTAACCGGCATCGAGGTATTGATCGGCATTTCGGAGGTAAAGACCCCAGCCGTCGGATTCGCAGAAGAGGCGAGGCATGGCAGAATCTTTGGGGAGATTTTGGAGCCGGTCGGTGACCCAGGTTTCGAGAATGTTGTGGTCGGCAATTACATCGTCGAGCCGTGCGCCGAGGAGGCCGAGATTGAGGTCGGGGTCGACATTGGCATCACGCACCGCCAGGGCGAGGCGATGGAGTATATAGCCGAGCGATTGTGGGGTGACGGAATCTTTGGCGTTGAGCAGGCGGAACTCAGAGATGAGTTTATCTAAGGGGGTGATGGAGTCTTCAATCATAGCTTGGAGAGGATTGGTCAAAGTGGAAGAACTTGGTGTCTGGTGCAAAAATATGGCGGTGAGCGGAGGAAGGAAAAGACACTTATAGAGTGACGGACCGGCGCATGACGTCGGGGTTGAGAGCGTTGGAAACCGCGAGGCAAAATTCACGGCCAACGGAATCGGCGTAGAACTCTTGCAGGTTCATAACCGAGGCGTAGTATTTACGCGAGAACCAACGTTTGCGGACACGTGGATTGTCGCGTCCGATGTCGCCGCCGTTGCCTCGATAGGTGTTGCGCCCGGTGCCATAGTCGACGAAGAGACCATAGGTGTTGAACGCCTGGGAGAGTTTGATGTCGATGAACTTGCCGTCGGCAGTCATCGAGACACCTATCGTGGAGCGGTATAGAGCTCCGGTGCGGACTGCACCGAGCAGGGAAATTTGCTCGCGCCAGATCTTGACCATGGTGGAATTGAACGCGGTGACGTAGCGCCGGCGCTGTTCAAGAGCGTCCTGAGGAGTTCCATTCATCGGCATTGAAACGAAGGTCAGTGAAGACGTCGACGGCAATCTGGAAGTAAGCGCCGGCAGCCCCGGTGAAGAAATAGCGGTCGATTTCGTTGAAAGTGATGCGCGGGTCGATGTAGATGCAGTTCTGCTCCAGTCGGACTTTCTCCGGGAGTAGCCGCGACATGAATTGGCGGAATAGTTCGCGCATTATCTCCATGCAGCGAGCCCGCGCCTCCATGTCTTCGGCAGCGTGGCGCATTGCGAAAAACACGGTTTTGACGCGGCGGGTGCGCGGGGTGTTGTTGAGTTCGGTGTAGCCGTCGGCAATGTCGCTGACACAGACAAAGGCTGTGGCCGACTGGGCAGCGTTGACAGCCTCCTCGAAGCCGTCGAGCCCGCTGACGCGACAGAATCGAAAATCATGGGAAGTGGCCAGGCGGTTTTCTTCGGTGAGTGTCTGGAAGAAAGCCGAGGCGTCCCAGCAGCCATTGAGAGAGGGAGAGTTCATTTTTTAATTTTAGAGTTGAGTTCTTTGTATTCGCGCGCCTGAGCGTTGAGTTCGGTGAGCGCGCGGTGAGTGTCGAGGGCGAGCACCTGGGCCTCCTTGGTGATGTCGCCTTTTGTCAGGGCACGGATCTGAGCGTTCATAGCAGCCTCGACCGAGAGAGAGGGGGAGCCGAGAAGGTTGTCGCCGGCGGAGGCGGGAGGCTGGAAAAAGTCGGAGTATTTCGATGCGAGCCATGCTTTGAGCGAAGCCATCCAGTAGAAGATGGCGATGCGCTGCCATGGGGAGAAACGCCGGGCGCCCGGGTAGAGCACCTCGCCGAGCTGATCGAGCAGATTGTCGTCGGAGGTCTGGAGGTAGCCCTGATAGATGTTGTCGCAGATGATGAAAGTCTCGAAAGGGACTTCAGAGAAGTCGGCGGGGAGAGCGCGCCGGCGTCGACGGATGCGGTCGGGGCGCACGGGGAAGGCGGGGATTTCATCAATCCAGCCGACGGCCGGGAGCAACTGGGCGATGTCGAGCGGGTGGATTTCAAAAAAGATCTTTTCTTTTCTGACGAGAAAAGCGCCCGAGGAGTTTCGGCCTATGACTTCGGTGGCAGAGAAGCGGAGAAAGCAGAGTGTCTTGATGGCGTCGGTTGTGAAGTCGGAGGCCATGAGCGAGTAGATATAGCGGAGCTGCCGGTCAGTGAGAGCGCTCCAACTCGTGGGGAGTGAGAAATCGATTCGGAGTTTTTCCATTGGCGGGGCTGGCGATTAAAAGAAATAGCCGGAGGCGGATTTGGAGTTTTGGAAGATTGGCGGAGAGAATAGCTGAGCCGTGGCGGAGGAGTGCCATTCGGGGAACTGGTCGGGGGATAGGCGGATGGTGTTGACAATATCGGTCAGGCGGCGGGAAGACTTCGGCGACTTGGGAGAGAGCAACACGCTGCGAATGGAGGCTGCGATTCGGGCGCGGGCGCCGGAGAGCGAGCCATCGACCTGCTCCCGGCAGAGCGCCGCGAGAAGCTCGGGGGAGATGTGGGATTCGGCGACGAGATCCTGAGCGAGAATGAATCCGGGTCGGATGTCGAGGTAACGTTCCCAACGAGTGGAAGCATGAGCCTCGTCATGGAGCGCGTCGAGTTCGCGGAGATCGAGCAGCAGAGTTTCGGCAAACCACCGTCCGGGCTCGGAGTCGGCCCAGCCGTCAATGGCGGGGAGTTTCGGCAGCAGCTCGGTGATGCAGTCGTCGCGGTCGGAGGCCATTGAAGTCATCAGGGCAGCGGAGCGCTGCTGCGATGCGGGGGCAATGTTGGAGGTGTTGATGACACCGAAGCCATTGGGGGTGAGGATTACATCGAGCGAGGGGATTGCATGGAACAGAGCATCGCACACTACCATGCGCTCGATGACCGGGCGGATGGCAGCCAGAGCGGGGTCGTTGTCGCAGAGCCGGTCGAGGATGTCGGAGCCGATGAAGGTGTTGGCCACCCAGCGCTCAGAGCGGTCGAGTTGCAGGGCGATTCGCTGGATGAGAGGAGTTTCGCCGTTGACGGCCGAGATGACGTTGGGGATGTGGGCGCGGAGTTCGCTGTCAGTTGTTATCAGTCTGGGCATTGGTGGTTACGGTTTTAGCGTCTTTGTGTTCGTCGAGAGTGGTGAGTTGGATGAAAGGCACGTCNACTGAAACATTCTTCCANTGGTTGAAGCGGATGATGATNCGGTGGACGGTGAAGAGGATGTCGTGGTAGGGGCGTTGCAGAGCCTGNGCGATGGTGTAGAGCTCGCGCTTATCGGAGCCGGANTTGTTGGTCTGAGCCTTACCGGGNACGGAGCCGACAAGGTTNGAGTGGACGCGCATGGCGAAGCAGATCATGTTGATTGCTTCCTGAATGTCGGTCTCCCAGTCNCCNCCTTCTTTTGAGGATTCGATTTTGTGGATAACAACATCATGTTGCTCGCGGCCGTCGGGGGAGATGTAGAAAGTCGAGAACCATGCTTTGCCGGAGTTCTCGGCNCCGGTNAGGAAGTCGATGATGTTTTTCTTTTCGCGGACNATGCGCTCCTGCTTGAGGCGAGGGTCGGTGATTCCTTCGGCGCGGAATAGAGCTTCGTAGTATTTTGCGGAGATTTCGATGTGGTATTTGATGGGGGCGGAGTTGCGGAGCTTCGCTTCTTTGGCCACNCCNATNAGTCGCTTGATGTCGTACCACTTCGAGCGGAANAGAGATGCGTAGTAGGGGATNGGGTAGTATGTGGAATCGACNGTTGGGATGCGTGANAGGACAGCGAATTTTTTCACTNTGGTTCCGGCATCGATGCGGTCGCGGAGGTCGCGCCATGGGGCCACGGGGTCGAGGAGTTCAATCTGTTCGACCTGGTCGGCNGATGTGATTGCGTTTCGCCAGTTGGCGTAAAGGATTTTGGGGATTCGACCGGAGGCGTCGGCAGGGGTGAAACGACAATAGCAGGCTTCTTTGCGGAGGAGGCGGACAATTTTTGAGGCATCCTGATTGAGGATTATGACAGAGACGGCGAAGCCGAAGTGTTTGAAGTCCTGACAGATTCCGAGGAAATAGGTGGGGAGAGGGTTGTCGAGAAGGAAGTCGTCGATTTCATTGCGCACGGCCGGGGAGGCGATGCAAGTGTCGTAGCGGAGACCGGCGCCATAGCAGACCTCNGCGTTGAAGCATTGGCATGTGGCGAGGGTTTCGTCCTTCTCAATGAGGTCGAGAATGTCGAAGGGCATCTGATTGTCGGCGCCCCANGGTATGTANGAGAGCTTGTCGCCCAGGGAAACCGGGGANATGTCGCCNTCTTCTTTAAAGACGGAGGCNGAGCTGAGCGAGAAGGCAGCGCGAGCCTCGAAGCCGGGGAGNGATTCAACGGAGCTGAAATTTAACATATAATGAANGGTTTAGAGTGGANGGTTTANAGNNGTTTAGAGNTAGACTTCGAGGTCGTTGACCGAGAAGATGCAGCAATCGCGGATTCGGCGACACTGGCCGGAGGCGAGGATTTTGACGTTTCGCCATCCGCCGTAAAAGTCGTAGCGCAGGGAGATGACGTTGTCGAGGCGGATGATGGATCCGTCGGATTTCCAGACACAGATGTCGACCGGGTCGCCGGAATTGAGGATTGTGCGGGCGGTTGAGATGTGGATAGATTTAGCCATCAGAGGAAAGCGGGATTATAGTTGTGGTCAAACACGCCGCCGGATTGGTCGGGAATCAAGGTTGGGCGCATGGATTGGAATTGCCAGGTGAGTTTGAGGGTGTTGAGATTTTCATCGTCGTTGGCAAAGTCGGCGGTGAAATCTGTGATGACGATTGGGTGCATAGCCTCAAAGTCTTGCTCGCCTGAAGCGGAGGCAACCGGGAGGCGGACGTCGGTGGANGCAATGAGTTGCTCGGCAAGGATTGTTTCGGGGGATGAGAGTGCGCCTGACTGNAGCTCGAANGAGCGACGCGGTCNGTCGTTGTAGGGGATNACGCGGNCGAGCGATTCGGCGGCAGCGCGGTCGGTNNCCATTTTGCGAGTGACCACGGCGGGGAGCGTGAGCTGGTCGATGACGTTGAAGCAGTTGGTGAAGAAGAAGTGGGTGGCAGCACTCAGGGCGGGGTCGATGTAGAAAGTGGCGGAGCGACGACCGGCGCGGATGGTGACAGCGAGCAGGCGNATNGGGCGGTCGAGGTTCATTGTGGCCATNGCCTCAATTTGGTCGGCGCGCATCGAGAAGGTGAAGATGNNANCGGGNTTGCTNTCGTCGGGGAAACATTCTTCGCGGAAGGAGTGGACAGAAGCGACACCGGTGTCGGTGGANATATAGTTGCAGGCAATGTCGACCGGTTGTGGCNCGGANGAGTTCGCGAACCATGAGAGGCGGATGACGCCGTCNGGGGCTATGCGTTGGTGTCCGGTCAGGCGGAGGAAATTTTCATCGAGCCACTGCCAGTCGTCGGCAACGATGAGATCCATCGAGCAGAGAATGGCGTCGAACTCGATTGTGGCGACNTCGGGGTGGGTGTTGTCGCCATCGGGNGAGATTTCAATCATGAATGAAGCGAAGCAACGNCCCGGAGTTCGGGTGAGATATTGTTCGATGATNGAGCGGAGGTCGTAGATNGTGGTGACGCCNNNGGCGGGNTAGTANCGNGAGCGNAAAATTTCATCNGNGCCGGAGGANATTACGGCAACGATGGAGGGGCGGTCAGAGCGGACGGTCAGATCAGGGATGTGACTTGAGAGAAATATCTGGGGTGATGGAAATGAGGCGTGTATCATGGTGGCGAAGTTAAGGAGATGTGGCGGATGGCTAAAAGACAGAAAAACCCCTCGCCGCAGATTGGAGCGACGAGGGGAAAATAAAAAAAAAGTGGTGAAGGAGGTTTCNGGCCGTTTGTTGGCCGCGGGGTCCTCACGGATTGCCCGGAGTGTTTAGGTCGGATGCCTGGCGGAGGTTGTCGCGCAGGTGCATNTTGTCGATGTAGGTGTTCAGGGCNTCGGCAATCTGGACGAGAGCCTCGGTNCCGAAGATGTCGATCTCGATGTTGTTGTAGATGTCTTCTTCGTTTTCGATGGGGTGGACTACGTCGTTNATNGAGATTGCGTAGCGNACGGTGCCTTGTTTGTGGTGATGNTCGTAGACGAGCACGGGGTTTATTTCAACGTCGATGAATGAGTTGATGATTTCNGCTTTGATCATAGCCGGCCTCCTTTCTCGCGTGGTTCGTTNATGGTGATGTTGATTGTGGCGCCCTGGAGGTCGAAGGTGAAGGTGTTGTCATGGGCGGTGATGTTGATAGTGTCGACGGCTGCTGTGGCATCTTCGACCACCATGCTCATCAATTCGCGGAACTTGCGTCCGGAGATGGTTTTGATTTGTTTTTTCATTACATGTGTTGTTTTAGCAATATAGACAGAAAAACGGCTGCCATATCCCGTTCGCTAAAACAACACATGGTTCCACTCCGAAGAGCAAAAAATTGTGTGGATATGGCAGCCGAAGCTGTTTATGTATGGGCAAAAAAATTGCCCGAAATATTTCCGAGCCGTTAACCGACGCTCAGCGGAATGGACTAACCATTATGTTGTTTTAGCACTGCAAAACTACGGCAAATTTTTGGAACTGCAAAAAAAAATTTCACTNNNNANNNAAAAAAATACTATAACAATCTTATTATATAATAAATCTATCGTATCTTTGTGGTTATATGAATAACAATAAAACTATGAGCGAAAAACCGACATTTGAGCAAGTTTGCGACCCCGAATTTCGTAGAAAAGTTCAAATCGAAACAAAATCAGGGGCAACGTATGTGGCGTTTATGGAATTGAAGGGTGTGATTAATAATTCAGGCATTGCCCGAGAATACTTCCACCGCAGCCCGTCATGGCTGCTGCAACGAATCAATGGTAACACCGTGTTTGATAAAAAAGCGGGGTTTCGCCCGGAAGAATACCGGCAGCTGGCCGAAGCGTTCCGCGACATAGCCCGTCGACTGCAACAACACGCCGATGAAATCGAGGCCGCTGCGCCCGACCAGGAGTGATTTGTCCGCCCCCAGGTAGTGAAGAAAAAGAAACAGCCCCCGCGCCGATGCAGGCGTCAGGGGGCTTTGCTTTTGCGCCTTTGCGGCGCGTGGAGCTATTACATTTTGAAGTAACCCTCACGGGCAAAAATTTGAAACTGCCAATTTTTTTGAAAAATATTAATTACCTAATGAAAATTTTATATGAAAAATTTGCATAATTCACAAAAGTGTATTATCTTTGTATTGTAATTAAAACGAGAACATTAACATTATGGACAAACAAGCACTTTTAGAGTATTGGGCCGGCGAGTTGCTCGCGGTCAAAATGGAGCTTGAAAAAATCGCCTTTCTTTTGCAATCAGGCGTCAAGCCCACCAGAGAGATTAAACGACATCTTGATAACATGCTCGACCGGAAGAAACTTCTGGAGACATTGATTGAAGAAGTCAGAAACAAACAGTAAAACCCCGGGGGAGGGGCAAACCCTCCCCCAAAAAATTAAAACCATTATGAAGGATCGAATCGAAAAATGGAGACAGATGGAGACCGCTGGCAATCCGGCCGCAACTGAATATCTTAAAGAAATAACCGCCCAAGCCCATGCAGAGGGAAAGATTCAGGAGCTGAACGAGGCGTTGCAATTTATTGTGGCATCAGCCGACGATCACCTCGACAATATCGAGGCTGCCCTGAACTCCTACACGATGCACCAGCGATTAGGCCATTTGACCGAAGTCATAAATATGGCCTACGTTGCCCGGCATTACTTCGGGAAAACTCGCCAATGGCTCTATCAACGCCTCAGGGGGCAACTCGTCAACGGCAAGCCCGCGGCGTTCTCTGCTGAGGAAGAGGCAACGTTTATCAAAGCTCTTCACGACATCGGATTACAATTAATCGCATTCCCGAAGGTCACATCTGACACCGACACCCCCAAAAAACTCTAAACCGCCACCAAATTTCTTTCAATATAAACTCATGTTCTAATTTTTTTTAAGACACCCCGAGCGTCAGATCTCGTGCTTGTTTGTCCGACGCTCAGCCGGCTCCCTTGGTGGGGGAGCCGGCTTTTTTGTTGGGGGTGGAGGTCAGAGGATTCCGGAGGAGGCGAGGGCGAAGGTGTCGCGGTAGGGGAATTTCTCGCAACCGATGTAGAGGGTGTCGAAGGCGTCGGTGCCATCGGTGCGGTGTTCGAGCAGGTCTTCTTCAGATTCAGCGAGTTTTTCGCCTGACTTATCTTTGCGGAAGCCGTTTCGGCCGCGAGAGACACCGGCGGTCTGGATGGCGAGAATGAGGTCGTCGTTGTTGGAGCGGTTGAAGAATGGCATCAAGCGTTGCTTGCCGGCGAAGGCGTTGTTGATGAGCAGATATTTTTCGTGATGGGGCATTGGGTTGCCGAGATAGACGGATTCGATTTGCCAGCCGTGGCGCTGGAACTCGTGGACCACATTGTAGTGGAAGTCTTGGTCGTTGATGGCGTAGTTGGAGCCGAGAGCCGTGGAGTCGTAGTAGAAGATGACCGTCTTGTTGCGATGGGCCTCATAGTAGCGACAAAATTCATCGATGAGAGCCGGGATTTTGCGTTCAAACTTGACGAAGAATGATTTGATGACGTTGAGCCGACGGTCGCGGGGCTGGCCGGCCACGATCCAGTTGATGTTGGCGTTGTAGTCCATGCCGATGCAGATTGGCGCGTCGGGGTCAACATCGGCATCGACGCGGGCATCGAGAGCGTCGGGGGAGAAGTCGTAGCCGAGGGTGTCGAGATATTCGTTGTTGTTGGCGTCGTATTTGTGGGCTTCCTTCATGGATGAATAGAAGCCGTCTTTGGCGATGCCGATGCGCTGGCAGAGGATGGAGGTCTGGAAGGTGAGGGGTGTCAGGTCGCGCTTCATCTGCTTGATGTAGTTTTCGCCGAGCAGCTGAAGGTTTTCGATGGAGGAATATTCTTTATAGTAGACGGCGACGGAGCGCATTTTGTTGAGATCTCGGTCGAGGCGCCGGAGGTAGCCTTTGAGATAGGGCGGAACTGGTTCGCCTTTGGCATTGAGAGCGCGGATGCGCTCCTTGGTTCGCCAGATTTCATAAACGGTGGCCTCGATGGTTTTGATGAGCTCGGTGTCCATCTTGTCTCGGTAGTGGAGAAACCAGGATCCTTTTGAGGTCTGCGGCATGTCGCTCAGAATCATAATGGAATGATTGTAGGAGTGCTTGCCGAAGTGGGATTTTATGCCGCCATTGGCGGGGAGGGTTTCTTCTTTGAGTTTGATGTAGTCGATGAATTTAGCCTCGTCGACCAGGAGCCAGGAGAGGGTCAGGGAGTTGGAGGAGCCGGGGCGGTCTTGAGAGATGATGACGGCGATTGAGCCATTGTAGAAAGAGACGACGTGTTCATATTCAAATGGCGGGGTGATGGGTTGTGCGAAGTGCTTAGGCGGTCGTTTGCCAACCACAAAGTGAACGCCCTCGATGAAGCCCCAGCGCTTCCAGGCGGCGAGGAGCCCGGGAATGGTGTTGGTCAGGCCATGTTTGAAGGTGGGGACTACGATGCCACCGGTGGAACCGGGCATGCGCTGCATGTTGCGGAGCACGAAGGGCGCGGCGATGGAATCGGTCTTGCCGGTGCGTCGTCCGGCGACAATAACGGTGGTGTTGGCGCCGATGAGTTGCGTGAGGCGCTGGGGCTTGTTAAAGTAGACTTGTTTCTGGGCCATTGTCCGGAGATGGGGTTTGAGGGTCAGGGAAGAGGGTGTCGAGTTCAAGATCGGGTTCCTCAAATTCAACGTCTTCGATGTCGATTGTTTCGCGTCGGTATTTATTGATCATCTCAGAGATTTTCTCCTGGATGTTGGGGATGGGTTCGATGCCGAGGACGCGGGGATTGTCGGTGGCGGTGAAGGGTTGCGGAATGATTTTGTCGAGTGGCAGGGCCTGTTCGTCTTCGATGTCGATGCGGTTGAGTTTGCCGTAGGCGGTGGCGGCGCGCTCCATGGTCTTGCTGTCATTGCGCTTTTGGGCCATTTTGTAGGTGGCCAGGAGCATTTCGTTTGCGCGCCAGCGGTGGAAGTCGCGGGAGGAGGAGCCGAGCATTGGGAGGAGCGACTTGACGACGGCGAGGTCGGAGTAGGCCGTGGTGCGGTGGATTTCGTGGCGCTGGCAGACCTCGACCACAAACTCGCGGTCGGTCGCATCGGGGTTGGCGATAAACCAGTTGTACATCTCACGCACACGAAGCACCTTCTCGACGAGTGGGGCGGGGAAACGTTCGCGCAGTTCGGATTCTTTTGTGAAGAGTTCGGCGCGGCAAACTTCGATTGCGTTGGGATAGGCCATGGAAGGAAATTGAGAAAAAGATGTCAGAAGAAGAATTTTGTGTGAAAAAGGGGCGATTTTTACACAAAAGCGGTTTTTAGGGTCTTATTTTTTGGCTGAAACGGCTTTTTTTGTAGATTTTGATGTTTTTTTAGGCTTTTCCTCGGGGAGGAAATGGTCGTAGGCGTCCCAGTTGGAGTGAAGTTTCTTGTCGAGAGCTATCAGTTCTTTGAGGAATGGATAGCGTTCGGAATCGGGACATGGGGCGTCGTCGAGAGAGAGAGAGCGGAGGCGAAGGTGGAGCTCGCGCATTCGTTGGAGCAAGGATAGGTTTTCGACATAGAGAGCTTTTATGTCGTCAGGGAGTTGGTCATGGTCGGCTCGCTTGCCCTTCTGCGGGGATAGGTCGGCATTGGCGGCAAGGGGAATGTGTTCGGCAACAATGGCGTCGACCTTCTGCTGCATCTCCACTACCTGAGCATGGGTGAGAGCCTGGACGCGAAAGTTATAGTATTTTTGAAGCTGATATTCGAGGTCGGCGTGGCGGCGTGGAAGTTGGGCAATCATGTTGCGATACATGATTTGGTTGCCGGAAAGTTTGAGCAGGTAAAGGGCGCCGACTGTGTAGTCGCGCTGGTCGGCAGGGGTGTCGAGCCAGTCTTTAATCTGTTGGGTGAAGTTGTGGTCCATGATTTGAAATTAAAAAGCGCCGGAAACAGGCGCTGCAACGTCAGGATGTTTAAGTCCGGGCGAGGCAGAGCCTGATCAGGCGCGTGGATTAGCGGATAGAGTTAGTCGCCTTCGGGTTTGGCGGAAGCACCGGAGCAGTCGATGTCGCCGTCCTCGGTTTCGAGGGTGCCTACATAGAAGGGAGCGGGGACTTCGTCGGTGGCTTCGACGTTGATTGTGGTCGAAGTCGTGCCGGTGGCACCCTGGCCGAGGTCCTGAGCAACGGTGGCTTTGGTCTGCCACTTGTCGTTGCCGAGCACGCGGAAGTTGCCCTTCATGTCTTCGACGATGAAGACATTGTCGGTGTTGTTGATATAGGCAGAAGCAGCGGAAGCGTCCTGACCGACACCGGGGTGAACGGCAGTGAGCTTGTTGAGCTGGGTCTGAGAGGGGAGTTCGCCCTGAGCTTCGGAGGTGAGCTGCGATTTGTCGGGGAGAATGTCGATATATTTCCACTTGGCATCGGCAGCGAGGGTGTAGGAACCTTCGAGCACGGCGGAAGTGGGTCGGCCGAGTTCATCGCGAGAGAGCTGGGGATAGCCGAGGATGAAAGACTTGGCGAGGAAGTAGATACGGCGTTTGACACCTGGGAGTTCGGGAGTTCCCTGGCACCATCCGAGCGACTTCTGGATAGATGTACATTTTTTCATAGGATGAAAATTGTGTTGGATGATGATTTGCGTGATTAGTCGGGGAGCTGGATCACTAGCATACGGCGGGGATCGAGAGATTCGAACTGAGTGCCGAGGTACATGTAGAGCTCACCGGTGCGGAGTTTAGGTTCGTAGCGGTTGACTTCGAAGCGTTCTTTGTCGGACATCTGGTCAACACCCACGATCATGTTGCCTTTGGGGCATATGTGGATATACTTCGACCCTTTTTTGCCGACCATGGGAGCAAAAGTCATGCGACCGTCGGAGCCTTCGATAGTAGTCTGCTTGTACTCTTCGTTGTAGACGAGGCCGGAGTGTGACATGAGGTAGGATTCGTTGTAGAGGTCAACGATTGATCGCGAGGTGTAGACGAAGCAATCTTCTTCGCGGAGTTCGTCGTTGGCGGCGAAGACGGCCTTTTTGATCACGTCGGCAGCGTTTTGAGCGGTAATCTTTTCATCAAGGACAATGAGGTTGCCTTTTTCAACAGAGATGTTGCCGGCAGCGATTTCGGCCTCGGTGATAGTGTCGAATCCGTCGAAGAGTTCGGCGGTTGTTTTGCCTGCGTCGTTTCGCTTAGCGTTGAAGAGGTGGCGGTTGAGCTTACGGCCGAGGTTTTTGACCACTGAAGCGCAGACTTCGCGACCTGCCACGGTGTTAGCAGCGCCATTGCCGGCCTGGGAAGCCTTGTGTCCGAGGATAGAGGAGATGATGGCGTTGGGGTCGAAGTCGAAGAAACAAGCACCGAAGAATGTTTCGATGGTTCTGGGGTTGAAGGAGCCCTCAGTTTTGGTTCGTTCGGCAGTAGCGTAGGGAGCGAACTCAGCTTCGAATTCGGGGTCGTAGAAGGTTTCCTTGCCCTGGATGCCGGGGCGAACGGTCATGAACTTAGTTGAAGATTCCAGTGCGATGACCGGAAGGCGCACAAGTTCTTTGCGATACTTGTGGGCTGATTCCTGAAGTGAAGAGAGAGAAATTTCGTCGATATTCATTGCAAAAATGATTAGGGGATTGAATTAAAGAGGTCGTTTGCAGAAGCAGCTGTGGCGATGTAGTCGTCGATAGCAGAAGCTTCAGAAGCAGAGTGTTTGGACTCGTCGACAACGTTGGTTGTTTCGACGGCAGGTTTTTTGTCGAGTTTAGCCTGGAGATCGGCAATAGTCTTGTCGCGGTCTTCGACCTTTTTGCGGAGGTCTGCAATATGGTCTTCGAGAGCGGAGAGCTGTTCATCGGAGAGCGAAGCATTGTTGTCGGTCAGAGCGATAGCTTCGATGCCGAGCAGGGCACAGATGCAAGCGTAGGTTTTGTTCATTGCTTTGGAGATGGAGTTTTGAGTAGGTTTGAAGAAAGATGAGATTGCGGAGAGGAACCGTGCGAAAGGACTGTCTTTGTCGGTCTCAGCGATAGGGATGTTTGGGATTGGGATGCCGGCCGTCGCCATGTCGGCAGCGATTGCATTAGTCATCATCGGGGTTTCATCGTCGTCGAGGTCGGTGATTTCATCGACAAAGCCCCAATCGAGAGCTTCCTGAGCGGTAAGCCACCCCCCGACCTTCATGAGAGCGAGCAGGTCTTCGACCGGCTTGTTGCACTTCTTAGCGTAGAGCCGAGCAACATTAAGATCGAGCTTGTCGAGGTCAGCCTTGATTTTTTCGCAGTCAGCGATGAGAGTTTCGAACTGGTCGGCGTTCAGAGAGGCCCATTCGAAGAAAGTAGTGGAGCATTTGTGCGCGAGGTACATAGCGCCGGCATCGATAGAGATGTGAGAAGCGCCGAGCGAAGCGATAGTGGCCGCCGAAGCGTTCAGGCCAACGAAGTGGACATTGACCTTGCCGTGGTTGCGGAACGCAGCCGAGATAGAGAGGCCAGTAGCGAGCGAGCCACCGAGAGAATCAATGAGGACGTTGACCTCGGAATCGGGATTCTGAGCCAGAGTGTCGTCAACATCAGTGCGGTTGAAGTCCCAGCCACCGACGTAGCCTTTGAGTTGGATATTGAATGTTTTTTTAGCCATAGCAGGATACGGAGTTTATGTCTGCGAATTTAGGGCTCTTATATAAAGGTGGAAAAGACGGCAGCAGGCGGGGTTTAGAGGAGAAAAACCGCCTACGCATCACGCGCAAGCGGTCGACAGAGGGAATAAGCGATCAGAAAATTGATTCGGAATTAAATCTTACATTTAGCAATCGATTTTAGGGCAGTATGCTTGATTTCGTAGTCGAAGCCGGCGGAATCTCCGTCGGGAGAGCCGAATATGGTGTCGACCTTCAGGGTCGGGAATGGAGGGCGTTGGTTGCCGATGAAATAGTTGTTGCCTTCGATGTCGGTGATAACGAAACCGATATGAGACAGCGCAGGCAGGATGGACTTTGATTTGAATTTGAGGGTGGCGGTTTCGGAAGATTGGCCGGCCACACGTTCGGAGGATGCGCGACAGTCCGGAGAACCGAAGAAATCAATGGGATGGATTTCGGTGAAAATGCCGACGGTCATATTGCAGAGAGCGGCCAGGTCGATGCGTGGAGCATCCGGGAGGGTGTCGATGTCGACGTAGCCTATAAATTTAATGCCCGGGAGGATTTGAGTGGAGGTGTTCATGGGAAGAAGTGGGGAGGGGTTAGGGGAGGGGAGGACAAAACGGACAACTCCGCAAAAGGGTGTCTGAGGTTGGAGTTATTTTTTAGATTTATTTTTTCGGCGGGCGATGCGCCGGTAGATGTCGCGCTTACGCTGGTAGCGTTTGGCTATGGCATTCCAGTTTCGCTCGGTCAATTCGATTCCGTGTTTCTCCATGAAAGCATATATTAGATTGTCTTGACGTTGGAACAGAGAATCGAATCGGTGGAGAGCATTCCACATCTCGATATCGAAGCGGTTGCGGATGCAGACGCGCAAAGCTTCGCAAGCCTTAGGAGGCAAATAGAAGTTGTAGCGGGTGTCTTTGGAGCGGAAATTGGGGAGTTCTATCGCGAGTTGCCCCGGATCCGGAGAGGTCGGGACGTAGTCCGGTGGAGGCGTCCGCAAGAACTGTTCAAGCAGGCACCACTCCATAGATCCGCGGATCAGGCGCACCGGGTTGCTGCCACCCTGGTCGTGGATAAACCATTGGGCGAGGTATTCATCGAGTTCGAGATAGATGTTCATTCGTGAAAAGATTTATGCAAAGGTACTGAATAAAAGCGGATTAGGAGTGCTTTTAAGCTGGATATGGTGGGAGTTGATTGGAGGTGTGACCGGCGCGAAATTATTTTTCGCAAAATAGTAGACACATGTTTATATCCGTTGACAGCGTTGACAACGTTGACAAGCTATAAAAGGCTTGTGTTAAGCTGTTGACTACTAAATATATATATCTTATAAAGAAAATATATATTATTATAGAGGGAGTTGGATTTGTCAACAGCTGTCAACGGCAGGGTGGTAAAAATAGCCAAGTGTCAACAGTTGTCAACGGGTTGTTGACAACATAACGTGCTGAGTGGTAGCGTTGTCAACGTTGTCAACGGAAAATCCTGAAAATAGGTGGTTGATTTTTTTTAGAGAAAAATAGTTTTCTCCGGGCCGACTACAAAAAAAGAAGTCGATTCGCTGCCGCCGTGGCTTGCACCGAATCGACTTCCTGTTCAAATTTGCGCACATGGTCAGGGTGTACTGCAAGGAGCCCACCGTCGCCTCAGGTAGGGTCATAGACCTCAGTGGCATCCTCAATCACCCATATTAAGAGCTTATAGAGCGCGTCTATGAGTTCGGGAGAAGAATTAGTATGAAGAATGGTTCTTCTACCTAATATTTCGATTTTCATATAATAAGCATACCATTCATTCATACAAGCCGACATATTTAGATAGTAGCCGTCAATCTCTTTCGGGAGAATACTCAGGATGTCCTCCAATCGGAACTTTGGAAACCATCCCCAAGGTTTAGCATATTCGGCATTACCTTTTAGAACTTCGGGATGAATGTTAACAAACTCCTTTATACTTGCCAACTTACTATCCACGCCCAACTCAATGAGCTTTGTGGATTCTTCGATTGTTAGTTCGGTTTTCATTTTCTTTTCTTCTTGTGGTACTTATCAAACTTGGCATAAGGGGAAACGTAGGATTTGAGATCCCGAACTGACAACTGTCGCATTGCCTTACCCACTGATTCTAAATGGGCTTTTAGATCTTCGGCGCTGACACTAAATTGCCCCATACTATCTGCCATTCTTTCAACGTCTTCAACGGTTATGCCCGTTGCAATAGCCACATTTTGTATCGCTTTGGATCTTTTCATGTTCAAAGATTGAGCTGATTGCTTAGTCGGGTGGCGAACTTACAAAACCAATTCACTATCGGGTCTGAGATAGCGGCCAAAATCAAGAACGGCAGAATAAGTATAGCGATACTCCAAACTATTACAAAGTATGTAATCTTGGAATAGTTGATTACGACGTAAGCTCTGTTAGGGTATTTTATCTTCATAATTTCTCCTCCTCAAAAAGCGATTTGCCGAAAAGGGTTGTCAGTTCTCTCATTCTGCCCTCTGCGCGATCTATTGCACGGCTCTCCATTTCGTTTATGCACGTTGCGCTCGTATAGATGTCGTGCGTTTTCTGAGCCTTCTTATACTCCTTGCGGATAAGGTCTTTCGGCACGATGCAGTACCGCTCGCATAGCCACTCTATGACGGGCAGAGCTTCATCTGCGCAAATATGCAAGTCCATATTTCGCTCTACGATATCGCTGTCATAGTCTGTCTCGGGACAGGTGTATTCGGCATATTCTCGTGCTATCTTCTCTATTTCTTCGGTGGTTGGCATGTTATACTCTTTTCAAATCTACAAGTTTAATATTCTTTCGGTAGCCACAGTCATCATCTGACAAGAATTTTTCAATCTCCGTTTTTACGTCAATTTCATTTTCTACCACCATAACAATGTTTTTACTTGCACTCCAGCTTTGCCCGCCTCTCGGACTGCTCTGTGTATATGTGTAACTTGCTAAAAATATCATCTGTTCTTCCGTTTAAGTTGTTGAGTTGACTTATGTTCAATCATTTAGGCTTTGACTTATCGTAAATTGCGATATGTTACGATAAATTACGATAGCCTCTTTTCAGCCTTTTCTTGGTCTTGCGGATGGGTGTCATAGCTTCTCCATTTCTTTTCTGACAGCACACGCGGTATTCCTGAATAATTCCACGAGCGCGGTTCGGCACATACCCATAGCGTTTATTACAATCTCGTTCTTTCTCTCGTCCGAATAAGGCACAAGCCGAGGGTTTTCTATTATCAGGGCTGCATCACTAAGTGTCTTTGCGTCCCACTCCAGCTTCTCATATTGCCTCATTCTATCGTATTCTTCTTGTGTCATATCTCGGTCGGTTGGTTAATCAGTTCGTAATTATGGAAAATGGTTTCAGATGTCTAATTCCGGGTGATCGATGGGGAGCGTTGGTTTGTCGGGGGGCAGTGGTTGATCTTCATCGGGCTCAGCCGAGTTGGAATCGACGAGTTTTGTTTCAAGGTCGATGTTGCATTGTTCTTTGAGAAGGAGATAGTCAAATACCATAGCAATCGGGCGGACGGTCTTTTCTTCGCGGACGGTTCCGAGTGTGGTTGATGTTATGGAATAGTCGGGCTGGCCGTTGCTCATCAGCACGGTGTAGCGCTGCTGTTTCTCTCCGAGGTAGTAGGGGCATGAAGTCAGGTAGTTTTCAAGCATGGAGGCGTCCATCTTCATTTTCATTCCCTGAGGTGCCTGGTTGAGCATGCCGTTGATGCCGGCCCAGTTGAGAAAGAGCAGAGGCCTGGCCGATTCAAAATTGTGGCTATTGTCGCTGCCTCTTGAGCGGAAAGAAGAGCTGTATTTTATTACGAAGTGAGTTCCATAGGTAATCTTTCCGACCATGTGCATGGAGTTGAGCCAAGACCAGAACGTGGATGTCTCCGAGGATTTATCCATTTCCTTCTGTTGGAAGAGCATGTTTTTGATTACAACCTCGAACAGGTCGGAGTAGGAGAATGGCAGCCCGATGATGGTTTCAAGAGTGCGAACGGCAGCCAGGAGCATCACCCAGTCATCGAGCAAACGTTCTTCGGGCTTCTCTTCGTAGAGCCTGGAGATGACTTCATCTTTGGAGATCTCGAACATTGCCGAGAAGTTTTTGGCGAAGTGATCACGATGGCGCATGATTTCCATCGCATAGTGAGCGTTGCCGAGTTTTACGCTTTGTTTGAGTCGCTTGAAGGCTCGTGTCTGTTGTTCGGAAAATTTTGGGGAAGGAAAATAGAGGTATATGACACGTGAGAACAGCGCGGGATCAGCGTCGGGTTTGTGTTGTCCGCAGATGATCACACCGCTGTTGACCGGAGTGGAGGTGATACCTCGACCGGAGGCCATATCCATTTTTGTGTTGATGGTGCCGCCCCAGATACCTTTGAGCGAGTCGATGCGTCGGTCGTCGAGCAGGTTTGTGTATTCGTCGAGGATGTAGGGAGCGTTACGGATGTGGGAGAGAATATAGGCCATAGCGGGCACGGATGTGTTGCGGAGCTTAGGCGGGTCATTGTCGAGGGTGTAGAACATCGAAACGAGTGCACGGGCAAAGGCCGTTTTGCCGGAGCCTTTGATGCCATAGAGGTTGAGCATGGGGAACCAGTTGGTCTCGCTGAAGATTATGTCGCGGAATATGTTGCAAAGAATCCAGGCAATTCCGATCATGCCTTTGTCGCCGAAAGCATCCACTATTTCGGCGGCGAAGTCGCGGAATGGCTCCTCATTGCCGAAGGCGTAGCGGAAAATTCGCTCGAACTGGAAGGCGCCGTCGTCGTCCTGATACATCTGCGAGAATGGCGCTAGATAGTAGTTTTTGCCACCATGGCGCACAATGCCATGCTCGTCGATAGGCTTGAACTCACCGGATGCGTGTATGCCGTTGGCGAAGGCGAAGAAGTCTTGTTTCTTCTGCCAGCCGAGAATTGAGATTTCTTCGGCGCTTTCGGTGATGGCGTAGAGGTATTCTTTCAGTTTGTTCAATTGGTCTTGCTTGGCGAGCCAGTTGTAAGCTCCGAGCGATTCAATGGCAGTTTGGAACGAACCTACGGTTGCGAGAGTTTTCTGTTGTAATTCCAGTGCGTCTTCCCGGCCGTATTCATTAATGATTCGGAACACACGGATTGCGTTCTCTTTGTGCTTAATGTGAAATACCGGCCGGAGAATGAAGTTCGACCAGCGGACGAGGTTGCCTTCTTTGTCGGTGGAGAAATATTTGTTATCTCGGACAATGATGCCACACTTGCGCATGATGGCAATTTCGTTGGGCGAAAAATCGGCATTGTCTTCTTCGATTTCCTCCTTAACTTTTCGCCCGGCGCGTCTCATGGCCTCGGTCCATTGTTGCTTTTTGCCGTAGATCTTTTTAATTTGCTCAACGCAATAGTCGCGCATATCCTCGTCCTCAATGAGAATGAGCAGTGCGGCGATTTTTTGGAGGAGGTCAATTTTTTCATCGGCACCGGAAGCGAGGGGGAATTTTTTCTGAGCGATCCAGATGACGAAGGGCACAGCGTCAAGCTTCATGTAGATTTCACGGGAGGTGATGTAGCTATCAGCATCGCGCTTGACCTGTTGCTCGTCGTCTTCCTTAGAGCGAGGTATTTCCTTGACATAAACGTCGAAACCGTTGCGCATGGCTAACTCGCCGTTCTTCATTACGGCTAAAATGCCGGCTCCGAACTCTTTGCCTTTCGGTGGGTCGGAGTCCGGGATGAAACGGATTACTTTGGATGTGGACCGCAGTTGTTCGAGGTGTTTAGTGGTCAGCGCAGTTCCGAGTGGGGCCACTGCTTCCGTGAGTCCGAGCGATTGCAGGCGGAGCACGTCCGGGGCTCCTTCGACCATAATGAATCCGTTGGATAGATGAGCTTGCCGTTTAGCAGCAGCGATACCGAACACTGCTGAGTCTTTCTGGAAAATCAGCGACTTTGAAGAATTGATATATTTTCGAGATTTGGCAATCTCCGGATCGTCGCCGACATAACGAGCGGTGAAGCCTATAATCTTCCCCCAACGGTTGAGAATTGGTATTGTTATGCGTTGGCGAAATTGGGCGTATTGTTTGCCGGTATCCTGTGATTGGCCGATGACACCAAGCTCAATCAGAACCTCACGAGGGATGGCTTTCCTGTCAACATAGTCAAGGAAAAGCCGAGAGTCTTTTGGGGCGAAACCTATGCCGACTTCAGCGCAAAACTCTTCAGGCCAACGGTCGAAAGCGTATTTTCGAGCGGCATCAGCTTCAGCTGTGTCGGCTTGAAGCTGTTCCCTGAAGAAATTTTGCACCATTGAGAGGGCAGCCCACATGGACTCTCGCTTTTTACCCTCAAGTTCTTCCTCCGGTGTCTTTTCTCGCCGGTCGTATTTTAGCTCGATGTTATAACGTTTGCCAAGCCATTCCATTGCCTCAGGGAATGACATGTTGCAATGCTGTTTGAGAAACTCAACTCCGTCGCCGGAAGCACCGCAAACAAAGCATTTGTAGCGGTTGAGCCGAGGATTGACTTTAAGTGAGGGGGTGGAGTCTTGATGGAGCGGGCAGCGCCCGACCCACCCGGCTCCTTCTCTCTTGAGTGGAATATATTCTGAAATAACGTCCTGAATATCGACAGCGTCGATGATTCGGCGTTTGCATGACTCGTTTAACATTATGAAGTGTATTAGAGAAGTAAAGCAGCATCATAGCATTGCATGATGTCGCGGCCGAAATATTTCGGGCGAGTTGAGCCCGGGTTAATTGGTGTTATCAATCCCATCTCTCGATATTTGAGAAATGTTTTATGAGACACCCCAAGAATGCCGGCGGCTTCTTTGGATATGAACACCTGGTCGGGCACGAGTTGTGGCCGGCTTGAGTTTAGTGGCATTGTTAGTCTTTTAGTCTTGTTACTGTAATGAAGTCGGATGAATTTTTAATGGAGGTGTACCATTTCTTTATGCGAGAAATGCGGTTCATCCTGGACACTAATACCTGTATGTAAGTAATCCGTTCAATGGGAAATTGAGTGGATTGTCCCGGAAGGAGATCTTCGATTTGTTTTTTAACAGACTTGTTCATCGTTTCAGATAGGCTTTGTTTAAAATGCGGCCGACAATGTTGTCGAAGTGACGGCACATGTTTTTGTCGTATTGTTTAAGCTGAGCAACTTTGGTGTGACAATAACAGACGGTTGAACGGCGGCGATTGAATAGTTTTGCAATCCCTTCATCGTGCAGGACGTTGGCTTCCTTGAGGATGTACATGCAAACGGCTCTGGCGTCGGCAATATCTTGGCGTCTGGACTGACCACTGAGCAGACGAGGGGAAACGCCGAACTCGGTGGCTACGATTCGTATGATGCCGGCAATTCCCGGTGACAGCCAGTCGGATTTACTTATTGATTGATTGGTCATGGTCTAATTCCCTTTCGGCGAGTGCTGCTTCGCTGTCTTTAGCTGCAATATGATAAATGTTCGCTATGTGTTTGATTATTTTGCAGTATCTGTTTATTATCTCAACTTGATCTGCCTTTTCGGTTACTATTTTGCAACGTCTATTTTTTAACAATGGTCCTTTCCCGAATATTCTTTTAAGTTGCTCCTTCTCCTGAGGGAATAAATACTTCCAGATGTTGTCGAAGGTTTCGGTCAGATGTTGTGCCGTCCTTGTAAGGGCAGATTTCTCTAACGAAAATAGCCACTGGATTCGTTTAGGTTCGGTGCAGTCCTCGATACAAGTTGGTTGCTTCCGTCCATTATCCTGAGGCAGGGTGTCGAATATGTAAATGCCACTTAGGTTGCGGCGTAGAAGTTTGTAGGTCTCAAGTTTCATTAGCTCAAATTTTAGAAGTTGTATATGGACATCCGGGGATAGGCATCCATGCGATTAGGACATCTTTTGTTCTTCTCTTGTGGAACCCTCCGGGAGCCCAGTCTTCGGGTTGTTCTACTGATGTTTGGGTTATCCATTTATTTCTATACCAAACCTTATAAATAGTGAGGACTTCTCCCCCTTCTCGCTCTGTGATTGTCTCCGGTTCTTGCCATTGCGATGCAAGCGCTGCCATGGCACCAGCCCGATAGACGGTATTAAGAATGTCTACCATCTGCGGCTGACTCTTCTTTATGATCTCTGCGTAATCGGCACATATCGGGTTCCCTTCGCATTCGTTGAAGTAATTGCTGTTGGTTGTTTTACCGGTCAGATGATTGTCTTCTCTACCGAGTCCCTTTTCTTCCATATTACTTTTTATTTCATTTTATTGAATTACAAAATCCGTTATCTCAAATTTGGGCGAATTTCATTGTTTACCTCACCCAAGTTTGATCCTATTGCTCGTTTTCCTCATTGATAACTTTATCAATTATGGCTTCCTCTAGTGCTTCTTCCATTGTTGGCCTTAATGTAGCATCGATGTGCCTACAGATTGCGTCGATACCCTCATTCGTCAGATCGCATCGCCTCCAGGCATTAATAATGACGAGTTCCGCAAATTCTACTACTTCGAGCATCGAGGCCTTATTCATCGTAAGGAATGTCAATGTTTCCCTTAGGAGCTGCTTAGTTTTTTCTTTTTCCATGAATTTTTAGAATAAAATTTGTTAGTATGAAAGTAAGTTAGTAACTTTAACGCAAAGGTAGCGCAAATTTCACTTTTTGTAGTGCAAATGCGCTAAAATCTACGATAAATTAACGCAATTTAACTAATGGAGGAAACGATAAACGATAGAATCGAGCAGATAATTGCGCAGCAGTTTAATGATAATCGAGCGAGTTGTGCGCGGGCTATAGGTTTGAATGACACAAACTTAGGTAGCTATGTGGGCGCTCGTCGCAGTAAACCGAGTGCAGACATCTGTGCGAGGTTCGTGAAATATCTAAATATAGATGCACGGTGGTTGTTGCTTGGCAATGCAGATCCCGTCCCGAGTGTGACAATAAGTCAGACAGGAGCACGGTCGGTTGCGACAGGTCAAGGTAATATCACGAATAACTATGGTGACTGCGCGCATCTGCTGGAGAAGATCGAACTTATGCAGAAATTAATAGAAGAAAAAGATGAACGAATCAGTGAATTAAAAGCCCTGATAGACATTTATAAACGAGAAAAAATAAACTGATGCACTAACTGTTGAAAAATCTGAAGTCCTCAGGCTTGAAGGAGATTAAAGTTTGAATTTCAGTAGATTGGTCCGATTCGGCAACTTTCCAAGATAAAGTCTGGAAAGCGTGTATACCCCAAAAGGGTATCCCGAGTTCGAATCTCGGTCACTCCGCAAAATTTGTAACAAGCAAGTGAAATCCCGCAAGCAGAATTGCCTGCGGGATTTTTCGCCAATAATGTAAGATGAAACCGATTTTATACATAATAGCAGGATGTAATGGAGCCGGTAAGACTACAGCTTCATATTCGGTTTTGCCTGATTTGTTGAATTGTAGGGAGTTTGTCAATGCTGATGAAATTGCCAAAGGATTATCTCCTTTCAATGTTTTTTGAAAATACAGAACAAACTATTTTATTGGCGGATCAAGATTCAATCAGCAATCCGGTATTATTTTCTAAAATCAAGCAATCATGTCTGAACAAGAAAAGATAGATTTAAAAGATAAAATCACTAAAGGATTAAAGCAGTCATACGATAATCTTCTGCGTCGCAAAGCTGCTCTTGGTCAGGATATGGTCTTTGCTGACGAGAATGGTCAACCGCGAATAGTCCCGGCTCGCGAAGCCCTCGCAGAATACGAAAAGACTTCTACCCTCAGATAGACTACTTTCTGTTTGCTAAATGCTGAAAAGACACCATATGCGAGGGCCTTTATTTCCCATAATTTTTTGTGCCACCTCCATTTCATAGCTGGCATTAAATTAATAAAAAAAGCTTTAAGTGTTCCAAATTGTAGCGTTTTGCCCCCGTATGTTCCCAAAAATAGGGCGCCCACAAGCAACTGACAAGCAACCGACCCGAGACTCATAGAAGTCCAATTTTTGAGGCCTATGGTAAATGTCTTTTAGACCGTTCCCAACAGAAGTCATTTCAAAAGATAGAGAAAGTGTTGTTTTCATTTGTAGGATATTAGTTTATGTTGTTACTTTGCAAAAAAACAAAAGATATAACTATGATCCCTTTGCTTTCATTTTTTTCGTGGTGCTTTGGCATTTTCTTTGTTTCCTTGTTTGCTCTGCTGGCAATCTTAACCCCTATTGTTGCTATTAAGGCGATTTTAAAAGATGGTAAAGCCCGCAGACGAATGGAGAAGCAGAATCAACAAAAGTCCAATATTACTATTACTTTCCGGCGCGGCGCTTGAAGCGGGCGAGCTCGTCGGTCTTGGATATTTGCGGGGCATCGGTTTTTAGCTGGTGCTTTGTTTTATCCCAGGGGAAGGGGATGAGCTTGTGAGGGGTCGGGGCGCGCTTGACATGGAGAGAGATGGAGATGGTGGCCAGCGTATTAAAATTTATCAAATAATTGAGCTAACTTGCTGATATTTAGTTATAGCTCAAAATAATTTGTTTGGGTTATATTAATATTGTTAAGAAATGGTGACCAAAAGGTGACCGATAGATTTTATCTCAGGTATTGCAGGGAATAAAATATGTCGTCCGGGAGGTGGTAGGCGAGATGACCGTTGTCTCGGAGTTCCATGAGGAGGCGACCAAGGAGGTTGCTGCCTTCATATCTGCCATTTATGAGTTTTGCTCCCCAGGTGTCGGCTTTCTTTTTCTTTAGACGGGTTTGGTCTTCTACTATGGTTTTGCCTGCGGTTTCTTTCAGGGCCTGTCTGAATTGTTCTGATTGATTATATTTGGTCTGTAAGCAGAATTTCATTGCATCCACGATGATTTGCCCCCAGTCGGGTCGGCGAAGCCCAAGTTTCTCGGTTGCTTTTGCTGCATACTTAATCTTCATTCCCCGGCTGGAGTGGATTGACGTGAGGGTTTCTGCATCAGTGAATTTCATCATCTGAAACAGTTGCTCGCTATTAACGAATCCTACTCCATTAACCACAAGGGGTGTTGGTGCAAAATTTCCAAATATTCCCCATCGTTCTTTGACTTTGCTGAAAGGAATGCATTCATCAGCCGGGTATTCGAGTCACTGATAGTATTGAGGATAAAATTCCTCTATGAATTGGGCGATGCTTAGTTTACTCTTATCGCATCAGCGTTAGGCATATTTTTATTCATGGTGAGCGATTTACAATACAGAGGTAACTGTTTTTTCTGGAATACATTATATTTATCTCATCCATTTCATCCGTTTGCAGGTCAGATTGCCGATGTTTGAGAAGAATCAGTTATCTTTGCATCAAAAATTTGATACGTTATAGTATGGCTAATGAAAATGAGATACTTAGACGAGTGCGTGAGACGGTGGGTCTGGATATGACCCGCAGTGCCGACTTTGATGTTCTCTCTCAGGCAATCAAAGATAAAACGAAGGAAACTTTGGGGGTCAACACTCTCAAACGTCTCTTCGGCTTCAAGACCGATAAGGTGGTGCCTCGTCACTCCACAATGGACATTATTGCGCAGTTTCTCGGCAGCGGGAATTATGAGACTCTGATTAAGGAACTCGGCGAGGATGCAGACATTTCAATATTCACTCCGATTGACTGCATTGAGGTTCAGGATCTGGAGCGAGGTACGCAGTTGAGGGTTGCATACGATCCCAACAGAGTGTTCTTCCTTACTTATATAGGCGACTTCAAGTTTATAGTAAATGAGGTGGAGGGGAGTCGAAATATTCAGAAAGGTGACGTTCTTACTATTACCCAACTTGCAGTAGGCCATAGATTTGTCGTTGCTCATGTAAATCGCGACGGTGAAGACCTCGGAGCCTACGAATCCGCAAAATTCAAGGGATTGAAGTCGGTAGAGATTATATCTTGAAATTTATGGCAGACTTAGACCTTCGGCCTTATAACGTCGTGCTATCTCATAACCGTATTCTCTAAGTTCGGGTCCTGCACGGCGGGTATAACCTGTATAAGCCTTTGAATTCGCCAATACACTCCACTGTTCCATATCTGTCAGACCGGGGAACATCTCATTGAGAATCTCAAATGTCTCAGCAAAATACTCATCTTCGAAATCACTATGACGACGTATGCTGTCAAGGAGCTGCGGACCGGTCAGGGTGGTATCTTCCTTAAGGGCAATTAGCCGGTCAAGGCCGATATGCAGCCTGTTATAAAATTGGCTTATTTCTTTATCCAAGGCTGCCGCTTTGTTTTTAGCATCCTCATGTATCTCGGCCTGTGTTCTCGGTGCAGAGCTTTGCTCTGAAGTTTCAGTCTTAAGCGTTGAGATTTCTACCTCTTTGTCAGAGACATCATCCTTTTCAGTGACCTCCTCTTTGTCAGAGGCATCATCCTTTTCAATGACATCCTCAGTCGGATTTGTCTGTGGCTCATCCTCTCGCCCGGTCAACTCTCCGAGATAAGCGATCAGAAGGCCTGCCGCTATAATTGCCGTCCCAACGATTAGTGTAAGCCTATCAGACGGTCTCTGACTGCGTTGCCCACGGTACGGGGTGTCAAGCAAATCTCTAAGTTCCTCGCAGTTTACGTCAGTGCGGTAACATGTTTTTACAAACTGTTTATATCCTCGAAGTTTAAATCCGGGTATTGTGGATTTCAGTCTCTCAACCAACATACCGATACCACGAAAATCAATGGCGACCCGTCCTTTTTCGTCCTTAGTCAGTCCATATTTGGCCGGGTGCCCCGACGTATCACCAAGTGCATCAGTGTAACTCTTGTCGAAGTCAATCAGTACAAGATTATGGTTGTTGGTGGTAATCATGATGTTATCAGGCTTGATGTCGCAGTGCACCACATTGTGGCGGTGCAGATAGTCAACGACATCAATCAATTCCCTCAACATCGCGACAATGTTCTTCTCTTTCGAGAGCCAAGGGTCATTGCGTTTTATCATCACGGCGAGGGTCTCCCCATCGATATAGTCCATGATGATATAGTCGCGGTGAAATTCACGGTAATCGGGGAGTGAAGGGTGCCTGAGGTTGACCCCTATGTCAAACTCCTTGTCAAGTGCATCAAGATAGAGTGGCTTTGAGCGGAGAGGCTCTTTCAGTCTCTTGACTATCACATCGCGCCGTTGCCAGCGGGTCTTGTATATGTCACATGTCGAGCCTCCTCCGGGGAGTCTGACTGCTTCGTCAAAGTCTATCCCCTGAGAACGCTCGGTTGAATATTCGTTTTCTTGCTTTAGGAATTGTGACATATCGCACTATATTTTCTGCAAAGTTAGCGTTTTTTCTTGAAACGCACTCCAAGATACTCATAATTGCAAATGGATGGAGTGGATTAAGGCTTTTTGCGGAAATCCGCGTAATTTTGTAAAGGCAAAGGTAAAGACCCACGCTACAAGCTATATGGACGGCGCTGAAAATCAGCAACCAAATTATGCAACATATTTGGCTAATCGCAGAATTAGTTGTAAATTTGCGATGTCATCCCCATTTCGAGAGCGAAATCGGAAGATGGCTTAAAACATAAAGCGTTACTATCACGCTTCTGTTCTGATGTCTTGGAACTTCGCAACTTCTTAAAGCATCGTCGGGACGGAGCAACAGTAGTGACACGGTTGTATGTATCAACATACATCTGCATATCGCACAGTCATTGTGTGGTATATAGGTGGTGCATACATATAGCGTGGGTCTTCTACTTTGCTCGTTCTATGATGCAAGGCATGCGAAGGCCTCAAGACGTGGAGCGAGCGGAGAGTTCGGCACCACGTATTCTATGTTAAATCCCAAATAATTTGGGGATTTTTTTGTTTTATGAGGGCTTAAATTGAGCATTAAGGCGATCACGATAGAATGTATAGGATTCAGGGTCGTAGAAAGTCCTGTCTTAGCCTGAAAAAAGTTGACTCACAAAAGAGGTAAACCAGGAAAAAGTTGACTTCTAAAAAGTCAAAAAATGGAACAAAGCAACAAAAGATGTTACCATGCGGGTGTACGCCCACCAGAGGCAGACATCCGTGAAGCCGTCCATCTGTATGAACAAGAAGGATGGACCTTACTGGAACTCGGAAAAAATTTCATCGTTCCAAGAGTTCAATTCATCGTTGGATTAATATCTTTGCAAAAGATTTAAACAATGGGTCAATGAATGAAATGAAAAGAAGAGAACGACACAGCGAGAAAGCCAAAAGAAAATATGGTGTAAAGGCTCCGGAGCAGCATTTGGAGGCTGATACGGAAGAGAGCAGCGTCATGGGAAAGGATCAACCCAAGCAGGAGGATCTTCTTGCCAGGATTGCACAGCTTGAAAATGAACTCAGGGATGCCAGGCTCATGCGTGATTTCTATGACGAGATGATCAACATAGCGGAGCAAGACTTCAAGATACCAATACGAAAAAAAGGTGGCGCCAAACAATAGGAAGTCTGCACGCGCGCTCTGCAAAGGAATATCCGGTTCAGAGGATGTGCGCATTGTTTGGCGTTTCGAAGCAGGCATATTACAAGTTTGATGGTAGCAAGGTGGCACGTAAGATAGCCAGAGAGGCATTTGCCCTGGAGTTTGTGCACCGCATACGCAAGCAGAATGCGCGTATAGGAGGCAAGAAACTCTGGCTGATGTACTGCAAGGAGATAAAAGGCTCCGACCGCATGGGCCGTGATGGATTCGAGGACATGATAGATCGTTACGGTCTGAAGGTACGGCTCAAGGTACGTAAGCCCCGGACGACAGATTCAACCCATGGACTGTCAGTATTCCCGAATCTGGTCTACTCCTTCATTCCGACGTGCGTCAACCAGCTTTGGGTGAGTGACATCACCTATATCCCCGTATGGTTAAACGATACGGAGTATACCTTCTGCTATCTCTCATTAATAACGGATGCCTACAGTCATCAGATAGTCGGATGGCAGGTTGGGAGCACGTTGCATACACAGTTCTCCCTGCAGGCTCTGGAGATGGCATTGAAACGCCTGGAGGGCGTGGATAAGGAGATTATCCGTGATCTCGTACACCACAGCGACAGGGGGGTGCAGTATGCATCGCGTGAATATGTCTCCGTTCTCAGAAATAATGGAATCAAGATCAGTATGACCGAGAGTGGCGACCCCAGGGATAATGCCATTGCCGAGAGGGTCAATGAGACCATAAAAGTTGAATTTCTCAAGGATATCCGTCTATGTTGCATTGATGAAGTGAAAGCAGCCGTGGCCAAGGCGGTGGACTTCTACAACAGTCGACGTCCACATATGAGTAACGATATGATGACACCCGATGAGGCCGCTCTGTGTAACGGCGAGCTCAAGAAATGGTGGAAAAGTTACAGGGACGAAGCCATAAAAAATAAGAGTGCTTGATTGGATATCCCTGAAAAAAATTTACCTTTGCATCCCTTAAGGAGGTTCCCTTCCGGCCTACGGCCTCCAGTCAACCTCCTTAAGGGATATGAAGGGAATAGTCAACCCTTAAAAGGAATAAGTCTAATTTGTCAACTTATTTCAGTTTTATCTCTCTCGTACAGTCAACCATTTTTAGGAAAAGACAGTCCTCTTCTTAACGAGAGCAACGATTATTCTCAGTAGTTTATTCTTGACATTGTTTATCGCTACCGAGTGTTTCTTTCCTTTTGTCCGGAGCCGTTCATAATACTCCCGTATTTCAGGGTTATGTATTCGTGCTATCTGGGCAGCTTGCCCAAGCAGAGACTTGATCAATTTGTTGGCAAAATGGCTTGTATGAGCAGGAGAGTGTACGCTTGTGCCGGATTCCTTGCCGAATGGAGCCACACCATAGTAACAGGCAATCTTCCTTGCATCCATATCAAATCGTTTGAAGTTATTGGTATATATCAGCAGACAGGCGCCATTCTGACGTGCCACGCCCTTTATTGAAGTGACAATGGCATAGTTCTCGGCCAGCTCAGGATCCTCAGAGATAATGTGGTCAATCATCTCATCGCATTCCTTTATTGATTTGTCAATCTCAGCCATGAGATGCTTGCTTTTTCGCTTGATGAATGACATTGCCCTGGAAGCCTCCCCGGATGATTCCTTGTCTTTCTTCCTGACCTCCATGGCCACGCGCTGCTGTACAAGCTTATGGCGATACAGGAAGATCTCTCGCAGTTGCGTGAGCGATTCACTCAGCGGCTCAAACAGCAAGGCCTTGTCCTGATGACGCCATGCATACTCGGCAATCATCGATGCGTCAGCCTTATCCGTCTTCACACGCTGTATGCCGCTACTGTGGCGGATGGAATAGGCATTCTCAATCCAGATATCCAGCCCCTTTCCGTAAAGCCATTTACTGAGTCCAATGCTGCATGAACCGGTATCCTCCCCACAGAACAGCCACTCATCCTCAACGGTGCCTCTGCAGTTGTCCTTTATCCACTTGATAAACTGTCGGTACCCTTTCTTATCATTGGGGAAGGTTCCGTGCTGTCTGTCGCCAAACTCCTTCAGCCCGCAGGCTTCGATGATGGCCGCATCGAATTTCTCTTTGGCAAAATCTATGCCGATAAAGATTTTTTTCATAACTTTACGTTGCTTTTATTCGACTGATCAATAAGCTGTGATGACTCTAAACTCTAAATAGGCTCGTAGCCTTAATATTCTATCAGAGCTTGCAGCTTTGGCGGGGAGGGACCATAACGCAGGATAATCTCTTGTACTGGCTTTTTTCTGGTCTGTCCTCCCTGCCGTCAGTCTTTTCCTTCAGACAACAAAGGTAATAAAGACTGACTTAGCTTTTATAAGAACTCGGTCAAAATCTACCCGCCACTCTTGGCCTTTTTAAGATAAATTTTCCACTCTCTTATTTTGCCACTGCAAACTTAGAGCTTTTTTTTGTATACACCCGTCCGGGAAAAAAATGTCAGCGGATATTTAATAATTTTTGCAATCATCTGTCCTATTTATCAAAAAGTGAGAAATGATAAACCGCTGTTTATCTGGCAGGCTGAGGTGTTGGATGGGATTCAGCTGGGGTTGGTCATGGAGGCATGTCGGGAGCTCAACAGAGGAAAATCAGACGACGAGAAAAAGTACTTCCGAGGCATCACCGTGCGTGATGAAAATGTTAAGTTGAAACATCTGCACGCCCAAGGTGAGCAGGTGGGCTACGTTGTCACCACCCGCACTCTTCCCTTGGAAGAATACCTCCGCATTGTCCGCCGACTGCTGGAAGATAACCAGTCGCACGTCCCCATGATAGTGTATCTTCCGTTCAGATACCAACCCGTAGACCTGCCGGGTGAGCAATATGTCTGCAATCCCGACTTTGAACTCTGGGCAAAGGATTGGGCGGATTCCACCATCCCCGACTTTATCCGCGGCGATGGTGACCAATCCGGCATAACTTACCGATGGTATAACCGCTACAACGACCCTGACCGAGGAGGGTGCCACAGCCCCGCCGCATGGCTTGCAGTGGGCAGTTTCTTGAACGGGAGTGTAAAACTCACAAGAAATTACCGCAAGAATTACGGCATTAGCGATTTGGGAGAGAATCTTATCCGCTCGGACTTTCAGGCCGCAATCAGCGCATCTAAAAGTTGCATTTCCAACGACGTTATCGACGATTTTATAAAATATCTAAAAAACAATTATTACTGTCCGCTAAACAATAGTTAGGTAAGTCCAACTTCATGAAAAGTAGAAGTTGGACTTGCTTTATTATGTGGATAAGCCCCTCTTATTAAATCTCGTTATATTCAGGAGGCGATTCTGAGGCCTCAGCAAGCATCATCTCCAAATCATTCGAGGGATTATTCAGGAACTTTACCATATTGATGTAATACATTAGCATTATTCTGATAATTGTGGCCAGCCCCGAGAAACTCCAACGTCTTTCGAGAGAGCTTTACGGGACTGAAAGCAACAGGTTTGCAATAAGGGTAACCCATATCTGAATTTTGATGGCATTGGCGCTCTCACCGTAGAAATATCTCAAGTGGAAATTCTGTTTTATCTGCTTGAAAAGTGACTTAATCTGCCAACGGCGGCGATATATGGCAACGATGGTCTCCAATGGCATGTCAAAATCGTTGGTAAGTAATGATACGAGTTTTGGCTTCTTATTCTTTTTGAGGTCAACGTATGTTTTAATTCTGGCGATATGGTTTATTCCCTCTTTTCTGAAGACAACCACCTGCTCACGATATTCCATAAATCCCTGAGGATTCTGGTGCATACAGTCAACAAGAACCTAGTAATTCAGGTTCTTTTTCATTTTGGTCACATACACCATCCCCCCCCGCTCGGTCAGTTCCTCGAATTTGTCATAGCTGATGTATGCGCGGTCAAGTGCGATTATCTCGTGATGGCCGTAATGGCTTGTAGCAAGTATGAACGAGTCGTTGGTCGACGTGAACATCGCCCGACACACCTTCGTTGGCATGTATTACAGAGTGTACCTTGATACCGCCTTTCTTCTTTCCGGACTTGGAATGTCGCCCCACACCCTTGAAAACAGCATTTGAGAACAGCGTAATGGTAGTGGAATCAATGATTCTGAGTTGCTTTATCCACTATTCCGTACCATTGCGCCGGCTGTCCGAGGAAAGAATGTCTTTATTGGCAGCATACAGGTCTCGGTATACCTCCTCAAAGAACTTCTCTGACCGTCTGGCATTTGCGTCAGAAAGAGTACATCGTTTAGGTACAGTGTCAATACCCACATGATGCAGTTTACGCACCTCGGCCGTCATAGATGTCTCTATCTCACGCAGTGAATCGAAGCGCTGGATTACGGCATAGAGCATCGTCAGCAAATGTGTATAGCCGTCTAAGCACCTAACATACTTCTCTCCTCCGTGTTTACGGCTGATTCCTATGATTTTTCACGATAAAGCGATTTTGTTAGCTGTCCATATATCGGCTGTCCGAAAAAATTACTACTTTTGCTCATGGTTATTGATGGTTTGTTTAGCGACACCAAAATAACCATTTAGGGCTGCAGTTCACAAATGGAACCAGCCCTAATTTTTTTATCATTCAAAATTTTTTAGCGGACAGTAATAATTCTAAATGAAGAGTTAGAAGAACTGTTGAAGAAGTATGACTATACTGTGCCGAATACATGTGAGCAAATCATCAACAGGTATATCAAGGAGATATGTCAGGATCTATCTGAAACGATCCCAAGTTTTGGTGTCAAGTTGAGGACCTGTTAACCAAAACCGAACGAGAGGGAGCAGAACGTGGGAGTTTAGAGTTTGAACATGATGATGAGGGTTATACAATTAAACCACGATTGGAACTTATTCAGATGGTCGGAAACAAGAATCCTGACTTAGAAGCATAAGCATCAAGAGTCGGGATGATAATAGTGAGGGTTATATCTTCATCAAAAATCATTGTAAGTCGCAGGTCTACATTGCCCCACGATTTACAAAACCATTTGGAGAATCGAATGGTTCACTTATGTTAATTTATCTTTAGACGAGGATATTTGTACAAGTCTATGTTGGTTGCAATATTGATGAATATTTTCTCAAACTCATCCTTATTAATATTGGCGGACTTCATAAATTGAGCATTCTTCTTAAGCGATTTATATAAGATATTTATATCGCTTTCGTTTAATTCTATGGCATGGAAAAAATTTGCTAAAGAAACAATAAGATTCCAGAACTTAGAACTTATGGATGACAGTTGTGGATTGACTAAAGAATATGCTATCAAATCATCTATGGAGAACTTGGGAATCAAAGATTTGATAGGCTTAATTAGGTTCTGGGTAGCTGCAAACATTAAGTTAACGTAAATCCCCAAGCGATATTGTTGTTCTTCTGTCATAGAGCGGTAATCTGTTCCAAAAGTTTGAATTTCTTGGTTGGCAGCAACTAATTGGGACGTTTCGTTAATAATAGTATTAACTTTCTCTTTAATCTCTGTCTCAGCTAATTTATACATTCGAAATTCCCTCTTTGTTACCAATGTAAAGATTTCTTCAAGTCGTTTTTGACGGGATCTTCCGATAAAGAATATGACACCACAGGTTGCCAAAGAAGCAATTCCAATTGTCCAACCTATAGGGCCCGCTAAGGCTAACAATGCCTGACCAGCTGCCATCCCTCCACCACCAGCTGCCAATGCTCCACCTCCAAGCCATGCCAAAGCTGCGTTTGTGGCAGCAGCTCCTCCTAAGGCAGAGATTGCGGTGCCTGTGGAAGCGACTCCAAATGTTGTAGCAACTCCCATCGCTACAGTGGGGCCAAAGGCTGCGACACCAACACCTAAAGCACCGCCGGCAGCTCCTGCCATAGCATTCTTAGCTATGAATTCATCGTATTCTTTTTCAATCCTTTCAGCTTGGAGTTTCCATGAAGAAGATAGTTTTTTAACTTCTTCATATTTCAAAGCTTCCTCCGCTGGTACGCCCCTGATACAATCGAAACTACGTTGAATATCGAGTAGGGCATTATACACCTTTCCGGATGCAAGTCCTAGATATTCAATATTCGTATTAACGCTTATAAGGATATCTTTAACTTGCTTTTCAGCTTGTTGTAAAGGGGATTCTTTTTTCGCCATATTTAAACTATAAAATATTTATCAATGTCGGTTTTTGTTTTTAAAGGATTATTTACGCCTCGTTCTTCCGCAATAATCCCCGTCTGTTCAAATGTTTCCCGTATATTTTTACTATCAGCGACCATTTTAACAAAATTAGAGAAATTATCATCATTATAATAGACGCTTAGTTCGTTGAGACTATTAATATAGTCCTCTATAATACATCTCTCTTTTTTTGCAAAATTTACCCTATGTTTAGCGGTTCTGATATTCATGGCCATTTTGAACTCTCCATATAGAGCCACCGAAAACCTACCTACTCCAACAATATTTAGACGAACAAAGAACTCTACAGGATTGAAGTTGCCACCTCCTTTGATAAAGGAACGTATGGTTGCATCGCTAATATCCATAGCACAGAATGTGCCATGGGCAACAGTAAGCATTCTTGTCAACGTTGGATTCTTGAATGGCTTGCATTTTCTCCAAATCTCATTCCACGAATAATGTCTATTTCCCGAAGACTTATATAGCGCAATAAATCTTCGTATAGAGAAGAATAATCGGACAATTAATTCATTGATCACAACTGGTATTGACTGAGATATAGTAAACCTGAGGTCTACTCCTTGTTTATAAACTTCAACGGCTATATCGCATATACGTCTATCAAAATCTGAGGCTGAAATACCAAGTTCTCGCTTTAACACTATGAGACTGTTCACCCAAGACCATATAGGAGAGGGAATACCCATACCTCTACTAGAACTGCCGCTTGAACCAGCTACATCAGATACTAAGTGTCCGAACCAATTTACAAAACCACAAAATAATTTTTCCAAGAATGAATTACCTTTAAGTTGGAAACTCCCATTTGCGTCTTCAAGAGTTACAAGTTGTCCGTCTGTCACAAAATGAGATTGGTTAGTAAACTGATCGATTATAGAAAATATAAGACCTATTAATGTAGGTTGATGTCCTAATGATTTAAAATGATGATTAGATGGATTCAAATCAAATACATTCATTCCTGCGTCTCCACATCCTCTTTGATCATAGGGAATTTTGAAATGATTCTCTAAATAAGCAAGTGCAGTTGATTTATATCGTTTGGGGCTCCAACCATTAATTTTGGCGAACTTCTCAACCCCCTCATTTATCCATTTATCTGTTGTTTCTCCTATAATGGAATGATTATTTGGGGCACCCACCAGAAATATATCAATTAATCCACAAAGCATGCCACTACCGACAGATAGGGCATAGTCAATCTTATCACAACTTGATTGCAGTGTCCTTACACTTTCTATTGTTTCATCAATGGTCTCTAAATCTATGCATGCATCTTGGAGCGCATTGGTGATAACCGATGATGTTTTAAATCCTGCCGCATCAATGGTTAAATCAACCACAATAGCAGAATCAGAATCATTAGAGTTTGCGTTATCATTAGTTAGAGGATTCACGATATTAAAAACTATATATTAATAAAGGTTAAAAGATTAAAGGATTTAATTTTGATACATTCAGTGGGATTCAGAAGCGTTCAATGGGGGTTGAAAACGCAAAAATTTCAGTATTTGCTGACAATTTGCTGACAAAAATTGAATGAAAAATCCCGTAAGAATTGAAATTCAATTGCTTGCGGGATTTGTGGGTGCCCAGAACAGGAGTCGAACCTGCACGCCTCGCGGCACTCGCACCTGAAACGAGCGCGTCTACCATTCCGCCACCTGGGCTTTTGCTCTGCAAAGGTAGGGACTTTTTTTTGTTTTTGCAAGTGGTGGGGCGATTTTTTTTGTTTTTGCAGTTGGAATCTATAGGAGTCTATAGGTTTCTACAGTGGAATCAGTAGGATTCTTCGGGGAGGGATTCTTCGGGGGAAGTTGCCGGGAGGGGAGGGGTCAGAATGCGTTTTGTTCGCCTTGGATGGCGTTGATTACGGTGCGGAAGATGATTTTGATGTCGAGCATGGTTGACCAGTGTTCGATGTACCAGACGTCGTGTTCGACGCGGCGTTCCATCATCCAGAGTTCGTCGGTCTGGCCTCGGTAGCCGTTGATCTGGGCCCAGCCGGTGATGCCGGGTTTGATGTAGTGGCGAGCCATGTAGCGGTTGATGAGCTGGGAGTATTGTTCGGTGTGGGAGAGCATGTGGGGGCGGGGTCCGACGACGGACATGTCGCCGATGAAGACGTTGATGAATTGTGGGAGTTCGTCGATGGAGGTTTTGCGGAGGATGTTGCCGAGGCGTGTTTTGCGGGGGTCGTTTTTGGTGGCTTGCTGGGTGTCGGCGTTGGCGTTGACGCGCATGGTGCGGAATTTCCAGCAGTAGAATTCGCGGCCGCGGTAGCCGGTGCGTTTTTGGCGGAAGAAGATGGGTCCGGGGGAGGAGATTTTGATGGCTATGGCTACGGGGATGAAGATCAGGGGGGAGAAGATGAGGAATGTTGAGGAGACTATGATGTCGAAGAGGCGTTTGTAGATGCGGTTTGAGAGGTGGGCGAGGGGTTGGTGGCGCATTGACATGACGGGGATGGTGCCGAGGGCGTCCATTTCGTAGTTGCGGGAGAGGAAGCGGGAGATTTGGGGGACGTAGTAGAATTGGACTACGTTTTTTTCGGCTATGAGGAGTGTGCGCTGGATGTCGACGTCGTTGCTGCTGTCGGCGGGCAGGGCGCAGAAGATTTCGTCGATTGCGTTTTGGCGCACGAATTCTTCGAGGTTGTCGATGGAGCCTTGATAGAGTTCGGTGGGGGTGTCGTGGCCGGGCTTGCGATCGAAGATGCCGAGCACTTGGTAGCCGAAGCCTATGTCGGAGATGATTGTTTCGTAGAGGCGTGTGCCCATTGGGTTTGTGCCGACGATGACGATTCGGGCGAAGTTGCGTCCGTTGCGGCGGTAGTGTTTGATTATCATTCGTGAGACTACCCACCAGATGGGGAGGAGGATGAACATGATGCCGTAGAATTCGGCGAATGCTTGCCAGGGGATGGTGGTGATGTCGAGGAAGTAGAGGGCGCAGATGAATATTGGGGCGTGCATGCCTACTGATCGCAGGGCGCTGAGGATGACGTGCTCCATGCCGATGGAGCGGGAGGTCTGGGTGTGGGAGAGGAGGGCTGCTGCGGGGATATATGCGATGTTGGCCAGCAGCCACACGAGGCGGCTGTCGACGAGTGTGAACTCGGGTGTGAGTTTCGATGTCAGTATGAAGGCCAGATTGATGATGAGGAAGTCGACGATGGTCAGTATGATCTGTATGTAGCGTCCGTAGCGTCCTCGTTGATTGATGCCTGTCATTGGATGTGTTCTATGGTAGGGGATTGGGGGTGGATGGGATTTGGTGGGGTGGGGGCGTG
>JAAVDT010000049.1 GCA_014801655.1 Bacteroides sp.
GGACAAAGAACGGCTAAATTCCCATAACTGTTATCTCTTGAGATGGAATATGGATTTATATGATGTATCACGAACGCATCACTTTTCNATCCATGGCATACGCAACATGTATATAGATTCTTCTCCAATAATGAGATGGCTGTATTTTCCGGTATAGGCTGNCTCTTTAATAACTTCTTAATATATTCTACTTCAGTCGCTTCAAGACCACATAAAGANGTTATTTTTGGTATCGATAATGTTTTTATGTCAGTTANAGTGAGACCTTTTGCTATAAGTTTGCTGGCAAGTTCAGAATTAATGCCATAATTAATTAGGGTATCTCGTGTTTTCATGGGTCTAACTGTATATAATATTTCTAATCTTTGTAATACTTATAAAGGTTCAGTTACAAAGAAAAGCAGTCAGCAACATGCTAACTGCTTTTTTTGTGTGATCCGCCTGGGGCTCGAACCCAGGACCCCAACATTAAAAGTGTTGTGCTCTACCAGCTGAGCTAGCGAATCGTGCTTTCGTGTTGTGTTTCCTTTCAAAAGCGATGCAAAGTTAGGGAGTTTTTTTTAACTGTGCAAGCTTTTGCAGGATTTTTTTTGTTTTTGGGTCGATTTTTTTTGTTTTTGCTGGTTTTTGGGGTGATTTGGGGCTGTTTTTTGGGTGGGGGAGGGGGAGAAGTTGGAAAAATTGAGTAATTTTGCGATGTGATGACGCGACGTTGGATCGGAGTATTTCGATGCCGGTTGCCGCGCATTTTAAAACTTTTTAATATTTGATGCGATGGAAGTGGTCTATGAGGACAACCATATTATAATAGTGAATAAGCGTCCGGGCGAAATTGTTCAGGGCGACAAGACGGGCGATGAGCCGCTGGTTGACATTGTGCGCCGTTATATTAAGGAGAAGTATGCCAAGCCGGGCAATGTGTTTTGCGGAGTGGTCCATCGTCTCGACCGTCCGGTTTGGGGTCTGGTGGTGTTTGCCAAGACTTCGAAAGCTCTGGCGAGAATGAATGAGATGTTTCGCGAGGGCAGGGTTGACAAGAGCTATCTTGCTCTGACGAGAAATCTCCCTGAGCAGCCGCAGGCGCGTCTGGTCAATTACATCACTTCGACCGAGCGCAACAATAAGTCGCAGGCGTGGTCGGCACCTCGGCCGGGGGCGAAGGAGGCGGCGCTGAGCTATAGGGTGCTCGGGTCGTCGGATCGCTATCATTTGCTTGAGGTGAAGCTGGAGACGGGGCGCAAGCATCAGATCAGGGTGCAGCTTTCGTCGATCGGTTGCCCGATTAAGGGCGATTTGAAGTATGGCGACAAGCGGTCGAATCCCGACGGGAGCATTTCGCTGCAGGCCCACCGCATTGAGTTTGAACATCCGGTGAGCCATAAACTGATTTCGGTGACGGCGCCTCTGCCCGACGATGTGCTTTGGCAGGCGTTCGTGCCGGTGGTCGAGGCTGCCGACCGGGAGGCTGCTGCAAAACATGAACCTATTAATGACTGACATATTATGCCTGCATTACTTCCTGCCGATTTTCCGGCTGCCGAGATTTTGCGAGGGGAGGGGCTGACGACTCTGCTCCTCGGGGCTGCTGAGGCTGATGCTACGATTGGTTTTATCAATCTGATGCCCAACAAGGTTGACACGGAGGTGGACTTTCTCCGGCTCATCAATGCTTCGGGGCGGAATGTGGAGTTCGTGCCGATAAAAATGGTGACGCACAAAAGCCGTCATGCGCCGGCCGAGCATCTTGATAGGTTTTATTCGGCGTTTGATGATGTGGCCTGCAGGCTTGACGGGGTGATTATCACCGGTGCGCCGCTCGACGATGTCGCGTTTGAAGATGTGACCTATTGGCGGGAGATTACGGCGATTATGGATTGGCTTCATGAGCGCCGCACACCTATATATAATATATGCTGGGGAGCATTTGCCGCGCTTTATCATTGGTGGGGCATCGGGATGCACCGTCGCGATCGGAAGATTTCCGGAGTGTATGCCAACCGGCTTACGGATTCGCAGTCGCCGCTGATGCGGGGCATTGCCGACGGCTTTTCAGTGCCTTTCAGTCGGTTTGTGACCTGGCTGGATGAGGAGGTCGACGCCAATGAAGCCACGGTGGTGGTGGCCCGTGGACAGGAGCAGGGCCCATTTGTTGTTGCCTCGCGCACTCATCCGGAATATTTCATCACCGGCCATCCGGAATATTCCGCTCTGACGCTCCACAATGAGTATCATCGCGACCTGGGNCGGGGCATGAATCCCTCATTGCCTGAAAATTATTATCCTGAAAATGATCCTGCGCAGGCCCCCGAGGCGACCTGGAAGCCGATAGGGGAGGCCATGATGTGCAACTGGATTGAAGAAGTTATTGAATATAAACAGCAAAGACATGATTGAATATATCCGCGGCAGCGTTGCCGAACTGACACCGACCTATGCCGTCATTGAATGTGGCGGACTGGGCTATATGCTCAACATCACCCTGACCACCTTTTCGGCGCTCGAAGGGGTGAAGGAAACCCGCATGCTCGTTCATGAGGCCATCCGGGAGGATGCCTATCAGCTCTTCGGATTTCTGACCGAGCAGGAGCGCCAGCTTTTCAGGCTGCTCATCGGAGTGTCGGGGGTTGGAGCCAACACGGCTCGCATGATTCTATCGTCGATTCCGGCGCCCGAGCTTGAGGCTGTCATAGCTTCCGGCGACCATGCCAGACTGAAAAATGTCAAGGGAATCGGCATAAAAACGGCCCAACGCATCATTGTTGACCTCCGCGATAAAATAAAACCTGCATCTGATGCGTTAATAAGTCAGCCGGCCGTGGCAACCTCCGATGTGTTTGAAGAAGCACTTCTGGCTCTTGTCATGCTCGGCTTCGCACGGCCTCAGTCGCAGAAAGTCCTGAAAAAGATTTTCGATGCCGACCCGACCGTGAAAGTGGAGACCGCAATCAAAAAGGCCCTGGCCATGATGTGATTGCCCTTCGCAAGAGATAAACCAAACGCAATGGACACTGTGTAACGACCTGTGGCAAAGGAAAAAGGACGACATAGACATGACAGACAGCAGCGCGACACCCGCCGACCGGGCGTCTGGTTTGTTGTGGCTCTGGCTCTGCTCTGGGGGGCTGCGGCCTGGGCGCAGTATTATAAGTCTGAGATGCCCCCGCCTCCTCCCGCNTCGCTNCCGTCGGCCCCTGCTTCGGCCGAATTGCCCCCNTTGTCGCCGCTCGATTCGGCTATTTTGCCCTCGCCCGTGCAGCAGACCTTCCCCCAGAGCTANGAAGAGCTGATGGGGCAGGAGCTGTCAATGGACCTTTCCACGCCCTCCAACATCAAGACCGAGGCGGAATATGACCCGCAGCTCGGTTGCTACGTTATTCACACGCGCGTGGGCGACCGCGATATCGCCACCCCCTTCATGCTCTCACCGGCGCAATACAACAACTGGCAGATGCGCCGCTCCATGCAGGAATATTACAACAAACGAAACACTGAAGCCCTGACGCAAGAGAAAGAGAAACAGCCGTTTGACATTCTCGACATGAATTTCGCCCTCGGNCCTCTCGAAAAGATATTCGGCCCCGGCGGCGTAAGCCTCAAAACCCAGGGTTCCGTTCAGATCGACATGGGCATCAAGTCGAACTACACGGCCAANCCCGCCCTCTCGCTCTCCTCGCGCCGCAAAACCTATTTCGATTTCAATCAGAAGATTCAGGCCACGATTCAGGCATCGGTTGGCGACCGCCTGAAATTCAACATGAGCTACAACACCGATGCCACCTTCGACTTCGACTCCAAAAACATCAAGCTCAACTATGAAGGCAAGGAGGACGACATCGTCAAAAGCATCGAGGCCGGTAATGTCAGCATGACCACCGGNTCGTCGCTCATCCGAGGCAGCACGGCACTGTTCGGTATCAAATCAAAACTCCAGTTTGGTCGACTGACCGCCACGGCCCTCGTGTCGCAACAGAACTCCGAGTCGCGCTCCATCTCCACGAAGGGNGGTGTGCAGACAACATCATTCCGCGTCACGGCCGATAACTACGACCAAAACCGTCACTTCTTCCTCGGCCACTTCTTCCGCGACAATTACGACCGCTTCGCTTCGCGCCTGCCCATCGTCACCTCCGGTGTGCAGATTACCCGCGTGGAAGTATGGGTCACGAATAAAAACAACAACTTCAGCCAGAGCCGCAACGTGGTGGCTTTCATGGACCTTGGCGAAAGCTCCCATCTCGCCAACTCCTACTGGCAGCCCAATCCNGCGCTACCCAATCCGGCAAACGCCTCCAACAATCTGCTCTCGGTCATCAAGGCCGACTACCCCGGCGCNCGAAATATCAACACCGTGACCCAGGCCCTCGAACCCCTCAGTGCCTATGGCATCGAAGGGGGCCACGACTATGAGAAAGTGGAAAGCGCCCGCCTGCTCGGCGAGTCGGAATATACGCTCAACTCAACGCTCGGCTACATCTCCTTCAAATCGCAGATGAACTCCGACGACGTTGTGGGCATCGCATTTGAATACACCTACAACGGCCAGGTCTATCAGGTTGGGGAATTTTCATCCGACATCACCTCCACTGACCAGTCGCTCTACGTCAAGATGCTCAAAGGCACCACCATCTCCACCCAGCTGCCGATGTGGGACCTGATGATGAAAAACGTCTATTCGCTCGGTGCCTACCAGATTCAGAAATCAAACTTCAAGCTGCAAGTCAAATATCTCTCCGACACCACCGGCACGGAAATNAACTATCTCCCCGTGCCCGGCATCTCCGACAAGCCGCTCCTGCAGGTGATGAACCTCGACCGCCTCGACTCCAACGAAGGCTCCAACGCCGACGGCTTCTTCGACTACATCGAGGGCTACACCGTGCAGTCGACCAACGGCCGAATCATCTTCCCCGTTGTGGAACCGTTCGGCTCACATCTGGCCGAAAAAATCGGCAACCCGGTGCTTGCCCGCGACTATGTCTATCAGGAACTCTACGACTCCACACTCGTCGTGGCCCGTCAGTTTGCCGACAAAAACAAATTCATGCTCGTCGGCGAATATCAGGCNTCGGCCGGTTCGCAGATCCGACTCAATGCAATGAACGTGCCCCGCGGATCGGTTGTGGTGACCGCCGGCGGAGTGGTGCTGACCGAAAACAGCGACTACACCGTCGACTATGCCATGGGCATCGTCACCATCACCAACCAGAGCATCATCGATTCCGGTCAGAGCATCAACGTGACGCTCGAAAACCAGTCGATGTTCTCCATGCAGCGCAAGACACTGCTCGGCCTCGACCTGAGCTACAAATTCAATAAAAACCTGACCGTGGGAGGTACCGTGCTCCACTATGGCGAGAAAGCGCTGACCGAGAAGGTGAACATCGGCGACGAAATCGTCAACAACACCATGTGGGGCGTCAACTTCAACTACAANACCGAATTCATGTGGCTGACCAACTGGCTCAACAAAATCCCTACGGTCAACGCCACAGCTCCGTCGCGTCTGAGCGTTCAGGGCGAATTTGCTCAGCTCGTGCCCCACACCAAGAAATCAGGCTCCAACGCCGGCAGCTCATTCATCGANGACTTCGAGTCGGCACAGAGCGGCATCGACCTGCGCTCTCCCTACTCATGGTTCCTCGCCTCAACGCCCTACGACAATGGNGCCGGAGCCCTCTTCCCCGAAGCCGGTCTGTCAAACAATGTTGACTATGGCAAAAACCGCGCGCTGCTCAACTGGTATTACATCGACCGCATGTTCACCTCGCGCAACTCCTCCCTTGCGCCCGGCTATATCAAGAGCGACCTGAAACAGCTCTCCAACCCCTACGTCCGCGAAATCACCTCGCGCGAGCTCTATCCCGACCGCCAGATCACCTACGGCGAATCCTCCACCATCCAGACCCTCAACCTCTCCTTCTACCCCAACGAGCGCGGCCCCTACAACCTCGACGCCGTCAACATCACCCCCGAAGGCTATCTCACCAATCCCGAAAAACGTTGGGGCGGCATCATGCGCCGACTCGATAACACCAACTTCGAGCAGAGCAACATCGAATACGTTCAGTTCTGGATGCTCAACCCCTTCCTCGATCCCGAAAACCCCAACTACGAAGGTGGCGACCTCTATCTCAACTTTGGCGAACTCTCGGAAGATATTCTCAAAGATGGTCTGAAATCTTACGAAAACGGTTTGCCCTACAACGGCACTAACGACCGCACCCGCACCACCGTGTGGGGCCGCGTCAGCACCGAAAACTCCCTCACCTACGCTTTCGACAATTCCGACGAAGCGCGCCGCAATCAGGACGTTGGTCTTGACGGTCTGCGCAACGACGATGAGTTCGTGTTCGACACCTACTCCAACTATCTCGACCAGCTCCGCCGCGCCCTCTCTCCCGAAACCATTGCCCGAATGCAGGAAGATGCCTTCTCTCCGTTCAACGACCCTGCCGGCGACAACTATCACTTCTATCGAGGCTACGACTACGACGAGCAGCGCCTCGGAGTGCTCGAACGCTACAAACGCTACAACGGCGTTGAAGGCAACTCCCTCTCGCCCGATGAAGCCGGCGAGCCCCTCTATCAGTCGGCCCGCACTCTGCCCGATGTTGAAGATATCAATCAGGACAACACGCTCAACGAATATGAACGCTACTACCAGTATCGCGTTTCGATTCGCCCCGAAGACCTCGTGGTCGGCAAAAACTATATCACCGACAAGCAGGTGTCGGTAGTCGCCACCCGCGATGGCGGCGAACAGACAGTCGAATGGTATCAGTTCAAAATTCCTTTGGATGACTATGAGAAAATCGTAGGCTCAATCAATGGTTTCTCCTCCGTTCGCTTCATGCGAATGTTCCTGACCGGCTTCCGCTCCACCACCCACCTGCGCTTCGCCACTCTCGAACTCGTGCGCGGCGAATGGCGCCCCTACGACTTCAACCTCAACAGCCGAGGCGATGCTCCGGCCGAGGGACAGCTCGACGTGTCGGTGGTCAACATTGAAGAAAACTCCGGCCGCACGCCGGTCAACTATGTGTTGCCTCCCGGTGTGTCGCGAATCTCCGACCCCGGCCAGTCACAGATTGTGCAGCTCAACGAGCAGTCGCTGTCGCTCAAAGTCACCGGTCTTAATGCCGGCGACGCGCGTGGCGTCTACCGCAACACCATGCAGGACCTGCGCAACTACAAGAGCCTCCAGATGTGGATTCACGCCGAATCGCTGATCGACGACCCGACCAACCTCAAGAGCGGCGAACTCTCCGTGTTCATCCGCCTTGGCTCCGATGTGAAAAACAACTTCTATGAATATGAAGTGCCCCTGCGCCTCACACCCCACGGACGCTACGGCGACGGCCAGAGCGACCGCTTCAAGGTGTGGCCCGAATCCAACTTCATGGACATCACCCTCCAGCATCTTGTCGACCTCAAGACCCGCCGCAACAAGGCCAAACGCGCCGATGAACCCGGCGTCGGTTATGGCACACTCTATTCTGCCCAGGACCCCTCGAATGAAAACAACCGCATTTCGGTGATGGGTAACCCCTCGCTGAGCGACGTCAGAGTGATGATGGTCGGTGTGCGCAACAACTCCACCACCACCAAAGATGGTATCGTGTGGCTCAACGAATTGAAAGTGACAGATTTTGAGTCGGCAGGCGGATGGGCGGCCGACGGCTCCGCACAACTCTCGATGAGCGACCTTGCCACGGTCAATGTCACCGCCCACTACGAATCGGCCGGCTTCGGCGGCGTGGACCAGAGCCTCAACGAGCGCCGCATGGACGACTATCTGCGCTATGCCGTGTCGGTGCAGGGCGACCTCGGCCGCTTCCTGCCCGAAAAGCTGAAACTCCGCGCGCCGGTGTTCTACTCCGTGACCCACGAAGAGAACACACCTAAATATAATCCTCTCGACCAGGACGTGCTGCTCAAGGATGCACTCGAAGGAGCCACCAAGGCAGAGCGCGACTCAATCAATGCCTTTGCCGTGCAGCACACCAAGATGGAAAACTTCTCCATCTCGGGACTCAACTTCGGCGTGCAGAGCAAGAACCCGATGCCCTGGGACCCGGCCAACTTCACGGTCAACTTCTCATTCAGCAAATCGTCGAAAACCGACCCCACGACGGAGTATGAAAACACCAACGACTATCGCGGGTCGTTCCAGTATAGCTACACCCCCTACGTCAAACCCTTCAAGCCCTTCAAGAGCCTGATCAAATCGAAAAAGAAATATCTCGCCTTCTTCAAGGACTGGGAGCTCAACTGGCTGCCAAACTCCATTTCGTTCCTGACAACGATGTCGCGCTTCTACTATGAGCAGCAGACCCGCTCGGCGGTCGACGTCGATTTCAAGATGCCCGTCTCGGTCAGCAAAAACTTCCTCTGGGACCGTCAGCTTGCCGTGACCTGGAATCTTACGAAGTCGCTGTCGCTCTCGTTCAACTCCAACACCTCGGCCCGAATCGAAGAACCTGTCGGAGCCGTCAACCGCAAGCTCTTCCCCGACCGCTACCGCGAGTGGCGCGACACCGTGTGGCAAAACATCATGCACCTCGGCACCCCGTGGAACTACAATCAGACCTTCGTCGGCCAGTATCGCGCGCCGTTCAACAAGATTCCCGCCCTCGACTTCATCACCGCCACCGCATCCTACAATGCCACCTATCGCTGGGACCGCGGTGCCACCGTTGAAGATGTCAACCTCGGCAACACCATCTCCAATCAGGCTGCATGGAGCACTGAAGGCCGACTGAACTTTGAAGGACTCTACAACAAGAACGCTTATCTTAAAAAGGTCAACACCCGCTTCGCCGCGCAGCGACGCACCACAACCACCAACAACCGCAATAAAAACAATTCCAAAAACGCAAAGGATAAAAAAGAAACCAAGCCGAAGGTGCGCAAATTTGAACGCACATTCGCCCTGAACCCCGACACCTCCATTGTCATCAAGCACCAGTTGCGCACCAAGAAAGTCAAAATCACGGCCGTCGATGCCAAGGACAATACACCCGTGGCAATCAAGTCGCGCATCATCGACAACAACAATGTGGAGATTCTGACCCGTGGCGACCAGAATGTGAAGTTCACCGTCACCGAAGTGATTAAAGAACGCACCTTCTGGGATGAGCTTGCCGACCATGCCGCGCGCTTCGCCATGAGTGCCCGGTCGGCCTCGGTGCGTTGGCGCGACACCCGCCAGATGTCAGTGCCTCTGTTTGCCCCCAACGTTGGCAATGCCTTTGGTCAGACCGGCGCCTATGGCCCTCTGGCTCCGGGTCTCGACTTCGCTTTCGGTTTCGTTGACGAATCGTTTGTCAACAAAGCCAAAGACCGCGGATGGCTGATGACGGCCGACGGCCAGACCTCGCCCGCAATGTGGTCACACACCAATGAAGTCAGCATCGACCTGACCCTCGAACCTGTGCGCGGTCTGAAAATTCAGCTCACCGGCAACCGCACCGACAACCGTTCGCAGTCAATCCAGTTTATGTATGCCGACATGCCGACATCCTATTCCGGAAGCTACACCAAGACCCACTGCGCCATTGCCACCGCCCTCCGCTCAAGCAGCGCCGACAACGGCTACTATAGCGAGACCTTCGAGACATTCCTCAACAACATACCGGCCATTGCCTCGCGAGTTGAGGCGCAGTATATCGGCAAAACTTATCCCCGCGCCGGATTCCTTGCCAACAGTCCGCACGCCGGTCAGCCCTATGATCCGGAGGTGGGCACAGTCAGCCAGACTTCGAGCGACGTTCTGATTCCCGCATTCCTCGCCGCCTACTCCGGCAAGAATCCCGCCAAGCAGTTCCTCAATCCCTTCCCCTCGCTTGCCGAGGTGCTCCCCAACTGGCGCGTGACCTACGACGGCCTGATTCAGATTCCTCTCTTCAACCGCCTGTTCAAGACCTTCACGCTCAACCACGCCTACCAGTGTACCTACTCCGTCGGTTCCTATTCATCATATCTCAACTGGATCAGCGCCGGCGAGAACATCGGCTTCACGCTCGATGAGCTGACCGGCCGCCCCATACCGTCGTCGCCCTACAATATCTCCTCCGTTGCCATCACCGAACGTTTCGCTCCGCTCGTGGGCGTGGCCTGCGGTCTGCACAACGGCATGACCATCAATGCCGAATTCCGCGAATCGCGCACACTGACCCTCAACACCTCCGCAGGTCAGGTGGTCGAAGCCTCGCAGCGCGGCATCACCGCCGGCATCGGCTACAAGATTGTGGGCTTCAACACCGTGCTGAAAATGAAGGGCCAGCAGACGGGTGTCAGCAACGACCTCTCAATCAACGGCGACTTCTCCTATGCACTGAATCAGGCGCTCATCCGCCGAATCGAAAACAATTACACTCAGGCCACTTCCGGCTCGCGGGTGATCTCCTTTAACCTCACGGCCAACTATGTGCTGAGCCGCCGAATGACGCTCGGAATGTATTTTGAACATCAGATCAACACTCCGCTCGTGTCGTCAACGGCATTCCCCACCACCAACACCGCTTTCGGCCTTTCATTCAACTTCTCACTGGCTCGATAGGCTTAGAAAATAAATCTATGGTAAGCTACCTTCAAATAGAAAACCTCACTAAAAGCTACGGCGACCGCATGCTGTTCGCCGACGTCACTTTCGGTGTCAATCAGGGCGACAAGATTGGCATCATAGCCAAAAACGGAACGGGCAAATCGACCCTGCTCCGCATCGTTGCCGGAGTTGAGGCTCCGGACAGCGGCACGGTCACTCCCCGCAGCGGTCTGCGCGTGGGCTACATTCCGCAGACTCCCGAAATCGATCCGTCGCTCTCGGTGATTGATGCCTGCCTGTCGGCCGGTGCGCCTGCCGCCCGCGCCATCGCCGCCTATGAAGAGGCACTGGCCTCGGGCGATGCGACCCGCATAGCCGAGGCAATGCCTGAGATGGACAGCCTTGGCGCGTGGGACTATCACGACCGACTGACGCAGATGCTCCATCAGCTCCGCATCACCGACCTCAACGCTCGAGTGGAAACCCTCTCCGGAGGGCAACGCAAGCGAATAGCCATTGCCCACACTCTCCTCGAAAACCCCGACCTGCTGATTCTCGATGAGCCCACCAACCACCTCGATATCGACATCATCGAATGGCTCGAGGAGTATCTGCGCCGCCAGAACGTGACACTGCTCATGGTCACCCACGACCGTTATTTTCTCGACAGCGTCTGCAACAAGATTATTGAAATAGACCGCGCGCAGATATTCACCTATCAGGGCAACTATGACTACTATCTGCGCCGCCGCCGCGAACGCATGGAGGCTATGGAGGCGGAGCTCGCCAGAGTGAAAAACACTCTGCGCAAGGAGACCGACTGGATGCGCCGCCAACCCCAGGCGCGTGCCGGCAAAGCGAAATATCGCATCGATGCTTACCATGATCTGAAAGACCGCTCGCGTGTGAACCTGCGCGAAGACAACATCGACATTGCCTCAATCAATTCAAGCTACATCGGTTCGAAGATTTTTGAAGCAAAGGGCATCTCGAAGCGATTTGGCGACAAGGTGATACTCGATGATTTCAACTATGTGTTCGCGCGCTACGAAAAGCTCGGCATCATTGGCCGCAACGGGGTAGGGAAGTCCACCCTTATCAAGATGCTCCAGGGCATCGTAAGCCCCGATGAGGGAGCTTTTGATATCGGCACCACCGTTCGCTTCGGCTACTATTCGCAGGATGGCATTGCGTTTGACGAGAATAAAAAGGTGATTGACGCCGTCAGTGAGATTGCCGACAATATCGTGCTCGACGACCGCACATCCTACACCCCGATGCAGTTTCTGACCCGATTTCTCTTCTCGCCTGCCGACCAGCAGAAATATATCCACACTCTAAGCGGTGGCGAACGCTGCCGACTGCATCTGGCAACGGTGTTGATGCGCCGCCCCAACTTCCTGATTCTCGATGAGCCCACCAATGATCTCGACATCATGACGCTCGCCATTCTTGAAGACTATCTCGCTCAGTTCGGCGGCTGCCTGATTGTCATTTCCCACGACCGATTTTTCCTCGACTCAATCGTTGACCATCTTTGGGTGCTTGAGGGCAACGGCGTGATTAAGGATTTCCCCGGCAATTATTCCGACTATCGGCAGTGGCTCAAAGAGAAGGCCCGCGAGGAGGCCGAGCAGCAGCGCGCCGAAAAATCGGCGGCAACGGCAGCCGACACCTCGCGCAATCAGCCTAAGCTCCGCGAGCGCAAGATGTCGTTTAAGGAGCGCAAGGAGTTTGAGCAGCTTTCGGAGGAGATTGATGCTCTGACTCAGGAGAAGAAGCAGCTCGACGAGATGTTCAATTCCGGCGATGTGCTTTCCGACGTTGCTTCGCTTTCGGCGCGCTACGAGCAGATTTCGGCTGAGCTCGATGAAAAAGAGATGCGCTGGCTGGAACTTTCCGAGCTTGCCTGAGGTTTATAAAGAAAGCACTTCTTTATAAATTCGTCGCACCTATGATATAATATAAAAAATAGGTGTGTCCGTCGTCTCAACTCCGTTAATGTCAGCCAACAGAAAAAATATCAGCTCCGGGCGCCGCTTCGCCTCCCTCCACCAGTCGCTTCTGCGTCTGGAGCGGAAAGTCCACGGCTTTGTTGCGCCGATGTCGGTGACGCTGATGGTGCTATCGGCCATAGCGTCGGTGGTGTGTCTGGTGGGCATAGTTGTTCATGTCGGTTTTGAGCATGACGATGTGGATTTCCGGCGCATATTTTCCTTGATGCGATGGTGTCAGGGAGTGTTCACGGTCAATGTGCTTTTCAACCTCATATTCAACCTGCGCACCACCCTGCGCGAGACACGCATCATCAAATGGACGGTCGACGTGGCAATTATCGTGATGCTTCTCCCCTGGCTCTATCCCAAGCCGCTGCACCCCTGGATTCCCTGGCTGAAAGATTTGCTCTACTCCTCGCGGATGCTCTACATTGTGTTGGTCACCTACTCGGTGGTAACGCTCAGCTATGCGCTCTTCCGAATGGTGGGCCGGCGCACCAACCCTTCGCTGCTGATGTCGGCGAGCTTTCTGATATTCATTTTGATAGGGTCATTCCTGCTGATGCTCCCCAAGTGTACCTACTATCCGATTTCCTATGTCGACTCTCTCTTTGTCAGCACCAGCGCCGTCAGCATCACCGGGCTGACTCCGGTCGATGTGTCGACCATCTTCACCCCCATGGGGCAATGGATATTGGCCATATTGATTCAGATCGGCGCGCTCGGAGTGCTTACCTTCACCAGCTTCTTCGCCCTCTTTTTCAGCGGCAACACCTCTATCTACAGTCAGCTCATGCTGCGCGACATGGTCTACTCCAAGAGCATGAATTCACTCATCCCGACGCTGCTCTACATCCTCGGATTCACGGTGACCGTTGAGGCCGTCGGGGCGGTGTTGATCTGGCTTTCTATCCACGGCACGCTCGGCATGACCCTCACCGATGAAATCGCATTCTCCGCTTTCCACTCCCTTTCCGCCTTCTGCAATGCCGGATTCTCCACACTCCATGACGGCCTGTCGAATCCATTGCTCCTCAAAGGCAACATTTCGATCTATTGGATTATGACGCTGCTCATAGTGGCCGGCAGCATCGGTTTCCCGATACTTGTCAACATCCGCGACGCGCTGGTGGCGCAATTCAAACGTATCCGCTACTGGTTCTGCCGACGCACCACCGACCGACCGGCCCGGCAGGTCTACATTTATAACATGAACACCCGCATCGTGCTGTTCACCTTCACCGCACTGCTCATCGCCGGTGCCGCATTGTTCTTCATGTTTGAGTATAACCACTCCCTTGCGGGAATGACGCTGGAGGAGAAAATCACACAGTCGGTGTTCAATTCCGCCGTGCCTCGCAGCGCCGGGTTTGCATCGGTCAATCCTGCCGGATTCATGGGTTCGACGCTGATTGTGGTGATGTTTCTGATGTGGATTGGCGGAGCTTCGCAGTCAACGGGCGGCGGTATAAAAGTCAACACCTTTGCCGCCATCTGGCTCAACATACGGGCCGTGCTGACCGGCGCACCGCGCGCCACCGCCTTCCGTCGGCGCATCAGCATCGGATCTGTTCGCCGCGCCAATGCCGTGGTGGCTCTCTCCATAATCTCCTATCTCATCTTCTCGCTCGCCATCGTTGCACTCGAACCCCGGCTTCCCCTCAAAGCACTGCTCTTCGAGTCGCTCTCGGCCCTCTTCACCGTCGGTTCATCGCTCGGCATCACGGCCGACCTCTCCGCCCCCTCAAAAGTGATACTCAGCGTGGCCATGTTTCTCGGCCGAGTGGGCCTCCTCTCGCTCCTCACCGGCCTCGTGCGCCGCCACAAAGAAGTAGGCGTCAGCTATCCCTCCGACGATATCATAATCAACTAAACCCTCCACTCTAAACCCTAAACATATGCGCTATCTCATTATAGGACTCGGAATCTACGGATCTAACCTCGCCATCGACTTGACCAATATGGGCCATGAAGTGATCGGTGCCGACAAAGATCCATCGCTCGTTGAGTCAATCAAAGACTACATTTCAACGGCCTACATCATCGATTCAACCGACGAAATGGCCCTCAGCGTGTTGCCGCTGAAAACGGTCGACCTGGTCATTGTGGCCATTGGCGAAAACTTCGGNGCGAGCATACGCACAGTCGCCATACTGAAGAAACTGGAGGTAAAGCATATCTATGCCCGCGCCATCGATAAACTCCACGAATCGATTCTCGAAGGCTTCAACCTCGACCGCATCATCACCCCCGANCAGCGCGCCGCCAACGACCTTGTCAACGAAATCACCCTGGGCAACGACACCACAGCCATGCGCGTCGACGAAGACAACCTGATTGCAACATTTCCCGTGCCGGCAATCCTCGTGGGACTGAATTACTCCACGCTGCAGCTTGAGAAGGATTATGGGCTGAAACTGCTCTGCGCATCCCGGCCCACGTCGCGCCGCAATCTCATCGGCGTGCGCCACGAAGCCTACGCCCTCATTCCCGACCTCACCGACCCCAACCTCGAAGTGGCCGAAACCGACCGCATCACCTGCCTCGGCTCCAAATCAGCCTTCAACCGCCTGATCAACAAAAGCTGATTTAATTAACGTCAAAAAAATAACAATTCCTGTCACCTTTCGNCTNCGAGGTGTGTCTAATAATCGAAACGTTTCATAGAACACCGATTATTTAACCACACTAAACAAGATATAAAAATGAACCACATTGACATCCTCCCGTTTTGCATCTGCTTCATCATGCCTATCGCCATTGTTCTGATCACCTCCATTCAGAAAATGTATCANAACAAACAGATGACACGTCTGCTCGAAAAAGCCATTGACAAAGATGCCGGCATTGACATCGAACGCATCAATGACATGATTCGCAAGCCGCGACGCACATTCCGCGAACGCCTCACGCGCCATCTGCTGAGCGGTTGCATCTTCAGCCTGATTGGCCTTGTGCTCATCATCTGCGGACTTGTCAGTTGGGCCGATGGCACAGCTTTCAGCAGCGACCCTGTGACCGTGCCGCTGGTGTTTGGCGGCATCTCGCTGGCAATAGGTCTCAGCTTCCTGATTGTGTTCTTCGTGATGCGTCGTCAGGCTCAGGCCGGCGATGAAGAAGAGAAGAAATAATCCTGCTCACCACCGGTCAATAATCAGAAAAAAATGACACGCGAGCAATTCATCTCACGAGTTGAGGGCTGTCAGAGAGAGCTTCGCCGCTTTCTTGCAGCTCTCTGCTGCGGAGACACACAGCTTGCCGACGACATTGCGCAGGAGGCCTTCATCAAAGCTTTTCTCGCCAGTGGCGACCTCAAAGACCCGGGGAATTTCAAAGCATGGATTTTTCGCATAGCCCACAATTGCTTTGTCAACAACCGCCGCTCCCATCGCATTTCGGTCGACTACTCCGAAGCCCCTCCCATTGCCGCTCCTTCCGGGGCCGACGCCACCTTCCGCTATCAGGCACTCTACGCTGCTCTCGATTCGCTGCCACAGCATGAGCGCACGGCATTGCTGCTCTTTTACATGGAAGGCTATTCGGTCAAAGAGATTGCCGAAATTGTCGAGGCCTCGGAAGAAGCCGTCAAGACCCGCCTCAGCCGCGGACGCAACCATCTCCGCTCCAACCCCTCAATCATCAACGACTATGGAAGATAAAACCCAATTTGAAGATAACGAACTGCGTTCGCTCTTTGCCGGCTTCAATCCGCCAATGAGTTCCGACGCCCATTTTCTCGATCGCCTGCAAACGAGCCTCAAGGCAGTCGAATCCGCACGTGCCGAATTAGCCGCCATGCGCCGCAGCAACCGCCGGGCGGTGATCATTGCCGCCTTTGCCGGATTCATCATGGGTGTCATTGCCACTCTCGCCATGCCCCATCTCTTGAGTCTTGCCTCCGGATTTGCCGCATCGCTTCCTGCCGGCATAGTGACCGGTGCGCTTGCCGACAATCTCCCCATCATCGCCTGGGTGCTCACCGCAGCCATCATCGTCTTCACCGCTCTCAACACCTACGACCTCTCCCTCCGCCTCCTCACCCCGGACCGCGAATAACAAAAGGAGTTAAGCCATCAATGGCTTAACTCCTTTTGACGTAAAAAAATATAGGGTAGTTTAGAAACTGTTTAAATTTATGTCAAGGATTTTATTAATAGGTTTATATGCCATGATTTTAATAATCTTTTTGGCGCTTTTCGCCGAGTCTCATCGGTCGCAATGCCCGCATTGCTCCCTCTTCAACTCGCAAAAATCATCCAAAAATATTCTCAAAATCATTGGCACATAAATTTAAACAGTTTCTTACAGCATGATTTTTGTTGACTTCTCTGCGATTGTGACGATGTAGATGCCGGGGAGGAGGCTACGCACTTCGCAGTCGTTTTCNCCACGGAAAGCATAGATTTCACGTCCGTAAATGTCATGGATTTTAATCTGCCGGCCNTTNGCTCCGACGATTTCAACTCTTCCATCNCAGGCGCGTACGGCTGCTGATGATTGATAGATTTCATCAAGTCCCGACAAACCGTTTTCATTCTCCTCNACATTGGTAAACATTCGCCAACCGGGCGCTTCGGCATAGTCACCGGCGGCAATGGCCGGAACCTTNAGTGTCGCATAGCGATAGGCAGCGNCGGAAAATGTGTCATCGTCGGCATCCGGTGGCATCAAACCGAGACATTCGACCATGCTTAAGTCAGTGCAACCGTTAAAAGATTCTTGTCCGATGTGGTCAACCTCATCAGAGATTGTTATCTCCTGCAAGGAAACGAGGTTTTTAAAAGGAACCGAGGCAGGGGAGAGGTTCTTGCCGATGTAGAGCGATTCGATCGGAGACGAGGTGAAAGCATTGTTCCACATAAACAATTCCTTGTTNTTTNNTTCCCATGGCACAGAGAGCTTAATGTTGTAGATTNCGCCATAGGAATAGGGGTCTTCTCCCCATCTGCAGACNGACCATGATGCTTCGACCTTGGCTGTTCCGGCGTAATCGAAAGTGTGGGTGTAGGAGCCGTTTTGAGCTTTCTGCTGAANATTGACAACTGATTTTCCGTCGATGCTGATTNGGAAAGTAGTATAGCTGCCATTGAAGTCACCNGAGTTGTAGGCCATATCGGTACGATAGGTAAAGGTCAATTCCGCACCCGGGTAAACCTCGAAGGAGTATGTTTTGGATTGGCTTGCGCTCGCCCATGTTTGGGTCGCTTCCCAGCTGGNAAAAGTTTTGGAATCGGTGCCGGAATGTTGGGTGGACGATTTGCACTCGNNGATGTGAAAATCAGTCAGAGCCGTGCAATCAGCAAATGCATTCTCACCAATGTAGGCCACCGACCCGGGGATTGTGACNTTAGTCAGTCCGGAGCATCNGTTAAANGCACTGCTGTTGATGAACTCTACCGATTCAGGAATGGTGACATCAGTCAGGTTTTTACANTTGTAGAAAGAATACTCGCCGATAGTCGTCACGGTGTAAAAATCCGTTCCGTCATAGGCTTCCGAAGGGATAATCAGTTCATCNGTNACCNTGTTGCCGGCTTTAGAGGTTGTGCCGGTCTTAGTCATGCAAGTCTTTGCATCTTCATCAATNACCGTATAGGTGCATGTTTGCTTTTTAAAGGTGAAACTGAAATCACGGGCATATCCTATGGGAATAGCCATCAGCACACCGACTAACGTTAGGGTNAATTTTTTGGTCATTACCGTAAATTTTATGGTTTTAAGTAAGTGTTCAAGTTTAGCTGACAGTTGCGGCGCAAAAGTAGCAAGTTTGACCGACANTTTTCCCATCCATTTCATCCATTCGCCCTTCCGGCACCGGGAATGGAAATCAACGCGAATCTATTAAGTCGGCATTGGTGGATGTCGTTAGTCAGATGGTTATCGTGGCTCTTGTCGGGCGCGAACGGAATCATTGCGACTAAGCAGTTGCAAAAATGGAGGTAGTAAAATCGGTGGAGTTATTGCTCTTTCAGTATTGTTTTAACAGCATCAGGGTGCATCCTAATGATGTCTGCTTAAGCAATCGAGTGGCGTTGATTTCATTCGGGCTTTACCCGAATTGTAGGGACGCACGGTTCGTGCGTCCGGTTGATAATCAGTGTTTTATCGTCGGACGCACGAGCCGTGCGTCCCTACAAAGAGAGGAGAGCCCTATGAGGCTTTATCTTGACTTAAGTAAGCAGAATGATATTTTTACTCATTTCTTGAGGGGCGCACCGGAGGTGTGCCGGTCATTCCCAACCCCAGGTGCAGAGCCCCGCAGGGACTCGGAGCCTGGGGGCTAAGGATATACGTATTATGATGGAAGCCTCGGCAGAGGCGATGTTTTGCCTATCGACAGGTCGTTTCATGCCGTATTCACCGCCCAAAATACCGCCTCTACGAGGCTTGTAGCATATAGCTTACTCTCGACCAACCCCAGGCTCCGAGTCCCTATGGGCCTCTACGCCTGGGGTTGTAAACGACTGAGGCTGTGTCAAAATAGGCGCAGCCTCTTTTGTAACATGTTGAAAAACATAAAACAAAGCCCTGACTTTCACAAGCCGGGGCTTTGTCATGTCAAAAAGTTTTTGTAACTTTATGAC
>JAAVDT010000017.1 GCA_014801655.1 Bacteroides sp.
GACGCACCAGGGTGCGTCCCTACAATTCGGGTAAAGCCCGGATAAATCAACCCCACTCTATTCCCTAAGTTAACAGTATTGGGTGTTTCTTATAGAGGGCGACCCGGGCTCGCGGGTTTTGGGGCGCGGGTCCGGGTCGGGATTTTTATCGGTTGGAGGGGGATGAGGAGTAAAGTTGTGTGCGGTTTGAAAGCGGGGGGTTATTTGTTGTCGGATTCGGGGGCGATGAGCTTGTAGCCTTTGCCGTGGATGTTGATGATTTCGATTGCGGGGTCTTCACGCAGGTGCTTGCGGAGCTTGGTGATGTAGACGTCCATGCTGCGGGCGTTGAAGTAGTTGTCGTCGATCCAGATTGTTTTGAGCGCATAGTTGCGTTCGAGGATTTCGTTGACGTGGGCGCAGAGGAGGCTGAGAAGTTCTGATTCTTTGGTGGTCAGCTTTGTGACTTTGTCGCCGATCATCAGCACTTGTTTCTGGGTGTCGAAGGTGAACTTGCCGATGCGATACATGGTCACTTCCTTGCCCTTCTTGCCTTTGACACGACGGAGAATGGCTTCGATACGGAACACGAGTTCCTCCATCGAGAAGGGTTTGGTGATATAGTCGTCGGCACCGATTTTGAAGCCTTCGAGAATGTCTTCCTTGATTGACTTGGCAGTCAGGAAGATGATGGGCACTTCGGAGTTGACCGTACGGATTTCCTGAGCAAGAGCGAAACCGTCTTTCTTAGGCATCATTACGTCAAGCACACACAAATCATATTTTCCTTTGAGGAAAGCTTTATAGCCGGCTTCGCCATCGGCGCAGAGATCGGCATTATAACCTTTGGCCTGGAGATATTCCCGGAGCAACATTCCGAGGTTTTCATCATCCTCGCAAAGTAAGATACGCAAACGGTCTTCCATAATTCTTAATTTTTAGTTAGGGGTATTCTGATTATAAATTTTGTTCCTTTGTTTAGTTCGCTTTCAACGCGGATGTCGCCGCCAAATTCGCTGACCATCTTGTGGACGTAGGCCAGGCCGAGGCCGAAGCCTTTGACGTCGTGGCGGTTGCCGGTCGACACGCGGTAGAATTTCTCAAACACTCGCTTGAGGTCTTCGCGGCGTATGCCGATGCCGTTGTCGGCAACGATGATTTCGAGCCGGTCATGGGCAATGTCGCGGGTGGCTACGCTGAGTTCGAGCGGACGCTCTTCGTCGCGATACTTGACGGCATTGTCGAGCAGGTTGAAAATGACGTTGGTGAAGTGCATCTCGTCGACTTCAACGAGGGCATTGGCGGCGTCGAGATCGGTGGTGATTCGGCCTCCATAGCGTTCGACTTTGAGTTTGAACGTGTTGGCGATGCCTGCCACAACACTGTTGACATCAACTTCCTGCAGACGAAGGGTTGCCTTCTGACGGTCGAACATCGACATCTGGAGCACTTTTTCGACCTGAAAGCGGAGTCGCTTGGTTTCATCGTTGATCACCGACGATATGTGTTCAAGCATTTTAGGCGATTTCAGCACGCTCTTGTCGTTGAGCATCTGTGCGGCGAGCGAGATGCTTGAAATCGGGGTCTTGAATTCATGGGTCATGTTGTTGATGAAATCGTTTTTCATCTCGGTCAGTTTTTTCTGACGGAAGGCCACCACGATGGTGTAGATCGACAGCATCAACAACAGGATTGTCAGGAAGAAGGAGGGCACCAGCACACGGATTGAGCTGTAGAGATAATCCTTCATCTCGGGGAAATAGACTTTCAAAGAGCTCGTGCGGTTGCTTTTATCGTTGGGGAAGAGGGCTTGAACGAAGGTGACGTTGTGGTTGGCGTCGGCCACGTTGTAGCCTGCGGTTTTGTAGATGACGGTGCCCATTCGGTTGACAACGGCAAACTCAAAAGGCTGAGTGATGCTGTTGGCGCGGAGGGTTGAGGATAACAGGTCGGCTACCTCGGCCGAGTCGGCGCGCTCCTGAATCGGGAGGCTGCCGGTTTCGCTGATGATGTTGAGCACCACCTCGTCGAGCAACGCGCGCTGATGGGCATACTGCGAACGCACTCTGTCGCGAAACGACATTGACTGATAGTTGAGCCCGAGGGGCGGCTGGGAGTTTTTCATCTCCTCAATGAGATTGCCGCCTGAGTTGAGCAGCGGGAACGATCCGCCGGGGGAGAAATCGAATCGGCGCTCGCCGGCAACGAAATCGTTGAGATAGTGTGCCGTTTCGAGTTTTTCAAGCGAGGTCGAGACGTCCCACAGACTTTTCTTCACGCGCTCCGAGAAGTATTCATCGCTCATCTTCACGATGTTGTGCATATACAATCCCTGCATGTAGAGCAGCGATGCAACTGTAATGCCCATCCCTATAGTTATCAGCCAGATGATCGACTATTTCCTTTTAGTTCACATTTTTATCGGGTTATGACCGATTTTTATATATAACTTTTATAATATTAACAATTAAATCTGCCAATTGTTGAGCTATGATAAGAAATATTTGCTCTCAAAATTAACACTTCGCGTCAAAATTAACAAATAATTGTGAATTTAACAATTTAAACTTGCTATTATTTTTCTGCCGGAGCTGATTTTTCTTCTTCCTCCTGAACAACTCCGCTCTTGGGCAGGAAATGATGAAGCAGGAGGAAGCCGGCAAGACCTGACAGAATTGAGCCTACGAGGATGCCGAGCTTGGCGTGGTTGAGCAGGTCGAGCATCGACGACGTGGCAAAGGAGAGGTTGGCGATGAAGAGCGAAACCGTGAAGCCGATGCCGCCGAGCACTGCAATCGAGGCCATCATTTTCCAGTTGGCTCCGATAGGCATCGGTGCCCAGTGGAATTTGACGGTGAGCCATGAGAAGGAGAGGATGCCGAGGAATTTGCCGAAGAAGAGGCCGCAGATGATGGCGAGGCTGATGCCCTCGAATGTTGATGCGGGATCCATGTCGAGCAGGAAGATGCCGGCATTGGCGAATGCGAAGAGGGGCACGATGAAATTGTTGACAATCGGGTGGAGCGAGTCTTCAAGATCCTGGAGCGGCGAAATCACTTTATCGGAAGATGATTCGATTTCTTTCAGCCAGTTCATCTGATTTTTGTCGAGAATCGAGCGGCGGCAGAGAGCTTCGTCATCATCCTGACGGAAGTGGGAGATGGCGCGACGGATTGACCGGATATATTTCATAGGTGCGAACACGGGAGTGGCGGGAACGCAGAAGGCCACGAGCACACCGGCAATGGTGGGGTGGATGCCGGAGTTGAGGAAGAGAAACCACACGGCTGTGCCGATGGTGAGATAGAACACTTTGCTTTTGATGTGCATGCGCGATCCGAGCAGCAGCACTCCGAGCAGCAGCGCGGCGTAGACGAGCAGCATGATGTCGATGTGGGTGCTATAGAATGCAGCGATGACAATAATGCCGCCGATATCGTCGACAACAGCTAGTGTGGTCAGGAATATCTTGAGCGAGAGGGGCACGCGCGAGCCGAGCATGGCCAGCACACCGAGCGAGAAGGCAATATCGGTGGCCATCGGTATGGCGGCGCCGCCCTGATAGTCGGTGCCGTGGGCAAAAATCAGATAGATGATGACCGGGAATATCATGCCGCCAATGGCACCCATGATCGGGAGCAGGGCCTGGCGGATGGAGGCAAGCTCACCCACGAGCACTTCTCGCTTGATTTCCAGACCGATCGAGAAGAAGAATATGGCCATCAGCGCATCGTTGATGAATTGAAGCATGGTCATCGGATGGCCGGCATGGCTGAAGAGATTGAATGACCCGATCTGCAGTCTGACGGGTTGATTCCAGAACTCGAAGTAATATTGGTTGATGGCCGGAATGTTGGCCACAATCAGGGCGAGCAGGGTTGCAAAAATAAGTATATTACCACCATTGGCATGGCGACGCAATGCCTGGCGGGCCGCATAGAACGGTTGCTGAGGTTCATCCTCGGCAATAACGCAGCTGAGCTGATGCTTGGATTCTTTACCGGTTGACATAGTTGAAACAATTTTTATTAAACCTATAATAACTTTTTAACAATTCAACCCGTGCAATGGTTTCGCGACATAATACAAAAAGCGGCAGACCGGAGTTTTCGGTCCACCGCTTTACGGTTGTATGCTGTTCGGGTTGGAATCAGTCGAGTTTCAACACTGCGAGGAATGCTTTCTGCGGAACTTCAACCGAACCGATCTGTTTCATGCGTTTCTTGCCCTGCTTCTGCTTTTCGAGGAGCTTGCGCTTACGCGAAATGTCGCCGCCATAGCACTTGGCCGTCACGTCCTTGCGCACTGCCTTGATGGTTTCACGGGCTATGATTTTCGCTCCGATCGCAGCCTGAATGGCAATGTCGAACTGCTGACGGGGAATCAGCTCTTTCAGTTTCTCACACATGCGGCGGCCGAAGGTCACGGCATTGTCGGCATGAGTGAGCGTGCTCAGCGCATCGACGCTTTCGCCGTTGAGCAGAATGTCGAGTTTGACGAGTTTCGAGGGGCGGAAGTCGTGGAGATGATAGTCGAAGGAGGCGTAGCCTTTGGAGATGCTTTTCAGTTTGTCGTAGAAGTCAATCACGATTTCGCCGAGCGGCATGTCGAAAATCATTTCCATGCGGTTGCCGGAGATATATTCCTGCTTCACGAGCTCGCCGCGCTTGCCGAGGCAGAGCGTCATGATGGGGCCGATAAACTGGGCGGCGGTGATGACCGAAGCGCGGATGTAGGGTTCTTCGATGCGCTCAATCAACGTGGGGTCGGGCAATCCGGAGGGGTTGTGGACTTCGATCATTTCGCCGCGCTTGTCGTAGACGCGATAGGAAACGTTGGGCACGGTGGTGATCACATCCATATCGAATTCGCGTCCCAGTCGCTCCTGCACAATCTCCATGTGGAGGAGACCCAGGAAGCCGCATCGGAAACCGAAGCCGAGAGCCATTGAGCTTTCGGGCTGGAAGGTGAGCGATGCGTCGTTGAGCTGAAGTTTTTCGAGCGATGTGCGCAGGTTTTCAAAATCTTCAGCTTCAATGGGGTAGACGCCGGCAAACACCATCGGCTTCACTTCTTCGAAGCCTTCGATGGCTTGCTCGCAGGGGCGGTTGACATGGGTAATGGTGTCGCCCACACGCACTTCGCGCGAGGTCTTGATGCCGGAGATGATGTAGCCCACGTTGCCTGCCGAGAGTTCTTTGCGGGGCGACATCTGAAGTTTCAGCACACCGATTTCGTCGGCGTGATATTCTTTGCCGGTCGACACGAATTTCACAAAATCGCCGTCGCGGAGCGTGCCGTTGACAATCTTGAAGTAGGCAATGATGCCACGGAACGGGTTGAACACCGAGTCAAAAATCAATGCCTGCAGCGGTGCTTCGGGGTCGCCTTTGGGTGCGGGCACTCGGTTGACTATTGCTTCAAGGATTTCGGGAATGCCGAGACCAGTCTTGCCACTGGCACGGATGATGTCGCTGTGGTCGCAGCCGAGCAGGTCGACAATCTGGTCTTCAACCTCCTCGGGCTTAGCGCTGTCGAGGTCGACTTTATTGACCACGGGGATAATTTCGAGGTCGTTGTCAATGGCCATGTAGAGGTTGGAGATGGTCTGAGCCTGAATGCCCTGAGCTGCGTCGACTATCAGCAGCGCACCTTCACAGGCGGCAATCGAGCGCGACACCTCATAGGAGAAGTCAACGTGGCCCGGAGTGTCAATGAGGTTGAGCGTATAGTCGGTGCCTTCGTGGCGATAGTTCATCTGAATGGCGTGGCTCTTGATGGTGATACCGCGTTCGCGTTCGAGATCCATATCGTCGAGCACCTGCGCCTGCATCTCCTTTTTGCCAACGGTGTCGGTGTATTCGAGCAGACGGTCGGCCAGGGTGCTTTTGCCGTGGTCGATATGAGCGATGATGCAGAAATTTCTAATGGTCGATATATCGGGATTCATAGTCTCAAAAATTACAACTTGTGATTAATATGCAAAGTTAACGAATTTTACAGACATTCCCATAACCCTTGCCGCAAAATGGTCTGAAATAGTTATCTAAGATTGTTAGAAATTGGACTTGAGCTGAATTTCAGTTTCTATATATCATAATTACACACCAATATAAAATCGCCATGACAATAAAGGGCCCACGATGTTTTTCTATGTAATTATTTAGTGTTGTATATGTTTTGAATAGCAATGTTTTCTTACACGCCAAATCTATCATTAGTAAAAGGCAAAAGATTGAAAAAGCCAAAGTTATTAATAAAGATAAGGGATTGTATTGTAACGAACGAATTATGTTACCTTCTAATAACGAATGAACTCCACGAGTTATTCCACATCCTGCACACTTAATATGAAATATGACCGTAAATGGGCATCTCCAATATAATAGATTGAAATAAGACAAAATTAACGCTATAATTCCGATGAAAATCAGAATTATAGCGTTTTGATAGAAGCTGTGTGATTTTATAACCACATCTGGAGTTTTGTTATGCGTGTCGCAACATGTGCATATCTTTTATCGCAGCGGTTTAATTTACTGATAATCAGCATATATTTCAAATTATTACTGTCCGCTAAAAAATTTTTGAATGATAAAAAAATTAGGGCTGGTTCATTGCAGGAGTCTGCCCTAGTTACAATTGTTTTGACGGTTAATAATAAGATCCAACAATTAAACTTCCTTTTGGTACATATTCACCTGTTAGGGTAATAAATTTATGATTTTCCACAGGACGGAGAGTAAAGCCGTCCCTGCAACACAAGGGAGCATGTAATGTCATGTACATTTGCCAGTTATAACCATAGAGTTTTTTTGAAAAAGAGCATTTATTCTCCGGATGACCGTTATCATAAACAAATTTTTCTATTTGGTTGAATGTATCTAGCTCTATTTCTTCAGGTCGGTGGTTAAAATACAAGGCTATGCTATTTATTAATGCGCTGTAAGAGTCTTTAATCCTATCGTTATAATGAGTCTCCAATGCTTGTTTGACTTCGCTTGTATCATAATCTTTAAGACTTTTCCAATAACCCATTTCCATCTTTTCATAGGGAATATTAAACGAGTCACATAGTTCTTTAACAATAGCAACCACCTCTACATTATCATTATTACTATTACCACGTAGAAATCCGTCCATTAAGAAAGGGATAAGTAACAAATCGCTATAATCTTCATCATTATCGAAACGCAGGTAATTCCCATGCTTATCTTTGAATGCAAAACAAGGCCCATAAATCCAATTTACCGATTGTTTCAAAGGGTATGTGATGTACATGTTAGGAGATTGTTTTTCATAATATCCTAATTTATCTTTTAGGAACTCTTCAAAATAGAGACTATCTACAATCCATTGTACAGGAAGGATTTCATATTCTTCGCCATTGAAAGTGATGGCTGTAGAGGAAAATGGCTGTCCGTCTTCGTCGTAATCACTTTCATGGGAATTTTTGTTTGATGAACCGGTGCATGCTGTCACAATGCTCAAAGATATTCCAAGTAAGATAGCTTTGAATGTTGAACTGATTTTCATGATTCGTTATTTTTATATTTGTTTTTTTGTGAATAATTCCATCTCTATTACTTTGTTCCACCAGTCCCACGAGTAGCCTGCAGAAGGGTGGTACACCCACAGGACTCTAGTCTCCTTATTGTTTGAAAGGCGATAATAACCATTTTTCATTTTTTGACCGTCAATGACAAGTTCATCTCCATCGCGCCATCGATCTCCTCCGGGCATGTTGTCGTACATGCGGGTTACACCCCAGACTATGATTAAGTCGGGTTGGAGTTCATCAATAACTTCAAAGAAAGCATCGGCAGAATCGCGAAAATCGACCCAGTCTGGCTGTTTGCGTGATTGATCCATCGATTTTTGCACATAATTGTAGAATGCCACGGAATTCCATATGCGTCTGCTCTCTACAAGGTCAGTCTCATGACCAACTAGAGATCTCTCGAACTTATGAAATGTCCCGGTCCAGCTACCAGTTTCGCCGGACATTATTACATCCATACAGTGTGTGGTTGTGAAGTCGGCACACTCGTCAGTTTGTCCGACTTTTCCACACTCATCACACCCGCCACAAAGATGTGCCTCACCAAGCACAAGTATCTTTTTGCCGAAAATACCACCTGAGTGATAATCACATCCAATCCAAGGCTTGAAAAATACTTTTCCCATTAGAAAAATATTGCCGCGGTCATCCTCTCGTTGGCGTTAAGTTGGTACAGAAAAAAAGCGTAGGAATCTGTATCTGTTACCGTCCTACCGGTCGAGGCTTCTCGCATTGCCCTATCAAAGTCGGACGGCAACGCAGAAGCCCACGCCTGTATATGTAATCAATGCATCCGGCTATATTTCTCTCGAAATATTACACCGAAAGCAGGATAATTACATATCCACGGGCATCTACCGTTGCTCAACCCCTGACCTTGATATGAAATTTTGCGAGAATTTCGACCAGTCAAGAATCAGCGCGGATAAACGCTTTCTTATGTATTTAAACTACATCCCACTCCACTTAACCCCAGACCGGGGCTTCTGCGAGTCGGACTGCAACCGCAAAGTTAGCAATAATTATTGAGAATTCCTGCTACTTNTGCTAAAAAAAATAAAGCATCAGAACTTGAAAAAAATCGATTTGGGGAATCTCTGATTTGGGAAGAACAAAATACTTNCTTCCGCGGATTCCGCTGACAATCTATGCCCAGCANGGAAANANGCTTTCTGCNTCCNTACTCCCCCTGCCCTATACCGCTAACATCACCANTATTTCCCAAAACATCGCCTCTGCCGAGGCTCCCATTGTTGTGTTATCCACCTAATTCCCCAGGCTCCGAGCCCTTTCNGGACTCTNCGCCTGGGGTTNAGAGTAACCNGCGCACCTCCGGCGCGCCCCACCACAATACAGTAACACTACTATTCTCTTTAAGCAAAATCGGATGAACAGCTCCCCTNTTANCNNGAANNAACANCNTGTGCGTTTGANTGANANTCAATNTGTTATCGGCGGACGCACGGGCCGTGCGTCCCTACGNTTTGGTTGGNTCGATCTTGTNGGAATTTTTAGNTNNAACAGCTTTAGATGGGGTTGGTTGCAACGAAAGCGGACCGGCTTGGGGGCCGNTCCGCTTTGCGTTATTTGTTTCTCGATGCCTGACGGGTCAGGCAAGGGAGGTGGGGTTTAGAAGTTCCATTCGCTCTGAACCATGCGGAGGTTGGGAGTAGCGATGTGACGGAAGTCGGTNATGTAGTTGTAGCGGCAGTTGATGTAAACCAGAGCGTTGTCGAAGTCTACGTTAAGCATGTTGAGCTGGTTGTTGTTGCAGAGCAGACGCTGGAGGTAGTTCTGGTTGCTGAGGTCGAGGTTCTGGAGGTCGTTGTAAGAGCAGTCAACGTAAACCAGGTTGGGGCAACCTTCAACTGAGAGCTGGGTGAGGTCGTTGTAAGAGCAAACGAGGTCGATGAGAGCGTTGCAGTTGCGAACACCGAGGGTGGTCATGCGGTTGTCGGTGCAGACGAATGTGGTCAGCGAGGGAAGACCGCTTACGATCATGGTGGTCAGGTCGTTGCTGTCGACNTTGAGGTTCTGGAGGCTTTCAACACCTGCGAGGTTGAGTGAAGTCAGTTTGTTGTANCCGCAGTAGAGGTTTTTGAGGTTGGCACAACCGCTGACGTTGAGGTTTTCGAGGTGGTTGCCCTGGCAGTTGAGGGTCTTCAGAGTTGAAGAGTTGGCAACGTTGAGGTCAACGAAGTAGTTGTTTGAAACGTTGAGGGTCTCAAGCAGGGGAACTGATTCGAGGCTNACGTCGGTCAGACGGTTTTTGTAGATCTGGATGTTGGTCAGCGCGGGGCAGTTGTTGAAGTTTACTGCGGTCAGCACGTTGCGAGAGGCNTTGAAATCGGCGAGTTCTGCGTCGTTGGCAACATTTACTGAAGTGAGTTTGTTACGGCTAACGTCGACTTTCTTGAGGGCTTTGAAACCGGAGAGGTCGAGGGCACCNGCGAGGTGTTTGTCTTTCCAGTCGATTTCGGTTACGTGGCCGCCTTCGATTTTGAGACCTTCAACTGAAGAGAGGTCGTTGACGTTGGCTACTTTGAGGGCTGCGGCATTGGAGCCGTCTTTTTCTGCTGTCTGGGTGAGGAAAGTTTTAAGCTGTTTGGCTTCAACTTTGTCGAGTTTCTGTGCGAATGCGCTCGAGAATCCTACTGCGAGGGCAATCAAAAATAAAACTTTTTTCATAATCTTTATAAGTAGTTGGGTTTGTAAATTTCGTTTGGTTTTTGATTTATTTTCTCTTTTAACAAATCGTTTTAACAAAAAGTTTTTTTAATCGCACATTTTTTTTTANTTTTTTTTTAAAACGGGGCTTCATTGGGGGTGGAACTCATGAAGTCGGCCGTTCCGCCCTGGAATGGGGAGCCTGCATCGAAGCCNCCGGCNGAGGGGGTTATGCTCGATTCGACGGCTGTCATGCCGGCCGGGGCATCGGCTGCTCCGGTCCAGTTTTCAAATCGGGCAAATTCGGCGCGGAATCGCATATCGACGTCGTCGACACGGCCGCTACGGTGCTTGGCCACGATGAATTCGGCGAGGCCTCGGATGTCGCGGTCGGTGCCGTCGGACGATGAGCGGTAGTAGTATTCCGGACGGTGGATGAAGCANACGATGTCGGCGTCCTGTTCGATCGCACCACTCTCGCGGAGGTCGGAGAGCTGCGGACGTTTGCCGTCTTTGCCGTCGCCTGAGCCACGGTTTTCAACGCTTCGGTTGAGCTGGGAGAGGGCGATGATGGGGATGTTGAGCTCTTTGGCAAGCTGCTTGAGCGAGCGGGAAATCATNCTGACCTCCTGTTCGCGGCTTCCGAATTTCATTCCGGAGGCGTTCATCAGCTGAAGGTAGTCGATGATNAGAATCTTGACATTGTGTTCGCGGACGAGTCGGCGAGCTTTGGTTCGGAGTTCGAAGATGGAGAGCGAGGGGGTGTCGTCGATGAAGAGGGGTGCGCCGTAGAGGTGTTTGATTCGCGCCATGAGCTGGTCCCACTCCATNTTGGAGAGCTGTCCGCTCTTGATTTTTTCGCTCGGCAGCTCGCAGACGTTGCTGACAAGACGGTTGACGAGCTGGAGGTTTGACATTTCGAGCGAGAAGATGGCCGTNGGGGTGCTGTAGTTGACGGCCATGTTTTTGGCCATTGAGAGCACGAAAGCGGTTTTGCCCATTGCCGGACGTGCGGCTATAATAATAAGGTCGGAGTTCTGCCAGCCGGAGGTGAGTTTGTCGAGTTCGTGGAAACCGGTTTCNAGGCCGCTNAGGCCCGAGGTGCGGTTGGCAGCGGCNTGAATCTGCTCGATGGCCTGACCGATCACGGGGTCGATCTGCGTCACATCTTTCTTGACATTGCGCTGCGAGATTTCAAACAGTTTGCCTTCGGCCTCCTGCATGAGGTCGTCGACGTCGTTGCTCTCGTCGAAGGCTTTCCGCTCAATGTCGGAGGCAAAGGTGATNAGCTCACGGGCAAGATATTTCTGCGCCACGATGCGGGCATGGTAGTCNACATGGGCTCCGGAGGCCACNCGCGAGGTCAGTTCGCTGACAAACATCGGGCCGCCCACCTCGTCGAGTGTGCCGTTGAGACGGAGCTGCTCGGTGACGGTCAGCATGTCGATGGGCTGCTGCGAGGCGCCGAGTGTCTGAATGGCTTCGTAGATTTTGCGGTTGGCCGGTTCATAGAAGCTTTCGGTTTTGAGGATGTCACACACAATCGTGTAGGCATCCTTTTCGAGCATCAGCGCACCGAGCACGGCCTCTTCGAGGTCTTTGTCCTGCGGAAGCTGTCGGCCGCCGTAGTCATAGAGCTGCTGGCGTTGGGTGTTGCGTCGCTGATTGNTGNTGGGCTTATTATTGTTATCTGAAGGCATAGAAGATTCTGTTATGGATTGGATTCATGGTGNCGGGCCGACACACATTATTATATATAAGGGNCCCGGAGATGAAATAGCATTTTTGATTGCAATGCAAATTTACTTTTTTTTTGTAACTTCGCAAACGATTTTCCAAATCAGTTTTCTCCCACTTGTTTCAATATCTGTTAAAAGCTGATGATAACTTTNCCGAACGCGAAGATTAATTTAGGACTCAACATCACGGCNCGCCGCCCCGATGGCTACCACGAGATAGAGTCGATCATGATACCCACCGGCTGGCGCGACATTCTTGAAGTGGTGCCCTCCGGCTCGCAGCACACGTCGCTCCGCCTTTCGGGGCGTCCGATTGACTGCCCGCCGGANAAGAATCTGGTGATGAAGGCTCTNAACNCGCTCCGGGANAGGGCTGATTTTCCGGCCGTTGACATTTTTATGCGCAANATAATTCCCGACGGCGCCGGACTCGGGGGCGGATCGGCCGACGCATCATTTCTGCTGCGCAGCGTCAACGAGCTTTTTGCNCTCGACTTCTCCAACGAGGAGCTTGCCGAAGTGGCNGCAACGATTGGNGCNGATTGTCCGTTCTTTATATATAATGTGGCGATGCTCGCCACCGGCACCGGGACNACGCTCACGCCTGTCGACGTGCCNCGGCTCGCAGGCCGGTCGCTGCTGATTNTCAAACCGCCGGTGCATATCTCCACCGCCCGCGCCTANGCCGGNGTCACCCCCCGCCCNGCCGAAATTCCCCTGACCGAGGCCATTCGACTGCCCATAGAGCAGTGGCGCGAGACGATCCGCAACGATTTCGAGCTGTCGCTTGCCGGAGAGTTTCCNATGATTGAGGAGATAAAAGCCGCTCTCTACGGCGCNGGCGCACTCTACGCCTCCCTCTCCGGNTCNGGNTCGGCAATCTACGGCATTTTCGATGATGACAATATGGCAGAGCAGGCGCGCATGATGTTTGACGAGTTTGACTCCTACGTTGGCCGATTTCAGCAGTTCTGAACGATAATCGGTTTTATTTGTTATCAAAATAAACAGAAATGGTGATGCCATTGATTTTTGGCAACATTTTTGCTGCAACCCGTAATCAAAATTCATTCAAGATATGTCAACAGAAAATTATAAGAACCCCGAAAACGAAGAAGTTTCCGCTGCTGAAAATGCAGAAATCGATGCCAACGCNGCAGCTGAAGTTGAAACTGAAATAACCGANGCTCAGGAAGCTGAGGANCTNAGCCCCATCGAAAAGCTCACCCGCCAGCTCGATGAGGAGAAGCAGAAGGTTGAGAAGGANAAGAAGGAATATCTTTTCCTGATGGCCGAGTTTGACAACTTCCGCAAACGCACCGTCAAGGAAAAAAGCGAAATCATCCGCAATGCCTCAGAGTCGACCNTNAANGGATTGCTTCCGATTGTCGACGATTTCGAGCGCGGACTTGAAGCGGTGAAAANCAGCTCCGATGCCGAAGCCGTGAAGGAGGGCATGGAGCTCATCTACAATAAGCTCATCAAATATCTTGAGCAAAACGGCGTAAAAGCCATNGACAGCAACGGCAAAGACTTCGACCCCGAATTCCATGAAGCCATAGCAATGCTGCCCGTCGACGACGAAGCCCTCAAAGGCAAAGTGATCGACACCCCCACCAAGGGCTACACCATCAACGGCGACAANGTGCTTCGCTTCGCCAAAGTGGCCGTGGGCCAGTAAGCGGCACATTCCCCTCCTAACTATCTCAACACAAAAGATCATGGAAAAAAGAGACTATTATGAAGTGCTTGGAGTCAGCAAGTCGGCCACTCCCGAGGAGTTAAAAAAAGCCTACCGCAAGCTGGCTATCAAGTATCACCCCGATAAAAACCCCGGCGACAAGGCTGCCGAAGAAAAATTTAAAGAGGCCGCCGAAGCCTACGAAGTGCTTTCCGACCCCGAAAAGCGTCAGAAATATGACCAGTTTGGCCACAACATGGGTCCGCAGGGATTCCCCGGTGGCGGCGGATTCTCATCAACAGGCGGCATGTCGATGGACGACATCTTCTCCATGTTCGGCGACATTTTCGGCGGCCATGGAGGCGGATTCAGCGGCATGGGCGGATTTGGCGGCGCCACCGGCGGCGGACGTCGCACCCGTGTGCGTCAGCGCCGAGGCGATGACCTCCGCATCACCCTGAAACTCTCGCTCGAAGACCTCGCCAAGGGTGTGTCAAAGACAATCAAACTGAAATCATACGTCAAGGATGATGCCTGCAACGGCACAGGCGCCAAGGANGGCACATCGTTTGAAACNTGCCCCACTTGCCACGGCACAGGCGTGGTTGAACACGTTCAGCAGACCATCTTCGGNCCGAGCGCGGTGCAGGCCGTTTGCCCCACCTGCAACGGCGANGGTCGCACTATCAAAGAAAAATGCGCCCACTGCCACGGCACAGGCGTTGAACACAAAGAGCAGACCGTNACCATCAACATACCTGCCGGAACGGCCGGTGGTTCCGTGCTCACNCTCAAAGGCCGNGGCAACGCCCCGATGCATGGCGGCGTGAACGGCGACCTGCTCGTTGTGATTGAAGAGCTCCCCCACCCCGAACTCATCCGCGATGGCAACGATGTCATCTACAATCTGATGCTTGACTTCCCCACCGCCGCCCTCGGCGGATCGGTTGAAGTGCCCACCATCACCGGTCGCGCCCGACTGAAAATCACNCCCGGNACACAGCCCGGCAAGATTCTCCGCCTGCGNGGNAAAGGNCTCCCCTCACCCGANGGTCGCGGTCAGGGCGACGAGCTCATCAANGTGATGGTCTATGTGCCCGAAACGCTCACCGACCAGGAGAAAGCCGACATTGAAAAACTCCGCGAAGCTCCCAACATGAAGCCGACNGACTCAGTCAAAAACCGCATCTTCAGCAAGCTCCGCCACATCTTCGACTAATCCCCCCATCTTCCCCCGAAATATCCAAACCGAGTGACCCACCCCGTCACCCGGTTTTTTTATTNCCCCGTCAGCCCTNTAGTCAGAATCCGTCATTNCCTCCCAATTCAATCCCCCCCCGAAACGGAGTGTTCAGTTTATCGGCCGTGAACGGCCGATGATATCCGGATGGCCGCCCGACCGAAAATCTCNAACTCGGTNAAAACCTTTTTTGCGATCGGAGTGTTAAAAAAGAAAAACATTCTATTCATCACTCTATCAGCTTTTGAAATATGACCTCCNTGAGACTCCTTTTCGCTGCCACAGCTGCTGCTGCCGCGATTGCCTCATCGGCCCAAACCGGCGAATTTCCNCAGAACNCTGANCGTAAATCGCTCGTTGACATTCAGCACGATTCGCTGGTGGCTTCACACAAGATTATCAGCTTCGGCAAAGGCTCCGACTCTATCTCTCCCGCTAAAGCAGACTCTATCCGCTCGCTGATTGAGGGCTACTACTACGATCAGTTCCGCCATTTCCAGGATCCCGCCGCACCTTATTTTCTCTTCTTGTCGCGCGACGCCACGCTTGCCATGGGCATAGGTGGAGCAGTGCGCATGCGCGGTTATTTCGATTGGGATGGTGCGATTCCGGCTTCCGGCTTCGCCCCCTATCTGATTCCGATGAATCCCGACCCCACGAAGATGCGCAAGTTTGACACGACTCCCGCCGGGACATGCCTGTTTTTCAGAGTCATCGGGCGCAACAAGACTATCGGCAACTATCAGCTCTACATTGAAGCCAACTTCAATGGCTATCAGGCACGCGATCTCCACCTGAAAAAGGCTTATGCTCAAATCAATGACTGGACCATCGGCTACGCCAACTCAACATTCAGCGACCCTGCCGCCCAGCCTGCAACGGTTGACGCTCAGGGACCGAGCAACAAAATCACCCCGACCAACGTGCTCGTTCGCTGGATGCCCCGCTTCAAGAAAAACTGGGTGGCCGCAGTGTCGGTTGAAACCCCGTCAACGAGCTATGGCACAACGGAATCGACAAAAGCCATTGACAACTGGATTCCTGATGCAGCCGCCTTCCTGCAATATGAATGGGGTCGCACCGACCATGTGCGTNTGTCGGGCGTGGTGCGCGCNCTCTCCTATCGCGACTTGCTGACCGNNACCAACCACTACCGTGCCGGCTGGGGCCTGATGCTCAGCACNGTGTTCCATCCCATNCCTCAACTNACNCTGTTCGGCACAGCCAACTATGGCCACGGATATGCCTCNCTCGGCGGCGACCTCCTCATCGGCAAATATGACCTCATCGCCAACCCCGACCGCGACGGCGAACTNTANGCACCGGCATCGCTCGGATGGTGTGCCGGCGTGCAATANAATATTCTTCCCAACCTNTTTGTCAGCACNTCCCTGAGCGAAACCCGCTTCCTCCCCTCGCGACAGGTCGACGGGTCGGAATATCGCTATGGTCTGTTCGGCGACGTGAACATTTTCTGGAATCTCACCCCGCGCATTCAGGTGGGCGCCGAGTTTGACTATGGCAAACGCCAGAACTTCAGCGGCGAANACCGCTGGGCCAAGCGCGTTGGCGCCGTGTGCCAATTCTCATTCTGATATTCCCCTCCCCATAAGCCATGATTTCCTTCCTTCAATCTCATCCCCTTCTGCCACTGTTCCTTACGCTCGGAATCGGNTTCTGGCTCGGCAAACTGAAATTCGGGTCATTTTCGTTGGGCTCGGTGGCCGCCACGCTGATTGTCGGTGTGATTATCGGTCAAGCCGACATTGCGATTCCCGATATGGTCAAAACGGTGTTCTTTCTGTTTTTTCTGTTTTCGGTGGGCTATGGCGTGGGGCCTCAATTCTTCCGGGCTTTCCGGGGCAACGGGGTGAAGATTGTGGCGTTTGCAGCGGTGGCCGCGCTGGTCAGTGCGGGGGTGGTGGTGATAGCCGCTTCGCTGCTTGGCTATAGCAAGGGTGTGGCCTGCGGACTGTTTGCCGGCTCGCAGAATGCATCGGCCTCGCTCGGCCTGATGTCAGACACTGTGAAAAATCTGGCAATCGACTCTAAGGAGCAGCAGCATATCCTCCGACTGATTCCGGCTTGCTATGCGGCCACTTATGTGCTTGGCACGGTGTTCACCGCATGGTTTCTCTCCACGATTGCGCCAAAGATGATCGGCGGAATGAAGAGGGTTCAGGCCGATGTGGCCAGGATGGAGCAGCAGCTCGACGGCAGCGGCTCACAGCTTGCCCCGGGCATGATTCTCGCCCGACGGCCTGTGGCCTATCGCGCCTACTCCGTTGAAGATTCTTTCTTTGACACACCTCGCTCGCCGGCCGAGATAAGAGAGCATTATGAGTCGATGAATGTGAGGGTCGTTTTCGTTCGCGCCCGAATCGGGGGGAGCATTACTGACCCCGCGCCCGACGTCAGGGTGTCGAAAGGCGACCATATTGTTCTCGGGGGCCGATCGGAGGAGATTGTGTCGCTCCCCTCCCCTCCGGGTCCTGAAGTGACAGATCAGGAGCTGCTTAACTTCGGAGCTGAGAAAACGCCCGTGACCATTGCCACGAAAGATATCGACGGACTGACACTGAGTCAGCTTTGCGCTCAGGAGTATATGGACCGTGTGGCCGTGGCTTCACTGACGCGAAACGGACTGGCACTGCCGATCAGAAACAACACCGAACTATGCGGCGGCGATGTCATCACACTCGTGGGATGGCCCTGCGATGTTGCCGCAGCGGCCGGGCATATCGGCTATGCCGACCGCGAAACCAATGCCACGGACATGGTGTTTCTCGGCCTGGGGATTGCTCTGGGTTGCATCATCGGGGCTCTGTCGATAAAGGTCAAGGAGATTCCGATGGCTCTGGGGGTGAGTGTCGGCGCACTTTTCTCCGGGTTGTTTCTCGGATGGCTTCGGTCGAAGCGGCCGTCGTTCGGCCACATTCCGTCGTCGGCTCTTTGGATTCTCAATAGCCTGGGAGTGAATATGTTCATCTCCGTTCTGGGTCTGTCGGCGGGAAGCGCGCTGATGGACGGACTCCATGAGGCCGGAGTATCCATTGTCTTGATCGGGCTGCTGCTTACGCTGATAAGCATAGTGGTCAGCGTGTTCTTGGCCCACAGGGTGTTTCGGTTTTCGACTCCGGAGGTGCTGGGATGCGTTGCCGGGGCAAGATGCAGCGTAGCCTCGATCGGAGCGATTGAAAATGCACTCGGTTCCAATGTGCCCAACCTCTCTTTCACCATCACTTACGCCATTGCCAACCTCACTTTGGTTTTCTCCTCGCTGATAGTGCTCTTTCTCGTGTGAGGGGCATGGAGAATGGCAGGTTATTCGGCGCCAATCGGTGGCCGATGGAGGGTTTGGAGAAAGCGGTTGACCACCTCCGGGCGACCGGTGAACTTGCCTTTGTCTTCGCTGAGTTTGCAGGTGTCATTGTAATAGGGCCATGATTCGGTGATTTTGGCGGCTATCAGTTTGATGACGATGTTCATTGGTTTCAGGCCGGGAATGTCGTTGGTGAAGTGTGTGCCGATGCCAAACATTGGCAGGCAGCGACCTTCGGCTTCGCGCTGCAGGGCTATGGCCGAGTCGGTGGAGAGCGCGTTGCTGAAAATCACCTGCTTAGAGCGCGGATCAATGCCGAGCGACCGGTATTTCCGGCAAATCTTTTCGAGCTGATCGAGATTGTCGCCGCTGTCAACGCGCAATCCCTTGAACATGTTGGCATAGTCTTCAGAGAAATTGAGGCTGAAGGCTTCCCAGCCATAGGTGTCGTAGAGAAACGTGCCGAGCGCACCGCGATAGGTGGCGGCCCAAGCCTCCATGGCCAGATGGTTGGCCATCTGCGGGCCATACATTCCGGCAATGGCGCAGATGAGTTCGTGGGCCATGGTGCCGATCGGGGTCAGGTCGTATTTCATTGCGAGGTAGACATTGCTCGTGCCGATAAAGTCGCCCTTTTCGGAGTCGGATCGCATGGCACGGCTCGCGGTCATGGCGCGCACAACGGTGTCGTGGACCGCAAAAGAAGCGCGGCGGCGTGTGCCGAAATCGGAGAACAGACATCCGGCCTCCTCCAGTCGGCGAGCCTTGTTGACCGAACGGCTATAGACATCTTCAAGATTAATTTCGGATGTCTGGCCGGTCATTTCAAAATAAAGCTCGGAGATGATGGCCAGGAGTTTTACTTCAAGCATGATGACGTCGCTCCAGAGGCCTTCGATTGAAAGGCTCAGATGGCCCTCGGCATCCTGGCTGACGCTGACGCGACGGTGGTCGTAGCGGTAGCCCTTGAGATAGACGAAAAACCAGTTGGGGAGATAGTTGCATCGACGCTTCATGAAGCTGATTTCCTCCTCGGTGATGATGACATTTTCGAGCAGCTCAATCTGGCGCCGGAGTTCGTCGGCGAAACCCTCGGGATATTGCTGACGGTTGCGGTCGACAAATTCATATCTGACGCAGGCGCGCGGGAAATTGTCGATCACGGCGCAACACATCGTGAATTTGTAGAGGTCATCGTCAGTGAAATGTTGTATAATCTGTCGCATAGAGTATTCTTTTTTATAGCGCAAACTTACGATTTTTTCTTCAAACCTCCTCGCTCCGATAAACATTTTTTCGTAACTTTGCACCCTATATAACCCTCGGCTCATGCCGGACAACCCTATAACCACATTATCGAATTGTTTATGAAAGAGTTAGCTACGAAATACGATCCCTCAGAAGTTGAGGACAAATGGTATGCCTACTGGCTGAAACACAATCTGTTTCATTCAACTCCCGATGCTCGCGAACCTTACTGCATCGTCATTCCGCCGCCAAATGTGACCGGTGTGCTTCACATGGGCCATATGCTCAACAACACGATTCAGGACATTCTCGTGCGCCGCGCCCGCATGGACGGCAAGAACGCGCTCTGGGTTCCCGGCACCGACCATGCTGCCATTGCCACCGAAGCCAAAGTCGTGGGCAAACTGGCCGAGCAGGGCATCAAGAAGTCTGACCTCTCGCGCGAGGAATTCCTCAAACACGCCTGGGACTGGACTGAAAAATATGGCGGCATCATTCTCGAACAGCTCAAGAAGCTCGGCGCATCATGTGACTGGGAGCGCACGGCATTCACGATGGACGACATCCGCTCGCGCAGCGTGATCCGTGTGTTTGTTGACCTCTATCGCAAGGGCCTCATCTATCGCGGCAAGCGCATGGTCAACTGGGACCCCAANGCCCGCACTGCGCTGTCGGACATCGAGGTGATCTACAAAGAAGAACACAGNAAGCTCTATCATCTGCGCTATAAAATCGTTGGCGAAGAGGGCTATGCAATCGTTGCCACCACCCGCCCCGAAACCATCATGGGCGACACCGCAATGTGCATCAATCCCGCCGACCCGAAGAATCAGCATCTCAAGGGCAAGCGCGTGATCGTGCCTTTGGTTGGCCGTGAGATTCCGGTGATTGAAGATGACTATGTTGACATTGAATTCGGCACCGGCTGTCTGAAGGTCACTCCGGCCCACGACATGAACGACTACATGCTCGGCCAGAAACACAATCTCGAAAGCATCGACATTTTCAACGACGACGCTACCATCAGCGAAGCCGCCGGAATGTATGTCGGTATGGATCGCTTCGCAGTGCGCGAGCAGATTGCCAAAGATCTCGAAGCAGCCGGACTGATTGAAAAAATCGAAAACTACGAAAATAAAGTAGGCTACTCCGAACGCAACGCCGACACCGTCACCGAGCCTCGCCTCAGCGACCAGTGGTTTCTCAAAATGGATGAGCTCGCCAAGCCCGCACTCGACGCTGTTGAGGAGGACATCGTGCGTTTCATCCCCGACAAATTTAAAAACACCTATCGCCACTGGATGACCGACGTGCGCGACTGGTGCATCTCTCGTCAGCTTTGGTGGGGGCACCGCATTCCGGCTTACTATCTGCCCGACGGACAGTTCGTTGTGGCCGAATCGGCTGAGGAAGCCCTCACTCTGGCCCGCGAAATCGACCCGAACATCACAGCCGACCAGCTCCACCAGGATGAAGACTCCTTCGACACCTGGTTCTCCTCATGGCTCTGGCCCATCACCCTGTTCAACGGCATCCTCGACCCCGACAATGAAGAGCTGAACTACTACTATCCGACCTCTGACCTTGTGACCGGCCCCGACATCATCTTCTTCTGGGTGGCCCGCATGATCATTGCCGGCTATGAATTTGTTGGCAAGCAGCCGTTTAACAATGTTTACTTCACCGGCATCGTGCGCGACGAGATCGGTCGCAAAATGTCGAAACAGCTCGGCAACTCTCCCGATCCGCTCGACCTGATAGCCACCTATGGCGCCGACGGTGTGCGCGTGGGCATCATGCTCTCCGCTCCCGCAGGCAACGACATTTTCTTCGACAAGAAACTCTGCGAAACCGGCCGCAACTTCTCCAATAAAATCTGGAATGCCTTCCGTCTGGTCAAAGGATGGGATGTTGACCACTCGCTTGCTCAGCCTCAGTCGGCCGCACTCGCCTGCCGATGGTTTGAATCGAAACTCTCGCAGTCAGTGGCCGAAATCAACGACCTCCTGTCGAAATATCGCCTCTCCGAAGCCCTGAAAGAAGTCTACCGACTTTTCTGGGATGAATTCTCATCGTGGTATCTCGAAATGGTGAAACCCGCCTATGGTTCACCCATCGATGCCGCCACCCTCAATTCAACCCTCGGCTTCTTCGATGCCCTGATGCGCCTGCTCCACCCCTTCATGCCCTTCATCACCGAAGAGCTCTGGCAGCACATCGCCCAGCGTCGCGAAGGCGAATCAATCATGTATGCTCCCACACCCGAGGTGCGCACCGTCGACCACGATATGCTTGCCATGATGGAACATGTCAAAGAGGTTGTGAACGGTCTGCGCAACGTTCGCGCCGCCAAAAACATTCCCAACAAAGATGCAATCGCCGTCAACGTAATCGGCTCGTGGGACAAAACCCAGGATGTTGTCATCGCCAAACTCGCCAACGCATCGGCTATCAACCACGATGCTGAAAAAGATGCTGCGGCAGCCTCCTTCATGGTTGGCACCACAGAAATCAATGTGCCGCTGGCCGACAATATCGACGTTGAAGCCGAACTTGCAAAACTGCGCAAAGACCTCGACTACTACGAAGGCTTCAAGGCATCAGTGATGAAAAAACTCGGCAACGAACGCTTTGTGGCTAATGCTCCGGCAGCCGTTGTTGAAGGCGAACGTCGCAAACTCTCCGACGCCGAATCAAAAATCGCCAGCCTCACCGCCGCCATCGCCGCCCTCACCAAGTAATCCCCTCCCCCGAAACAACAATCCCCAACCCATAAAAAGCGGCCGACGCTCCATCCCGAGCGCCGGCCGTGGTGTTTTCAATCTATTCGGGTATTTTATGGAAAATATGCCTTTACTTCAGGCACCAAACTCCATAAACAAATGTTTACTTGGAATCTATAACGATATATCGTTGGAAGCGACTCGTGGGTTTATCCGGAATTGTCATCTTTAAGCGAGTTCCAAGTAGTGGATTCAGATACCGTTCTCTAAACTTTCTCTTATCCTGAAAACCACAAAATGCTGTGATTTCAGCTAATGTACGAGGTTCTTTACAGAACTCAATGATTCTCTCATCAACGGTCTTATCAGCTTGACTTGTGCCCTGACTTGTGCTCTGACTTGTGCCCTGACTTGTGCTCTGACTTGTGCCCTGACTTGTGTCCTGACTTGTGCCCTGACTTGTGCTCTGACTTGTGCCCTGACTTGTGTCCTGACTTGTATCCTGACTTGTGTCCTGACTTGTGTCCTGACTTGTGTCCTGACTTGTGCCCTGACTTGTATCCTGACTTGTGCCCTGACTTGTGCCCTTCGACAAGTCGGTAGAATTTGTGTCGCGAACATTGACGCGAAATGCGGTAATGGTGTTTACGTCAAACTCGGCAGGAGGGTTACCATTATCTTTCAACATCTCTTGCACACGAGTAACGCCTCGGTTGAATTTATTGACATACTTCATCACTCTCATAGCTTCTGCCACAAGGGGATTACGGTAGTCATTGACGGATGGAAAATTCTCCGGCCGGGCCTCTCCATACAAACCTCCGGCATTCATCACCTCAATGTAGTCATCAAACTGATACAATCGAATTGGCATATTAGCTTGATAATCCCTGTGCATACATGCGTTCATCAGCAATTCGCGAATTGCTCCCTCAGGGTAATTCCAAACAGTTCGTTCGCGGAAGAGCGATTCCGGTACGGGACGTTGGGTTATGATGCCATCGCGGACAAATGACTCCAATGTTGGCAACATCTTATATAGCGGTCCGGCAAACTGACGCTCATTGAGGATATCACCACCCTTATCTTTTCCTGCAAAACGCACAAATTGCACATAATCGCCCAGAAGAAAATACTTGGGATTATTGCCGAAAAGAATTATTCCGGCATATGTCGGGCAATCATTGTCGCGATCATATAAATGAATAGAGGACAGTTGCTCCTTAATATCTCGCTTATCGTTCGCAAGGGTTTCTTCATCAAAAGCCATCGGAAGATAGTTGGACTTGATATACTCTACATCCAAATCATCCAATTTGGCACTGAGACATGGAGTGGCATCAAAAGTTGCCATAAATGAGCAACGACGTTCAGCCAGGATTCTTTCCTCAGCTTCGGTAGCGATATCGCGTCTAGGACCAATTCGGATAAATACCCGGCCTCGATAGCGGACTGGAGGCAAATCAGATGGGCGCACCTCCGCCACTAACAAGTCACCCTCCGGATATGTAAATCGCTCTACAGACATTGTCGGCAAAGGAAGAATATTGCCGTCAGAGCGTATTCCGGCAATCTTTTTTAGTAGAGCATCATCCACCTTCATTCCGGCGATTGATCCATCATCTTTGGCTCCTATAATTAGATAACCATTCTTGCGAGAAGCAGGCATATCATTGGCAAAGGCACAAATGGCCTCACAGAACTTGTCCATGTTGCCTGTACTCGTGGTGCGTTCCACGCGATACGATTCTGTGGACTTCAACAAGTCTAAGACCTCCTCTTTTGCTATCATGCTGATTTATTAGGTTTTAGTTTCTATTGCAACAAAGTAATCAGAAAAAGAATTTACATGGTGACTAAATACACTTGATTCCCTATCTATCCTTTAATTGTTAGTAGATGACTATCTAACTCGACATCGCAAAGATAATATATAAAATCCTCATGGACAAATTCTATAGCTACAAACAGCGGTAGATTTCTGCCAATCATACTCGTCATTGTATTCTCTTTTTACTCACATTTAGATTATAAACATACACCACGGCCGACGCTCCATCCCGAGCGCCGGCCGTGGTGTATGTTGGGGATTAGGGGATTAGAGTTTGAGGATGGAGGAGCCGCTGTCGGCGTTGTTGAGGGTGCGTCGGGCGGTGCGGAAGATTGAGCCGAAATCGGCTGAATAGGTTATGGAGAGTAGCACCATGTTGGAATTGTTTGTTATGTATCGGTCGCGACAGGAGGGGTTGACCGAGGAATAGTTCCATGAAGGATAGCGTGTTCCTTTCTTGTCAAACATATACATCCAACTGAGGCCGAGGGACCAATGTTTGTCGGGCTGCCAGTCAAACTGCAGACCGTCGCCATTTTCATCTTTGCCAACGATGTGGCCATTGAGATATTTGCCGGGCAGTTGTCGCCAATATGAAATGGTGTATGGGCCTTTGTTCCACCAGAGTGACAGGTAGCCATCAAGGGAGGTTAGTTTGTGGCTCCAACCGGCACCTGCTGTCTGATAGTGTGTAAGAGAGAGGTTGAGCCTTGCTCCGAATCCATGAATATCACTGAGCGAAAAAGAGAGATCGTTCTGAAATACGCGACGATATTTTGCGTTGACTGATTGTGATAGAAAGAGGCCGTTGCCCAAGTAGCTAACGTCGCTGATAACGCTGTTTTTGACGTCGAGCCATGCCGTCAGGAATGATGCCTGAAACTTTTTATAGGTGTACTCGGCTCTGAGGTTGTATAAGAAACTTTCGGACACTTTGAGGTCGGGGTTGCCATTTGAAATCAGATAGGGAGTGGTTTGCTGCGGATAGTCTGTCAGGGCTGTGAGTGAAGGAATTGTCGGCGAATATCGAAATGCTCCTTGCAGGCTCCAGTTATCGTTTATGGTCCAGGAAACCTGAGCACTCGAAAGGTTTCTGATGAAGTTTCGTTTGTTTAAGTCGTTTTTCACCCAGAACAGTTTGGCTCCGGTTGCTAAAGCTATATAGAAGTTGCCGAACTGCTGCCCGAGGCGAAGATAGGCATAGTTGTTGTTTTCGGTGAGGATGGGTTTATAGTCGGTTGAGAGATATTCGTTTGTGCTTCGCGACACTGTGTTTTGGATACCGGCCGAAAGGGTTGTGTTTTGGCTAAATGAGTGGATGTAGTTAATTTCGGAGATGAGCGATCTGCGACGACTGTCAACATTCATGATGTAGGAATCGCAGGTGCCATCGGAATAGATATAATTGTTGTCGCGCCGATAGTCGTTTGAACTCAATGTGCCCACAACCTGCGCTTCCAGAGAGTTCTTGCCATTGAAATCGTGATGCAAAAAGAGGTCGAGCGAGGGCGTGAAGTCTTTGCTCTTTGAAATATTGTTNTTTTCGTAGTCGCCGAGTTCCGAATCGATGGTGNCGGCTATCGAGCGNCTTTTGTTTGACATCGGGCAAGCGCTGAACGTGGCGGAAAAGAGAGTTTTGCTGCTCGGGCTGTAGTCATANTTCAACTTCACCTGATGGTAATGGTAGTTGAACGGATTTCTNTCGTGCTCTTCAAGGTCGACCCNGAAGTCATCGCCGATGAAACTTTCAGTCGTNTTGTCGAACACCTTCTGATAGTTTCGCCATGAAGGCACATATTGAAGCGTGAATTGCGACGGTCCCTGATGATAAGATGCGCGNATATTGCCATCGACAAACACCGTGTTTAATGCGCTGCGTCCCCAGGCGTAGATTTGTCCTCCGTCGGTTCGCTTCTTCAGGGTGATGTTGATGAAGCCATTAATTACCCGAATCGGCATAACGGGCNGGNGTGAATCTCGAGTATTCGATTTTCTCGATATCTTTTGNCNGAAGCGCGTTGACATCGTCGATTGTCGACGGCACTCCATTGATAAGAATCACGGGCGTAGCGCCGTCAACCGAAATCGTGCGATTCACGGGGTTGGCCAGCAGCCCTGCGAGTGGCAGTTTCATAAACAGGCTGATTGAGCTTGNCGAGGCTTTTACGTCGGCCTGCGAGGGGTAGACGATTGTACGTCCTTTGGAATNGAGAACTGACTGACCTGTCACGGTCACCTCAGCAAGCGCCACNCCCTCGTCGAGATANATTGTGCCGACNTCGAGATTTTTGCTTCCGGATTCGATGATGACGCCGGTCGGTGTAAACCCGGTCATGGAGATTTCGAGTTTAAGTGCCGATTTGTCAGNGGTTTCAAGNGAGAAGCNGCCGTCGTTGCCTGCGGTGGCGATGCTTATCACCTTTTCATCTGTCAAAAGGCGGCAATTTGCACCAATCACTGCTGTGGAGTCNCTTGACGAGAGCACCAGCCCCCGGATTGTACGGGCATTNACAACGGAAAGCGAACAAATCAATGAAAAAANAATAATAGCGAAACGTNTCATACTATAATGCGTAAAAAAGAAATGTGACCGANCATAAACAGCTCAACTCCATGTGCAAAGATATGTNAANNTTTTTGAACCAAGCGNCTNCTCCACATGAAAAGTATCAGGGGGATANTGAGAGGAGGTAGCCGCGNTTTTTTATGGAGGTGATGGCGAGGCGGGGGTCGGTGAGGAGGCGGCGGATGTAGGTGATCTGGACGTTGAGGGCCAGGGAGTTGGAGTAGCTTGCGTCGCCCCACACCTGTTGAAGTATTTCTTCGCGCTCAACCGGACGTCCGACATTCTCGGCAAGCAGTTGGAGGATTTCGGTCTGTCGCACTGACAGCGAATGGGTTTCGCCGCCAAATGTGACCGTTGACAGATTGGGCTGAAAGAGCGTGTCGCCCAACAGATACTCTACTTCCTGCCCTACGGTCATGCTTTCAAACCGCTCATTGATTTTGGCAATCAGCTCTTCGGGATAAAATGGTTTTGGGATGTAGTCGTTGCCTTTCAGCGAAAAGCCGTGGAGGCGATCAACCTTGTCGGTGCGGTCGGTCAGAAAGAAGATGATGACACGTCGGTCGGTCTGCCGGATCAGTCGCGCCATCTCAAAACCGTCGAGTTCCGGCATGTTGATGTCAAGCAGAATCAGATCAGGGTTTATCTCCCGATAGAGCTCCAGGCCGATGCGTCCATTGCTTGCATAGGTCACCTCATAGCCCTCGGCTTCAACAAAGCGTTTAAGCAACATCGAATTTCTCACATCGTCATCGACGAGCAATATTTTCAGTTCACGTTTCATTGCGGCAAAAAGATTGTGAATGTGGTGCCATGGCCCTGACGGCTGCTGACGCTGATCGTTCCGCCATGAGCATCAACAAGCAGTTTGACATAGGTCAGCCCCAGCCCCATGCCCGGCAGCTCGGTGGCCGATGCGCTTCCTCTATAGAAGCGGTCAAACAGATGGGGGAGTTCCGACGGCGCGATACCGATGCCGCTATCGGAGATTCTGATTTCCACACCTGTGGCAGTCTCTCCGGCTTCAAGGCGGATGTCAACTTCGCGCCCGGAATATTTCACCGCATTCTCAACCAGATTGTTGATGATATTGCAGAGATGGCTGCCATCGGCCATGACAAGAAGCTGCGGATCTATTTCATTTTTAATCGAAACGACTTTGTCGGCGGGAAGCGATATCCTCGATGCCACATCATCGACCAACTGACGCAGGCAGAGGCTCTCGATGTTGAGCGGTATCTGGTCAACCTTATTGAAAGCNAGGTCGCGCAACTTAGCGAAGTAGGCCGAAAGATTGTCAAGGGCCCGGCGTGTTTCCCCCAGGAGTTGAGATTTCGTCGTAGTGTCTGACATCATGCGCTCGTTTTCAATGCCTGAAACACACATTTTCAGCGTTGAAATGGGGCGTTTCAATTCATGAATCATGGTGGTGACAAAGTCATTGCGCATGCGGTCAAGCCGGTTTAGTTTGACCACGGTCGAAAAGAGCCACACAAGGCAGATTATCAGTAAAACCGACACGACAGCGATTGCCGACAGCGAGCCAATCATGCCCGAAAAGATATGGAGCACACTGACCGGACAGATTATCTCCACGCTTTTGCACTGCAATTCGGAATAAGGAATACGAAACGTTATCTGCGGATGAATCAGGCTGAATTTTGGCTCCGCCGACCGAGNCCACACCATTGAATCCGTGGTGATCAGATTNATTTTAGCCTCTATGCCGGCTGCAAGTAAGCNTGAATCCATTTCGGCGGATGAAAANGGTGAGTAAGTTTCAGTGTGTATGTTTTGCGAAGCAGTCCAAGCCGCATTTTCACTGGGTGCGGTGCTGCAATCATACACCTTGTCGTCGCTCTCCAGATCCTTCGTGCCGCTTAGCATATCGACAACCTGCTGTTTCATTTCCGGAGTGATGGTTGCCGTGTCGGGCAATCCAAGCAGCTCCTGTGCCTTAAACTTATAGGTAGACACAATGAGCTTTCGGGTTGTTTCGACCGAGTCGCCAAAGGTCTGCGAGATGCTTAACTTCTGATGACGTATATCGTCCATGCACTTCCGTGCCCGCTCAGTGCGTATGTTGTTATATTCAGTGAAAACCTCCACCACTTCAGATTCGATGGCCTTCTCACACTGAGTGAACGTATAGCGATACTGCCCGTAGAGCCAATAGCTCTGGAGGCAGAGGAATGCCACGATGGCAATCATGGTGACTATGCAGAGTGTCTTTATTCGCTTTTCCATGCAGCGAAATTACAAAAATAGACTCAACGCGGCATCAACATCATCGGCTTATTTTCAGCAGCGTAATAATTTAGTAATAATTCCATAATCTTTGAGTAATGATTATTTTCGGCTTATGGGCAGGTGNCGACATAACTTTGCGTCACAATCTNAAAACCAAACCAAATTATGAACCGAAAAATCACNATCATTCTCGCAGCAGTGGCCATNGCAGCCACCATCACTTCGGCGCGGACAGTGCGTCGCACTCTAAGCATTTTTGAACCCGCCGTGCCCGAAACGGAAACCATTGCCGACGCAAAAATGGAGTTTGTCTACAACTACACCTGGCTCCACGACACCACCCGGACTATCGACGACGACGCCACCACCTCCGACCGCATGCTTCTGCAAATCGCNCCCGACGGTCTTTCGAAATTTTCAAGCTACACGAATCTTGCCGTCGACTCGCTCATCATCTCTTCGACAAGAGAGCAGATTGTCAACGCCGCAATAGATGGCAAACTGAAGGCGGGCGAATTTATGACCATCTATAAAAACTATCCCAATGCGGGGTGTCTGACCCACACGGAGAAAATCTGCCGCGACTGGTTTCGATATGAGGAACCGATGCCTGACTTTCACTGGGAGCTGACCGACTCTGTTGTGACTATTCTCGGCTATGAATGTCGCGGAGCGCAGTGTGATTTCCGCGGACGGCACTGGACGGCATTCTATTGCGAAGATATCCCGGTCATGGAGGGTCCATGGAAACTCTGCGGATTGCCCGGCCTTATCATGCTGGCCGAAGCCGACGGCGGAGAATACACNTTTGAGTGTGTCGGCATAAACTCACATGCCAACCGACCGCTAACCACCTATAAAGTGCCCTTCAACAAAACAACCCGCCATCAGTATTACGACACCAAAAACCGATATGACATTAATCCATACGCATATTATGAGGCTACGGGCGGCGGCCGTGTGACAGTGACCGACGAAAACGGAAACCCCACCCCCGATGCCTATGACCCGAATGAACTGACATTTGATTACATTGAACGCGACTGGAAACGATGATCCGCAGCTTTTTTATACTATTTATATTTCTCCCCTTTTTGTCCGGGTTGCCGCTCTGCAAGGCGGCGACACCGGGCGAAATCCGGGGTTCGGTCAGCGATGCCGAAACCAATGAGCCGCTTGCCGGAGTGATTGTGCGCACCAAAGGTGCCTTTGCTTCTACAGACCGCCAGGGCCGTTATCGANTCACGATTCCGGCCGGTGCTGACTCTGTCACCTTTAAATCGCTCGGCTACGAAACGCTGACGCTGTCGGCCACGGCCAACCTATCTGCCGTGCGACTCCGCCANAAGGCCACGCAACTCAATGATGTCATCGTGATGGCTCCCGACATCTATGCCAAAGGCGACACGTTGGTGTTCAATGTCGACCGCTTCGCAAAGGCCGAGGACAATGCCATCATCGACGTGCTCAAACGCCTTCCCGGCATAAAGATCGAAGACGACGGCACCATTAAATATCAAGGCAAACCGATCAACAAATTCTATATCGACGGCAATGATTTCATTGGCGGACGCTATGGGCTGGCCACCAACAACATATCGCACAAAGATGTGAAGTCGGTGGAGGTGATGGAGCGTCATCAGCCGGTGAAAGCTCTTGAGGGGATTGAATTTCCGGAGGAGGCGGGCATAAATCTCAAGCTCAAGGAGGATGCACGCGGACGTTGGGTCGGAGTGGCAACGGCCGGTCTTGGGGCGCAACCCCTGCTCGGGCTCGGCTCTGTTTTTACCATGCGCATAGGCCCACGGGTGCAGAACATGCTGACTGTCAAGGCAGCCAACACCGGATGGAACCCGGCCAACGAAATCAGCGATCATGATTTAGACATGATGTTTTCCTCCGACCACTCCCCTACACTCTGGCCCGAATATATTTGCGCCGACATCGTCGCCACACCTCTTTCGGAAAAACGCACGCGCATCAGCGATTCATGGCTCGCTAACGCCATCACCTCCTGGAAATCGGGCGAAACTTCGATGAGACTGACACTTAACTATCTGGGCGACCGACTTGACTACTCGTCATCGACCGTGACCGACTATCTCGATTCGCAGATTCCGTCGTTCATGAAACAAGACCGTCTGCACACTAAAGCCCACAACCTCTCGGCTCAATTCTACACCGAGACCAACCGACGCAACTATTATCTCAAAGACAAACTGACCTTTACACTTGCCAAAGACCAATCGAGCTCGGCCATCGGAGGTTCCATGGAGCTCATGCAGCAGATTGGACGCAAAACACTCTCGGCCGTCAATGACCTGAAACTAATCCGACGCAGCGAGGAGCGGCTTTTCTCTATAATCTCACGCAACGGTTTCAGTCACCGACCCGACAGGCTTTACGTGGCGGGCGACACTGAATCGGCCATTCAATCGCTGACATCAACCGATTTTCGCTCCACGACCGAAACCCAGATTGGCCGCATGAAACGCTTCTGGAAATTCTATCTGACGGCCGGACTCGATCTTGACTACCATCGCATGAACTCCTCGCTCACCGGCCTGCTGCCGGAGGATTCTCACGACATCAGCAACACATTCCTCTCCAATCTCTACGCCACGCCTCAGATCGACTACATCCGCAACGGATGGAACATATCGCTACGTTCGCCGCTGAAGTGGCTCCACAGCAACGTGGAGAGAAGTCGCAATTACATCAACGCATCGCCCCGTCTCTCTGTGCGCCGTCAGATTTCTTCAAAGTCGGAGCTGTTTGCCACCCTAATCTATCGCCTCGGCTCGCCTCAGCCCTATCTCGATATCGATGCTCCGATATTGTCGGACTACCGCAATCTGTTCATCGGCCGGAATCCCGGAGGATATTCGCATGAGGCAAACGCATCGCTTACATATAAATACCGCAATCCGCTCAAATCATTCTTCGCCAACGCATCGGTGAGCTACACCCGAAGCAGCTCCAGCATCATTGCCGACCAACTGTTTGTCGACGACCTGATTATCTCCACCTATGCAGACTATCTTCATCACAACTCTACATGGTCGGCCAATGGCGGCATCAGCAAAGGAATCGGACGCAGCCGCATGGTGGCCGGGATTGACCTCTCAGTGTTCCGCACCGAAGCAACCTCTATGCGCGATTCGGCTCCAGTATCCTACTCTCAGCTAACCGCCACATTCAATCCCTACATCAAAGGCAACCTGCTGCGCTGGCTCTCGATGAACTATGATGCCGACCTTGGAGTGACAGACCTCGACATTGCCCACGAATCATCGGCCTCTCTTTCGCTTCGACAAAATCTCACTCTGACATTTCTGCCGACAGATGCTGTGAACCTCACAGTCGGAGCCGAGCATTATCTGACCCGCTTCCCCGAGGGTAACACAGCCTCGCTTCTGCTGCTCGACGCCGCAGCATCATGGCGACTGAGCACCCGAGTGCGCCTCTCGCTGACGGCAAACAATCTTCTCGACTCGCGTCGCTACCGCTACATCACCTACTCGACCCTGACCCGTACCCGCCATGACTTCAATCTCCGCCCGCGGACCATTCTCGCCTCCATTCAATTCAACTTCTGAAACGAATCCTATGAAATAGCAGCGGGGGCTACACTCAACGTGCAGCCCCCGCCTTGGGTATAAACGGTAATAATATGGAGCTTTAGCAGCCTACCATGGTGAGCAGGCTATCGTAGAAGAAGCTTACGAGACCGAGGCCGATGATGCCGGCGACACATACCCACATTGCTGCTCGCTCTGACAGCGGGCTGCGGAATGTTTCGATTTGGCAGGGCTCTTCGGTGTTGATGTACATGGCTTTCACCACGAGGAGATAGTAGTAGAGCGACACGATTGTGTTGATCAATGCTATCAGCACGAGCACGTAGATGGCAACGGAGCCGGTGTTGAGTGCGGAGGTGAAGATGAAGAACTTGCTGAAGAATCCGGCGAAGGGGGGAATGCCGGCGAGGGAGAACATTGCAAGCATCATGGTCATTGAAAGCCAGGGGTTGGTTTTTGAAAGACCGTTGTAGTCGTCCATCGATACTTTGCCGGTTTTGTTTTCGATTGCTCCGATGACGCCGAATGCGGCGAGGTTGGAGAAGATGTAGACGAGGATGTAGTACATCAGTGCGGCTTTGCCCATCTGCGAGGTGAGAGTGAAGGCAATGACGCCGAGCATGATGTAGCCGGCCTGGGAGATTGAGGAGAATGCGAGGAAGCGCTTGAGGTTGCGCTGACGCATTGCGAAGAGGTTACCGATGGTGATGGTCAGGATGATGAGCGCGTAGAGCATCCATTCCCAGGCGTCGGCGTAAACGGCGCCGAACACTTGCCAGAGAATCACGAGGAATGCGAATGCGGCTGAACCTTTGGAGATGACCGAAAGGTAGGAGGTGACGGATGTGGGTGCGCCCTGATAGACGTCGGCTGTCCAGAGGTGGAAGGGAACGAGCGAGAGCTTGAAGCCGATGCCGGAAATCACGAATGCGAGTGCGATGACAAGAGCAACGGAGTTGCCGCTGACGAGCACAGCGTTTGCGATGTCGGAGAAGTAGAGCGATCCGCTGAGGCCATAGACGAAGGAGAGACCCATCATGAATACGGCTGAGGAGAATACTGCCGTGAGGATGTATTTGATGGCTGCTTCGTGGCTTTCGTAGCGGTTTTTGTCAAACGCTACCATTGCGGCAAGGGGAAGTGACGCGGTTTCGAGGCCGATGACAAACATGAGGAAGTGGCGTGACGAAATCATCAGATACATGCCGAAGAGTGTCACGAGCAGGAGCTCATAGAATTCGCCGCGGCGAACGCGCTGCATTTCGGAGCCGCTCCACTGGAGTGACTGCACCATGACGATGAGTGCGCCGACGTTGAGGATGTTTTTGATGGTGGCGATTACGGGCGATGTTTCGTACATGCCGGCGAAAGCCATCTGAGCGTAGGATCCGAGAATCTGGGGGAAGAAGCCGAGCACGGTGTAGACGCCGAAGAGCACGCAGGCAATAGCGCCGATGCCGCCCTGGGCCTTGCGGGGCAAGAATGTGTCATTGAGGAAGACTAAAAGAAATACTACCAACAAGCATATTTCTTGCTTCATTACTAAAAACTGTGAGTAATCCATTTCTTATTGTCTTATTAGTTCATTCCAATTACTTTGAAGATCTCGGGACTGAAGGTGAAACGAATCAGCGATGCGAAGAAGTTGGGGAAGCAGCCGATTGCAGCCACGGAGATGATGAGTGTGACGGTCGATGTGCGTTCCCACCATGTTGCATCGGTCAGTGCGAGGTGGTGCTTGTCGTAGACGGGGCCGAAGAGAATCTTGCCGACAACGCGGAGGATGTAGACGGCGGTGATCACGATTGAGCAGCATGCGAGGATTGTGAATACGCGGTGGAAGGTGTCGGTGTGTTCAAACGAGCCTACGAAGATGGTCATTTCGGCAACGAAGCCGGAGAGACCGGGGAGGCCGAGTGAAGCCATACCGGCAATCACATAGCAGACGCAGAGGAAGGGCATGATTTTCATCAGGCCGCCCATCTGGCGGATGTCGCGGGTGTGGGTGCGACCGTAGATCATACCGATGAGGGCGAAGAAGAGGGCTGTCATCAGACCGTGGGAGAGCATCTGCATGATTGCACCGGTCATTGCGGTGGTGTTGAACATGAGGATTGCGAAGAGCACCAGGCCGCAGTGGCTAACGGATGAATATGCGTTGATGTATTTGAGGTCGGTCTGAACGCAGGCGCTGAAGGCACCGTAGACAACGGAGATGCCTGTGAGCACGAGGAAAATCCAGCCGAGTTCCTGAGCGGCATAGGGCATGAGGTAGATGGCGACACGGAAGCAGCCGTAGCCACCGAGTTTCATGAGCACGCCGGCGTGGAGCATCGACACGGCCGTGGGGGCTGAGGCGTGACCGTCGGGGCTCCATGTGTGGAAGGGGAACATGGCGCCGAGCACGCCGAAACCAACGAATGCCATGGGGAAGAGGAGTTTCTGCCAGCCTTCGGGAATGGCATTGTGGTGGGCGATTTCAAGAAGGTTCCATGTCAGCTGACTGCCTTCGGGAGCGGAGTGATAGTAGATGCCGATGAGTGAGAGCATGAGGAATGCCGAACCGCCCATGAGCATCAGGGTCAGCTTCATTGCGGAGTATTCTTTGCGACCTGAACCCCAGACGCCGATGAGAAGATACATCGGGATGAGGGCCACTTCATAGAACATGAACATGGTGAAGAGGTCGATTGAGATGAAGAAACCGAACACGCCTGTGGAGAGGAGAATCAGCCAGAGGAAGAAGGCCTTGGGCTGAGCGATTGTCCATGAGGCGAAGCTGCCGGTCAGAAGGATGATCGAAGAAAGAATAATCATTGCAATCGAGATGCCGTCGACACCGACCGAGAGGTTGATGTGGAGCGGAGCGAACCAGGGAATCGACTGCAGGAAGAGCATGGGAGCCTCGTCACCGGCGGCGCGGAGTCCGAGATACTCAACAAGCAGGTAGACCGAGAGGGCTGTCAGGGCAAGAGAACCTGTCACAGCAACCGCACGGATCTGCTTGATGTTGCGGCTCAGAGCGACGCCCGCGAGCATAATCACGGGAATCACCACGAAGTAGATTAATATATTTGAAAGCATAATTACTTTTTTGTTTACAATTACAAGATGTTGTTAGACCAGGGTGTCTGCTCAGAGAATGATGATGAGAGCCGTGATGCCGCCGAGGAGCATAGCACCGAGCAGGTAGATCCAGACATACATCTGAACGTTTCCGCTCTGAAGACCGCGGATGGCGAGAGAGGCTTTCTGAGTGATTGCGGCAAAGGCGTCCATGGTGCCGTCGATGATGTGGCGGTCAAACCAGGCGATGGGGCGGCAGATGCCGTTGAAGATAATCTTGTGGGTGATGAAGTAGTAGAGTTCGTCCCAGTAGAAGCGGTGGGCACACCAGTCCCAGAGGTGGGGCAGAGCTGACTTCATCTTTGCGGGGAGTTCATTCTCTTTGAGATACATCTTGGTTGCGAGCAGGATTGCAACGATGGCAACGCAGAGGCTGACAGCGGCAACGCTCCAGTCGAAGTGGGCCATGAAGTCATATTCGTGACCGTTCCAGGTGACGAACTTGCCGAAGGGGATGAAACCGGCAACACAGGAGATTGCGGCGAGAATCACCAGAGGGAGGGTCATTGTCCAAGCCTGGTCGTGGGGAGCGTGGTGAGGATTTTCCACTTTGTGTTCCTTCCACCAGAAGATGAGATAGTAGAGACGGAACATATAGAAGGCGGTCAGACCGGCTACGGCCGACATCCAGATGTAGACAACAGTGCTGTTGCCAAGGCAAGAGCTGAGGATTTCGTCTTTTGAGAAGAAGCCTGAGAAGGGAATGATGCCGGCGATTGCGAGACATGCGATGAGGAATGTGATGTGGGTCACGGGCATGTATTTGCGGAGGCCGTGCATTGCGGTGTAGTCGTTGGAGCCTACGGCGTGGATGATTGCACCTGCGCCGAGGAAGAGCAAGCCCTTGAACATTGCGTGGGTGAAGAGGTGGAACATCGAGGCCATGTAGCCGAGGCCGTGGTGAACTTCGGGGCGGGCAACGCCGAGGGCAACCATCATGAATGCAATCTGGGAGATGGTTGAGAAGGCGAGCACACGCTTGATGTCGACCTGAGCGCAGGCTACCATTGCGGCATAGAGAGCGGTGATTGCACCGACCCATGTGACGATGTCGAGGGCTGCGCCACCCATCTGGGCGTTGACAACGAAGAGGGGGAAGAGGCGGGCAACGAGGTAGACACCGGCCACAACCATCGTTGCGGCATGGATGAGGGCCGAAACGGGAGTGGGACCTTCCATTGCGTCGGGGAGCCAGATGTGGAGGGGCATCATTGCCGATTTACCCATACCACCGATGAAAATCAGCACGAGAGCCCAGGTCAGAACCGAGCAACCCATGAAGCCTGCGGCAGCTTTATCGGCAAAGATGTTGGCGATGCCTTGAGCTGTGTCGGCGTTAACGGCAAACACTTTGCCACCTTCGCCAACGGCCACCGAAGTCATGTCCATGAAGTCGAAGAAGCCGGTGTAGAATGAAAGCACGAGGATACCGATGAGGAAGCCGAGGTCGGCGAAGCGGGTAACGATGAATGCTTTCTTTGAAGCAGAAACGGCAGAGGGTTTNGTGTAGTAGAAGCCGATGAGCAGATAGGATGAAGCGCCCACGAGCTCCCAGAAGATGTACATCTGGAAGATGTTGGTGGCAACAACGAGACCGAGCATCGAGAAGCTGAAGAGCGACAGGAATGCGTAGAAACGCTGGAAACCGGTTTCCCAAACTCCGTGGTGGTCGCGCATATAGCCGTTGCTATAAAGGTGGACCATGAAGGAGATGGTGGTGATGACAATGAGCATCATGGCGGAGATGGGATCCAGGAGGAAGCCGAGCTTGATGGTCAGTTTGTCGTAGAAGTTGAGCCAGTCGCAGTTNAATACGAGGTATTGGAGGCGTTCGCCCTCGGAGGTGACGAAATCGGCTGCACCTGAGAAGAAGTAGGTGAACGCGGTGTAGTAGGCAAGGATCATAGTGACGCCCATGCCTGCTGTGCCGATGATTCCGGCCCATTTATGCTGCATGTACTTCCCGCAGATGCCGAGGAAGAGGAACATAAACAGGGGGATGGCCAGGATTAAAATGGGAATTGTCTGTTCCATAATGCCTTAATTTTTCATATTGGTTAGTTCGGCAGCGTCGATGTTTTTTGCTGCACGGAACACATTGATAATAATAGCGATTGCGAGGGCTGTTTCAGCAGCTGCGATGCCGATGGAGAAGAGGCTGTAGAACATTCCTTCGAAGTGGTTGGGGAAGAGGTAGCGGTTGAACACGACGAAGTTGATGTTGACAGCGTTGAGCATGAGTTCGAGCGAGATGAGCATCGCAATCATGTTTCTACGGGTGATGAATCCGTAAACGCCCGCGCTGAACATGAACAGCGACGGAACGAGATAATATAGCATTGTAAGTTCCATATCCAGATATTAACGTTTACGGGCAACGACAACGCCACCGATTATACATGCCAGCAGCAACACAGAGATGGCTTCGAAGGGAAGCAGATAGCCGTACTTTCCGGTTCCGAGAAGCGACTCACCGATTGTTTGCATTTTGGGGTTAGACATTTCGGGCAGTTTGGTCATTGCCTCACCGCAGCGGGAGATGAGGGCGAAGAGGCTGACTGCGAGAGTGAGGATGGCGGCGATGATGCCGGCCACACGAGATTTCGATACCAACGGTTTGCTGTTCTGTCCCGGGTGGGAAGTGAGCAAAATCGAGAATACGAACAACACGACGATGCCACCTGCATAGACCGCAATCTGCACTGCTCCGAGGAACTCATAGTCGAGCTGGAAATAGAGCATTGAGGTTGCGAACAAAGCAAATAGCAGGAAGGTTGCCGAACGCAGGATTTTACGCGTTGTAACAGTCAGTACCGAGAATACGACAATCGACAGGGCGATTATCAGATACATGATGATACTTCCTACTGATTCCATATTATTAATTGGTTATTATTATTCGTTAGTGTTAGCGGGAGAGGCGGGAGTTTCGCCTTCGCCCTTGGCGGCAGCCGCTTCAGCGGCTTTCTTGGCGGCCATGGCTGCTTTTGCAGCAGCGATTTTGGCTTCTTTTTCGGCCTGCATCTTTGCAATCTGCTCGGGTGTGGGAGCGGGTTCTTCCTTTTCGGGGAGGAAATTGAGTTTCTTCACGAGTTTGTCGCGGGTGAAGACGGCCTGTTCGAAGTCGTTTTTGAATTCGAGCGCGTCTTGGGGGCATGACGAGACGCAGAGCTGACAGAATGTGCAGCTGCCGAGGTCATACTGATAGCGGTCGAGTTTACGTTTTTTCTTGCCGTCGAACGTGTCGACCATCTTGGTGGTGAGTGTGATGGTGCCGTTCGGGCAGTTGCGTTCGCAGATTCCGCAGGCAATACACTTATGATTGCCGTCGGCATCATATTTAAGGTTGAGGATTGCGCGGAAACGTTCGGGAACATGGACCGTCTCGCGGTCCTCGGGATAACGTTCCGTAATCTTAGGGGTGATAAATTCCTTGCCGGTCACCTGCATGCCTTTAACAAGGCTTGCGATGCCATGCCCTAAGGATGAGAAATAGTCTTTTACACTACCCATAGAATTTGATTATAATAATGATTGCTATTTTCGTTTAATCTATTCGTTTAGTCTTTTTATCTTACCTGTCCGCCGAGGATGTCGAGGAGTTCGGTGGTGATGCTCTGCTGACGGAGCTTGTTGTATTCGAGCTGGAGCTGTTCGAGAAGTTTCTTGGCGTTGTCGTTGGCGCTCTGCATTGCCATGACTCGGGCAGCCTGTTCGGATGCGCGGTTTTCGGTGAATACCTCCTGAAGCACGGCCATCAGAAACATCGGAAGCACGGAGCGGAAAATGTGGGAGGCATCGGGCTCAAACAGATAGGGGCGGAAAGATTCGCTGACGCCATTGTCGGCAAATGTTTCCTGAACGACGGGCACGAGCTGTTCGCATCGCGGACGCTGACGTCCGGCGCTCTGGAAGTTCATGTAGAGCACATCGACCTTGTCGGTCTGCCCCTCGAGGAAATTCTTGATGAGCTCGTCGAGAAACACCTTGACGCCGTCGCCCGAGGTTTTGGAGTCGACGCCTTCAAGCGTTTTGACTTCAAGCCCGTCAGCGGCGATGCGGCTAACGGCTTTGGCCATTTTCGCACCGATGGGGTAGACTGTCACGCTGACCTGACTGCCATAGTCTTTTCGATATTCAGCCAATCGGGCGAGAAGAATCTTGAAGATGTTGACATTGTAGGCACCGCAAAGACCGTCGTCGGAACCGAAAACAACGATTGAAACATTTTTCACTTCACGATCGTCGAGCAGAGGGGATGTGAATTGTGCATCGGCTGAAAGAAGATTGCCGATGATGCTTTCAATCTGCCGGCGGAATGGCAATAGACGCTTCAATGACTGCTCGGCCTTGTGCATTTTGGCCGAGGAAATCATCTTCATCGCTCCGGTGATCTTCTCTGATGAAGCCACCGAACCGATACGTCCTTTAAGTTCTCTTAATGTTGCCATTTATATCAGGTGGAGATTATTGATTATATTTTGATGCGACGTCAGCAGCGGCGGCTTTGAGTTTTTCAACGACATCGTCGGTGAGCTGACCTGATTTGATTACGTCGAGCACATCGGCCTGATGTTTTGCGCGAAGCAGCTGGAGGAAGAGTTCTTCAAATTCGCTGACTTTGTCGAGGGGTACGTTTTCGAGCAGGCCGTTGGTGCCGCAGAAAATCACGGCAACTTCTTCTTCAACAGCCATGGGCTGATACTGGGGCTGAATGAGGAGGCGTTCGTTTTTGCGACCTTTGTCAATCACGCGGGCGGTCACGGGGTCGATGTCGCCGCCGAACTTGGTGAATGATTCGAGTTCGCGGAACTGAGCCTGGTCGATTTTCAGTGTGCCGGCCACCTTCTTCATTGATTTAATCTGAGCGTTACCACCCACACGCGACACTGAGATGCCGACGTTGATGGCGGGGCGGATACCGCGGTTGAAGAGAGCTGTTTCGAGGAAGATCTGACCGTCGGTGATTGAAATCACGTTGGTGGGGATATATGCTGACACGTCGCCGGCCTGTGTTTCGATGATGGGAAGGGCTGTGAGCGAACCGCCACCTTTTACGATGGGTTTCAACGGTGCGGGGAGGTCGTTCATCTGAGAGGCCACTTCCTGATTGTCGATAATCTTGGCAGCGCGTTCGAGCAGGCGCGAATGGAGATAGAAGATATCGCCGGGATAGGCTTCACGGCCTGAGGGGCGCTTGAGAATCAGTGAAATCTCACGATAGGCAACGGCTTGTTTGGAGAGGTCGTCATAGATGATGAGCGCATCGCGGCCGGTGTCACGGAAAAATTCGCCGATGGCAACGCCGGCAAANGGAGCATAGTAGCGCATTGAAGCTGAGTCGGCGGCGGTGGCGGCAACTACAACGGTGTAGTCGAGCGCACCGTGCTGACGCAGGGTTTCAACGAGTGCGGCAACTGANGATGCTTTCTGACCGATTGCAACATAGATGCAGTAGACGGGCTGGCCGGCTTCGTAGTTTTTGCGCTGGTTGATGATGGTGTCGATGGCGATGGCGGTCTTACCGATCTGGCGGTCGCCGATGATGAGCTCGCGCTGACCGCGACCGATGGGCACCATTGAGTCAACGGCCTTGATGCCGGTCTGCAGCGGCTGCTTCACAGGCTGACGGAAAATAACGCCGGGAGCCTTGCGTTCAAGAGGCAGGTGCATGAGTTCGCCGGAGATGGGTCCTTTGCCGTCGATGGGCTCGCCGAGCACATTGATAACACGTCCCAGCAAACCTTCGCCGACAGGGATCGAAGCGATTTCACCGGTGCGTTTCACCGACATGTTTTCAGTCACCTTGTCAACATTGTTGAGCAGGATGACGCCGACATTGCTTTCCTCAAGGTTGAGGGCAACACCTTTCACGCCGTTTTCGAACTCAACGAGTTCGTTGGCGCACACATTGTCAAGACCATAAACGTGAGCAACGCCGTCGCCAACCTCAAGCACGGTGCCTGTTTCTTCAAACGACACTTTTGAGTTGACGTTTTCGAGCTGCTGTTTTAATATTTCTGAAATCTCGCTGGGATTAATCATCAGAGTAAATTAGTTGCTAATAAGATTCAAACGCAATTGTTTTAATTCGTTGCTGATTGAAGCATCGATACGCTCGTTGCCGACACTAACCGTGAAACCACCAATCAGCGAGGGGTCCACAGAGGAAGAGTATTCCATCGAGCCGCCTTTGAGGTGGGTCTGCACGAGAGACTTAAGACGCGCTTCTTCAGCCGGGGCAAGCGGGGCTGCTGAAACGACGTGCACCTCATAGATTCCGTTTTCTTCACGGTAGAGCTTAATAAAAGCCTTAGCGATGCCCTGCGCCATGTCGAGACGGCGGTTGCGGGCAAGCAGTTTGAGAAAATCGGCAAAAAGAGCGGAGTTATCTGAAACTCCGGCAGCCACGGAGAGAAGACTCTCCTTGTCGGAATCCGAGACATAGGGATTCGAGAGCGTGGCCTGAAGCCCGGGCTGCTCCACGAAAGAGCTGTCGAGACGTTTCATGACAGCGTAAAGCTCCTTGTCGGCATTACGTTCTTTGCCGACGAGGTAGAGAGCTTTGGCATATCGGGCCGGAATCAAACCTTCGTTCATTGCGTTTCGATGTTAGTTTTGTTTTTCCATTTCATCAAGAAGCGAAGCAACGAGCTGCGACTGGGCTTTTTCGTCGGCAAGCTGATTGCGCACGACTTTCTGAGCGATGTCCAGCGCAAACGAGCTGACCTCGTTGCGGAACTGCAGCTGCGCTTCTTTGCGTTCCTGTTCGATGGAGAGCTTTGCAGCGTCCATCACTTTCTGCGCTTCGACCTGAGCGGCTGCGCGCGCCTCATCAATGATTTGTGTTTTTATGCGATCAGCCTCGCGGAGGATGTCGGCCTGTTGGGCGCGAGCCTGAGCAAGATATTTCTCAGACTCGGCCTTGGCGTTTTCGAGCTGCTCCTTGGCATTCTGCGCGTACTCCACACCCTTGTCGATGAGGTCGGCTCTTGATTCGATGCTCTTGATGATAACCGGCCAGCCCCACTTATAGAGAATAAGCAGGAGAATGGCAACGGCCACGAACATCCAGAAGACCAAGCCAAAATCAGGGGTGAATAGTTCCATATTATGTTCGGGCAGTCAATTAGAGGAACAGAGAAAGAACACAAACGATAACGGCGAAGAGAGCCACACCTTCAACGAGGGCGGCAATCACGATCATGTTGCTTCGGATGTCGCCGGCAGATTCGGGCTGACGTGCGATTGCTTCCATGGCGGCTGCACCAATTTTACCGATGCCGAGACCGGCGGCGATAGCTGCGATGGCTGCACCAAGACATGCGCCGAGACCAAGAGTTCCTTCAATAGCTGCTAAAATCATTGCTAACATAGTTCTAAGATTTTAAATGTTATTATTTAGTTTATTATTTTTCGTTTATTGTTTACTTTGCGGGAGTCGTAGCAGAGGGTTCGGGGTGAGATTTATCTTCGTGGTGTTCATGTTCGCGTTCCTGACCGAATCCGATGAAGATGGTGGAAAGCATCGTGAACACATAGGCCTGGATGAAGCTGACGAGAACATCGATCAGAAGCATGAACACAGAGAAGCAAACCGAGAACACCGAAGTGGCTCCGGCGACTGCTGCTCCGAAAGCTCCGAAGATGAAGATGAGGAGCGTGAGAGCGATGACAATCATGTGGCCACCCATCATGTTGGCAAACAGACGCACGGTCAGAGCCGCAGGTTTGGTGAAGATACCGAAAAGCTCGATGAGGGGCATGATGGGGAGAGGGAATTTCAACCACAGCGGAACGTCGGGCCAAAGGATTTCCTTCCAGTAGTGTTTCGTGCCGAAGATGTTGGTGGCAAGGAATGTGAAGAGTGCGAGAACCATAGTCACGGCGATGTTGCCTGTCAGGTTAGCTCCACCGGGGAACACAACNAGGAGTCCCATCAGGTTGAGATAAAGAATCAGGAANAACACCGTCAGCAGATAGGGGGCGAACTTGGGAGAGCGGTCGCCGAGGGTCGGGCGAATAACACCGGTGTAGATGAAATCGACGAGAGCTTCAATCATGCCCATTCCTTTGCGGGGGGCNTTGAAGCCCTTGCGGGCATACCAGCGGGCAACGGCGAGAGCCGACCAGATTACGAGAATGCAGGCGATGAAAAGGGCGCAAACATTTTTTGTAATCGAGATGTCCCAGGGTTTGTATTCCGAACCATCGGGCAGTATTTCAACGATTTTGCCTTTGTAGGGCGAATCTTTACCGGCGATTTTGAATTCAGCGTTGCCATCTTTATATGTCTGACCATGTGCCACTCTCGAAGATGAGAAGATGTGCAGGCCATCCTTGCCGAACACGATGACGGGAAGAGGGATGCGCTTATGATGATTGAAAGGCACCTCCCAGCCATAGCCGTCGCCGAGATGTTCGAAGATAATTTCCTTAGGGTCTAACTTCTTCTCAACGTCTTCTGATTTCTCAACAACGGGGTCGGCCACACGAGCTGCAGCCGCCGAGTCGCCGGAGTTGGCCGCCGACAGAATCGAGGGCACCACCAGAGCAACCGCGAGCAGAATGAGAGTAAGGAATCTTTGAATTTTCATGTCACTTAATAGATACACACAGACACAATATTATTATCCACATCGACCAGGCCGCCGAGCACATGGCGCTCCTGTTCTTCTCCGCCGGAGGTGGTGAACACGATGTTACCCTCCTCAAGCGTGGAGATCAGCGACGCATGGTTTTTAAGCACCGTGAAGCGTCCGTTGGTTCCGGGGAGAGAGACCGAAGTCACCTCGCCTTCGAAAAGAATGTCTTCTGCAGAAATAATCTTTAAAGTCATATATGATTATTATATCTTCATTAAAAGTATCAACCGTTGACTTCGGCAAGCATTTTCTTACCTTTGGCAATGGCGTCGTCGATCGTGCCCACATTGAGGAAGGCCTGTTCGGGATATTCGTCCATTTCGCCGCTGAGAATCATCTTGAAGCCGCGGATGGTTTCCGACAGGGGCACCATGACACCGGGGAGGCCGGTGAACTGCTCGGCCACGAAGAAGGGTTGCGAAAGGAATCGCTGGGCGCGACGGGCGCGAGAAACAACGAGTTTATCGTCGTCGGAAAGTTCATCAACACCGAGAATGGCGATGATATCCTGCAATTCGTTATATTTCTGAAGAAGCTGCTTAACGGCCTGAGCGGTTTCGTAGTGTTCCTTGCCGATGATGTTGGGGTCGAGAATACGTGAAGTAGATTCGAGCGGGTCGACGGCGGGATAGATGCCGAGCTCGGCAATTTTACGGCTAAGCACCGTTGTGGCATCCAAGAAGCTGAATGTTGTTGCGGGAGCGGGGTCGGTCAAGTCGTCGGCGGGCACGTAGATGGCCTGCACAGAGGTGATCGAACCGTTTTTGGTTGATGTGATTCGTTCCTGAAGCATACCCATTTCAGAAGCGAGGGTAGGCTGATAACCCACAGCTGAGGGCATGCGGCCGAGAAGAGCCGAAACCTCACTACCTGCCTGAGTGAAACGGAAAATGTTGTCGATAAAGAGAAGAATCTCCTTGCCGCCACCATCCTGGTCGCGGAACTGNTCGGCTACGGTCAGACCGGAGAGAGCCACACGCAGACGTGCGCCCGGGGGTTCGTTCATCTGACCGAACACGAGNGTGGCCTGCGACTCTTTCACCTGGTCCATGTCGACGTCGGCAAGATTCCACTCGCCTTTCTCCATGCCTTTTTCGAACTTTTCGCCATATTTCATAACGCCGCTCTCGATCATTTCACGGAGAAGGTCGTTACCTTCGCGGGTACGTTCGCCGACACCGGTGAAAACAGAGAAACCGTTATGACCCTTTGCGATGTTGTTGATAAGCTCCATGATGAGCACGGTCTTGCCTACACCTGCACCACCGAAGAGACCGATCTTACCACCCTTGCTGTAGGGTTCGAGAAGGTCAATCACTTTGATGCCGGTATAGAGGATTTCAGTGCCGATAGTGAGGTCATCAAAGGCGGGTGCGGGCTGATGGATGGGGCGAAGCTCAGTGCGATCGAGTTCGGGCAGACGGTCAATGGCCTCCCCTACAACGTTGAGCAGACGACCCTTTACCTGCGAGCCGGTGGGCACGGCGATGGGGCGTTCGAGGTTATCGACCTTAACGCCACGCTGCAGGCCGTCGGTACTTTCCATTGCCACGCAACGCACGGTGTTTTCACCGATGTGCTGTTCAACTTCAAGAATCAACATTGAACCGTCGGGGCGATCCACCTTCAGCGCAGTGAAAATGGGGGGCAATACATTGCCTTCACCTTCAAAGATAACATCGACAACCGGGCCGATTACCTGGGAAATTTTTCCAAATTTATCGCTCATATTATTGAGGTATGCTTAATTTCGATGATAATTAGAGATAGAAACCGGTCACGATGATCAGCGCCATCAGCACGAGGTTAACGAGGTTGATGGGAAGCAGATATTTCCATTCGAGTGCAAGCAGCTGGTCGATTCGCAGACGGGGGAATGTCCATTTGAACCAGATGATGATGAATGAAATTGCGATTGCTTTGCCGAAGAACCAGATTACGGAAGGAATATAGTCCATAATGTGGTTGAAGGTGTCCCAACCGGGGAAGTGGAGAGGCATCCAGCCGCCGAAGAAGAGCAGCGTTGCAACGCCCGACACGATGAAGAGGTTGAGATATTCGGCGAGATAGAAGAAGCCGAAGTGGATACCGGAATATTCAGTGTGGTAACCGGCGGTCAGCTCGCTTTCCGCTTCGGGAAGGTCAAACGGGCCACGGTTGGTCTCAGCAGTGCCTGCAATCAGATAGATGATGAATGCAATGATAGCGGGCAGATGGCCGGAGAAAATAAACCAGAGGTGATCCTGCGCTTCAACGATTTGAACTACATTGCAAGTGCCTGCGAAAGCACACATGGTCAGAACCGACAGGCCGATTGAGAGCTCGTAGCTGACCATCTGAGCACCGGAACGGAGCGCACCGATGAGTGTATATTTATTGTTTGACGACCAACCGGCGAGCAGAATGCCGAGGACACCGATGCTCGACACGGCAAGCAGGAAGAAGATGCCGATGTTGAAGTCGATAATCTGCAATCCGTTACCCCAGGGAAGCACCGCAAAAGCGAGCATCGAAGAGAGTATGACGAGATAGGGCGCCAAAGCAAAAAGGAATTTATCAATATTCTTGAGTTCAATAAGTTCCTTGATGAGAATCTTGAACATGTCGGCAACACTCTGCAGAAGCCCCCAGGGACCAACTCGGTTCGGGCCGAGACGACACTGGAACGCGGCGCAGACCTTGCGTTCAAAATAGATGTAGAACAATGCGAGAACGGAATAGAGCAAGAGAAGCACCAGACCGATCAGCACACACTCCGTGACCACGGTGAGCCATCCGGGCATGAACGACCGGAGAAGTTGGTCAATCCAATTGGTCAGAACTGAGAAATTAAACATATCTATTACTATTAATTAGCTTATTATCTGTTTGATTCGTTAGATTCGATTGCAAGAGATTATCGGTCCATGTCGGGCACGATGTAGTCGAGCGAGCCACCGATTGTGATAAGGTCGGCGATTTTGCTACCACGGGTGATGTGGTCGACCACAGCCGCTGCGGGCAGACAGGGAGGCGCGATTTTCAGACGATAGGGTTTGGTGTTTCCATCGCTTTCGAGGTAGATGCCGAATGTGCCGCGGCAACCTTCGACTGTGCGGAACCAGTGGCCAACAGGGAGTTTGAGCACTTTGGGAACTTTCACGCAGTATTCGCCGTCGGGGATATTGTCGATGAGCTGTTCGATGATGCGGGCGCTCTGCACCATTTCATCCATGCGCACTTTGAAGCGAGCCATGGCGTCGCCTTCGGTGCGGACAACTTCTTCGAAGTCGAGTTCGGAGTAGATGCTGTAGGGGTCGGTTTTGCGCACGTCGCAAGCCCAGCCCGAAGCACGTCCTGAAGGACCGGTGACAGACCAGTTGATGGCATCCTCGCGGCTCAGCACACCAACACCTTCCATGCGGTTCTTGGCGATAACGTTGCCGGTGAAAATCTTATTGTATTCCTTAATATTAGCAGGGAGCACGGCGAGGAGTGCTTTCACGTCAGCAACAAAGTCGGGGGCGAGGTCTTGCATCACGCCGCCGATGCAGCTGTAGTTGAAAGTCATGCGGGCGCCACATGTTTTCTCCATGATGTCGAGAATCTGTTCGCGGACACGCAGAGTGTAGAAAAGCATGGTGGTGGCACCGAGGTCCATGCAGTAGGTGCCGATGAACAGACAGTGGGAAGCGATGCGCGAAAGCTCATCCATCAACACGCGAATCACCTGGGCGCGGCGAGAAATCTCAATGCCGGCAGCTTCTTCGATGGTCATACAAAGACCATGGTGATAGGGGTGAGCGGAGAAGTAGTCGAGACGGTCCATGAAGTGGAGAGTCTGCGGATAGGTCAGCTTTTCGCATATTTTTTCGATGCCTCGGTGGATATAGCCCATGTAGACATCGATTTTCTTAATGGTTTCACCGTCAACTGCTGTGCGGAAACGCAACACGCCGTGGGTTGCAGGGTGCTGCGGGCCGATGTTCACAACGAAATCTTCGGGCTGGAACACACGCACTTCCTTAGCTTCAACTTTGCCGTCGGCAGTTTCGACGTAGGTTGTGGTGAAGTCGCTCTGGCGTTCGTTTTCGGTAGTGACGGGATTAGTTTCGGGAGATTCATCATAATCCTTGCGCAGGGGGAAGCCCTTCCAGTCGATGCTGAGGAAGAGGCGGCGCATGTCGGGGTTGTTGATGAAGATGATTCCGAAGAAGTCATAGACCTCGCGTTCGAAGATAGTGGCGATGGCCCAGAGGTCGGCAACACTGTAGAGCATGGGGTTCTCACGGTTGTCGGTGGTGACTTTGACGGAGATATGAGTATTGTGGCGAGTAGAGGTCAGATAGTAGACGCAGCCGAACTTATCGGTCCAGTCCATACCCACGATGGTTACGAGAAAATCGAAGGCGAGTTCTTCATTTTCCTTGAGTTCCTTGGCCAGATCGTGCCATTTTTCTTTGGCGATTTCCACTTCGAGGATGTTGCTCTGGGTGAAAGTGGCTTCGGGGAACAGTTTTGATATGGTTTCCTGTAGTTGTGCCATATTTATGGTGATAATGTATAGTCTAAAAAAACGAAGTTCAATTAATCCTGAGCACCTTCAATCGGATGTTCCTTGAGGAATTTTTCCTGTTTTTCCTTGCGGTTGACGCCGCCGAAGAAGCGTTCCACCTTAACTTTGCGCGAGAGCTGCATGATGGCGTAGATCATTGCCTCGGGACGGGGAGGACAGCCGGGAAGATAGACGTCGACGGGGATAATCTGGTCGACACCCATCACAACATGATAAGATTTCTTGAACGGACCGCCGGAAACGGCACATGCGCCGCAGGCAATCACATATTTGGGTTCGGCGAGCTGGTCATAAAGACGGCGAACGACGGGAGCCATGCGGTTAACAATCGTGCCGGCCACCATCATGAAGTCGGCCTGACGGGGCGACGAACGGGCAACTTCCCAACCGAAGCGGGCCATATCGTAGCGGGCAGCGCCGAGCGACACGAATTCGATGCCGCAGCAAGAGGTTGCGAAAGTCAGCGGCCAGAGCGAGTTGGAGCGTCCCCAGTTGATCAGCTTGTCGAAAGTGCCGACCACAACGTTAGCGCCCGACTCCTGAAGCTGCTTCACCAGGCTTTCGATATACTCATTGTCTTTCCATGCGTCGTAAGGCATGTTTTTAGTAGTTACTTCCATTCAAGAGCTCCTTTCCGCCAGGCATAGACGAGGCCCAGCACTAATATAGAAAAAAAGAAAGCGATCGAAACGAGGCCTGCTGCGCCAAGTTCTTTCACCTTCACTGCCCACGGGAACAGGAAAACACATTCCACATCGAACATCAAAAACAAAATTGCAAAGAGATAGTAGCCCACTTTAAACTGAGCCATGCTCTCGCCGCGAGTCGGGATACCACATTCGTAGGGTTCACCCTTCTGGGCATTGTAAGAGCGGGGCGAGATAAGCCCGGCGATCCACAGAGCCAGGAACACGAGCGCAACGCCCGTGATGGCGGCCGTAATGGCCAGCGTAGAGGATAGAATCGTTAATGAAATCATATTTGAATAATGTAGATTTAGCATTAAATACGATTACCGCACGGTAATCTCCTGATTACTACCCGAAAAAGCATAGCCATGGCAGAAGATTTCCAATGCAAGCAAAATTTTACGGTGCAAATATAGTCAAAAATATTTAAAAATCGGTCCTAACTGTCAAATTATATTTCAACAATGGGCGAAAACCGCCCTAAGCGCAGCTCCGCGCAAGCAGGGCCTGACCGACCTGAAAACGCCACGACGGCAGACGGCAATCACGAATCCTGACGGCGGATGGTTGCGATTCCCTCGTGTCGCGCACCTATATATATACCCATCTCGCGTCCGGCCCTATGGCAGTCGGAAGCCACAAACCTCTCCCCTACGGCAATCGAATTGACGCGACACATGTCGCCCTCGCGCAGCTTGATGTTCATCGACCGCGAAACCTCAAACAGATTCGGCTCCTGAGCCTTCACTATTTCACACCCCTTGCAGCCGGCCCACTCAATGCGGATTCGCGTTCCGATGCTTTCTTCAGNGGCCACAATCAGNTCGTCGGTCGAAAACCCTGAGTCAGCCTCAACCATTGCNAAGCGATAAAACGCATCCCAATCGCGATAGCCCGCGTAGCGCGCCAAAACCGACAGGGTGCTGAACGTCGGCGAATGAGGATTTCTNACATAACCCCATATGCGCTTCAAAGTCGACGATGCTATGCGGTCTTTACATGACGTCCCGATGGCCTCNGCAAGCCGATNNAANTCGGCCGGCGAAAGCGGCAACGAGCCAAACTCCTTTTCAACAGCCTGACGCAACATCAATAAAAGATCATCATCTACCTTAAACATATGGCATACCAGATTTAGCGGTTAATAAACAAATTTTTGCAGTGCAAAGTTATACTAAACCAAAATTGCAAATCCATCCCGAATGTTAACGTTTGCAAATTTGAACCAAGTTAAACCAATTCGGCTACCCTGCCAACCATCATTCCACTTTAATTTTGCACAAAAAAGAGCGGGCAATATTGCCGAATTTCAGCAGAATTATTTATATTTGCAGTCGGAAACCCTCATTAATCACACCCCAAAAGATTGCAAAACAAGAACCAGGAATAACCAGACTGAAATAGACCACGACATATTGCTTCTTCACTGCAATGATCTGATTCGTTGAAATCTCGCAAATTCCAATTGAAGTCTCAAATCAAGGCAGCGCAGATCCATCCCCCCCACACGGCAGGGATGGGCCGCTCTGTTAACATTCGGACTTCAAGGCAAATGCGAGAGCCTCAACGAACGAATCCAACCGAGCAGCCCATCCCTGCTCCGCATTTACCTCGCTCTCATTTCTGTAAATCCAAGAAACTGTTTACATTTATGACTACAAGCATCACAAACTTTAACCAACAATCACCAATGAAAAAATCTATCAAAATGATTTCGGCGATTTTTATCGCCATCGTGGCCATGGTTGCTACATCGTGTAACAGCAGCGACCCTGAAACAGAACAGGCTTTGGCCGGCACATGGCAAACCTCTTTCAATGAAACTGAAGATGGCATCACTATGCATATTAATGCCGTCGAATCCTATTCCTTGGAAGACCACAAATTCACATCTAAGATAACTATCCGCTATGGCTATCCCATCAATGAGCGCTTATGCACCATCACCTGGGCCGGCGAGTGGGAAGCCTCAAAGACAGTACTGACGACCCAGATAGACGAAAACTCCATTGAATTTTCATTCAACAAAAGCATCACCGACCGAAGCGACCGCGAAGAAATCAAATCGGAAATGATCAGTGGACTCAAAGAACAGAGTTTCATGGAAACTCTTGAATTTAAATCTCCCATAACTGACTCCTTTGAGGCAGTAGACGGCGAAGGCGTATCTTTCACTTACACCCGCATGAACTGATTGAATACACAAGAAAGTTGACTAAATTTACACACAACTAAACAATAAAAAAAATGACCTCCACAACGCATATTGCATTTTCTATTATCATAAATGGCATCTTAGCCATAATATTATACAAAAGAGCGCAAAAGAAAAAAAAGATTGATCAGGGTAGAAAAGAAGACAATCCCGAAGCAGACAGACAGAATCCGACCCAAACAATCAGCAAGGTTATAGACACCAACCCCGAAGCAGACAGACAGAATCCGACCCAAACAATCAGCAAGGTTATAGACACCAATCCCGAAGCAGACAGACAAAATCCGACCCAATCAATCAGCAAGGTTATAGACACCAATCCCGAAGCAGACAGACAGAATCCGACCCAATCAATCAGCAAGGTTATAGACACCAATCCCGAACTGGCAGACGACTCAATACCAAACTGCATGTTGAGATGGACCAATTATGCAGTATACATTGCTTTAATTGCGTTGGTCATCGGGGATTGTTCGCTGTTTTTCAGCAATGGATTAGCTCTGGTGATGAAACTGTTTTGTTCGATTTTATCTACCGGGGCAATCGTTGCATTGATTTATCGATTCCTGACCGGGTTTTACGAAAAATATTCATCGGACACTTCATTATTCAATAATTCACTCTACGTTGCTTCCAACATCTTTTTCATTGCCATACCCATTGCGTCGATGTTGGCATCGTGCGTATCCGACTTTCTGACTTACGACTATTATTCTATATTCTCTCACTACGATGCTATCATCTTCATCTTCAAACTCAATTCGGTGCTTGCTATAGCAATGTGTGGGTTCGCCGCATATTATGGCCATTATCTCCACACCGGATTCGATGGCAAATTGAAAAAACTTGGTCTGTCATTAATGATTTTTGGAGTGCTTGCAGCTATCCTCTGCATCTACGGTTTGTTCACTGAATTAAATCCGCATGATCACTATGAAGGGATAATGAAATTTAAGTCAGGAGAGGATATTCTCATGATTATTCTGACTGCATTTGCATATTGGGTGGCGATGTGGCCATTTAGAATCATGACCAAACTTCTTGTTAATGGCGAAACCAATCCCGACAACAGCTCAACCCAAATTATCTGAAAAGTCATCCCTTCTGTCCTTGCAATCATCATTGCGGCATATTCAGCTTTTAATGTCGTCGAATCTTATTCCTTGGAAGACCACAAATTCACGTCTAAGATAACTATCCGCTATGGCTATCCCATCAATGAGCGCTTATGCACCATCACCTGGGCCGACGAGTGGGAAGCCTCAAAGACAGTACTGACGACCCAGATAGACGAAAACTCCATTGAATTTTCATTCAACAAAAGCATCACCGACCGAAGCGACCGCGAAGAAATCGAATCGGAAATGATCAGTGGACTCAAAGAACAGAGTTTCATGGAAACTCTTGAATTTAAATCACCCATAACTGACTCCTTTGAGGCAGTAGACGGCGAAGGAGAATCTTTCACTTACACCCGCGTAAACTAACCGGATTATTCATCATCTGTCTGTTAAGCGACAGAACATTTTTATTAACCCACTTAAATTTATTTTTCATGTATCAGTATCGCGTTTCTTTTGAAGAGGCCATTTCAAGGGCTTTCAGCAACTACTGCAAATTCACCGGTCGCGCATCGCGCTCTGAGTACTGGTGGTTCGCCTTGCTCAATGAGCTGCTCTATTTGTTAATACAATTCATGGGCTTTGTCGGCGGGTTTGATTACACAACCTGCGATGTTTTGGGCATAATCGTTGGTCTTCCGCTTTTTCTTCCCAGTTTAGGTCTGTTGTTCCGCCGCCTACACGACACTGGCCATTCCGGCTGGAACTGGTTATGGTTTCTCCTTCCTGTCATTGGCTGGATAATCATCTTAGTGTATCTGGTAAAAGCCTCTGAGATGACAGAAAATCAGTATGGTCCCGTACCCAACCTCACCGTCGAATCATAAACCAAAGCAACTCAAGACAAACGGCGATGAATGTATTCTCCCAAGAATCATTCATCTCAGTTTGTTCTTTATTTCTCCAACCAGTTATGAAACATTTCAAGCTCTTTCTATCAGCACTGTTGACCATCTTGTCAGTCGCCATGACCTCGTGCGAAACCAGTGACTATGACAAACCGGCTCTACGTGAAATCCTGAGTGACAGCGGAACTATCACACTTCCCGTTGCAAGTGGTGTCATTATCAAAGAAAAACACAACAATCTTCTGACATTAACAGTGGATTATCCAATGCTTAAGGTGTCGTCAATTTTCAGCCTTACATCAAAAGCTCCCGAAATTGCTTATATCGGTCAGATTACCGACCTCGTTGAGCTGCCCACATCCACAGAAGAAACATTCTCCACCCGTGCCGTCATCCACAACCATGGAGGCTATCTCATTAAAATGGGTGTGATTAAACCCGGCACGAACACCGTCGTCAACTACGTTATCAAGATGCAAGTCTCCGAAGGTCCGGTGTATGAGGGCGATGCTCCCAATGAGCTCTATGTCAAATACCAGATTTTTCACTTAGAGTAATAAACATGGCACAATACGACGTGTACGGCGAAGCCGACCCCAGCAGCTCGACAGGAAATATTGGCACATCACGACAGAAAACTAACAAGCTATCAAGCATTTGCACATAAGAATCACAGGCAATCTCTTGCCGGATATATCTGACTGCTGTCTGAATCCCAATCAATGGAGTTCAGACAGTTTGCTTTACGGATGCAACAAGGAGTGGTACTAAAACCAATACTCGGGTTTGGGGCGAGGGGTCAGGCTTCCCGCAGCTCTATACCATGTGCCGTCTTCGCGGAGGGAGTCAACGTAGTAGCGGTCCTTTTCATAGTCGACACGACGTTTGACGAGCGCTACGCCTGCCAACGATGGGATGCGTTTTATTGCCCTTTGATAGTGCTGATATTCCAGACCTTTTCTGTTTTCATCGTTGCCATAATCCTTTATGGCTTTCTCTGCATCGGCGAGCAGTGTTTCAACTCGGGGATTGCCGGGAAGCAGTTTTGATTCGAGCCATCGGCGCACGTCCTGTTTCGCCAGCCATCGCCAGTGGTTTACGCCGACAAGCTGACGGGTGCGCATGGTGGTCATGGTGTCAATCATATTGATATGGTCGCGAAATCGACGGGAAGCTGCTTGCAAAGCATGTTGATAGAGCTGTGCGTCAAGCGGCAACGTTTCATCCGTTTCGGCGGGCAGTGGATCGGTCGGTTTTGTGACTTCGGGCTTCACCTCCGGGTCTGCATCGGCGGGCTTATAAGGCTCAACAACGTCTGCTATTTCCGAAACCTCCACAGGCAGATTTTCGCCCAACGCGCTGTCAATGTTCGGCGAGTCTACGACTATCGGCTCTCCCGGCTGCACAACCATAACTGAATCAACGGCTGAGCCCTGCTTCGTCTCCGCCCCTACATCGCCCCGTTCAGTCCTCCACCACATTATTAATACTCCCACAAGCACCACGACAGCCGTGGTGGCCGCCATAGCCGCCGCTGCAACTCGCCGGCGGCGTTTATGCTGCAAGCACCGACGCATCAGTCGCGGAATGTCGGAAACATGAGCGGGCCGTAGCGACGTATCGGCCGAAGTGCATTGCCCGACAATGTTGCCGAACACACCTTTTGTGTCCATCAACTCTATCAACCTACCGATAGAATAGACATCGGTTCGCGGTGACACTTCACCACCATCGCCTTTCAAATTCTCAGGCGCGGTGAATCCTTGGGTTCCGCCGGCAAAGTCGAGCTTTTCATATCCAAACCCTCGGCTTGAGCCGAAGTCTATCAGCTTGACGTAGCGGCCCTGGTGGACCATCATCAGATTCGACGGCTTCAAATCGCAATGGATGACCTGACGCGAATGAAGATAATCGACCGCCGAACAGATCTGATCCACAATCTGAATCACCTCCTCCGAATCAAGCTCCGAGCGCGATGCAAGATAGCCTCCCAGCGTGACGCCGTCGAGATATTCCATCAGAATCGACGGCCCGAAACCGGGCACATCCTGCATCCACATCATTTCAACCACGTTGACATGATTCATGCTGTGGCCTATGGCATATTCCTTTTCGAGCAACCGCCGATGAATTTCGCTGTCGCGATATTCATCCTTCAGTGTCTTCACCACAACGCGGTGGCCACGATAGAGACAGCTGTAGAGCACACACCATCCCCGCGCCGACTCATGAATGAGCCGCACATCCTGCCACTCAGTGCCGAAATCCCCGGCATCAACCTCAGAGGCAAACAGAGAATCTGTGTAATCATCAGTCATCATTTCAGCCACAAAGTTACTAAGAAACTGTTTAAATTTATGTCCGGATTACTATTATTATCATTGTAAGACATGGTTTCGATAATCTTTTTGGTGCTTTTCACCGAGTTTCATCGGTCGCGATGCCCGCATCCATTCCTCTTTAACTCACAAATAACGCGGCGTGAACACGCTCTTTTTTCGGGGATATTATTGCGACGGAAACAAAATAATTTCTTATCTTTGCGATAATTAATCACATTGCAACTCAATCTGTCATGGACTCCTTAAATTCTGACCTCCCCAATCAGCAGGAACCGCTCAATCAACAGCCTGCAGAAAATCTCACTCCTCAAAATCCTGCGGCTTCCGAAGGCGAAACGCCCGCTAAACCTCGCGTAAAGAAAAGACGCCCCATAGCCGAGGGCGAACTCCCTGAAGGTGAAGAGCGTCCGAAACGTCGCAAGAAACGTCCTGTAGCCGAGGGTGAAATTCCCGAGGGCGAGGAGCGCCCGAAGCGCCGCAAGAAGCGTCCGGTGACAGAAGGGGAAGTCGGCGTGGGCGAAGTGCCCCGTGTGCGCCGCGTCAAACCGGTGGAATCGACTGCGTCGACGCCCGAACTCGACACCAGATTCAACTTCCCCACTCCGCAGCCCGCGCCCGCAGTTGCCCCCTCCCCTAAGCCGCAACCTCCTGCTTTCCAACCGCAGGCTCAGCCCTCCCGCACTCCCCAAAAACAAAACAACATTCCCCTCATAATCGCCATTACCATCGTGGCCATAGCCGTTGTGGCAACAGGCCTTTTCTTCCTCCTGAAAAAGAGCGACCGCGCACCGCAGCCCTACTCTCATTACTCCGACAGCAGCTATGAACGCGAAAACACCGTAGATGATGAGGTGGTTGTTGTGAATGACGACGATGACACCTACGACCGCCACGGCCGCTACAGCTCAGAGCCGGATACAGATTATAGCATGGAATATGATATTCTTAACAATACAGCCAGTGTCAGAAGCGGCGATGAGACACGCTATTTCTACTCCGGCTACTTCACCCGCAATGGTAAATCCGACCCCATCACCGTAGCTTTCATTGAAAGCGACGACAATCGCGGCTCGATCACAGAGGCCCTCTACAAGAATGACACTTATGGCACCATCGTGCGCATGAATGCAGATGTCACCGGTGATGGCATATATCTTTTTGGCTACGACAACGACACCCCATTCTCTATCAACCTCACCAACATGACCCGCTCCGGCGAACTCACAGGCGACTCACAATGGGGCTCAGTCAATGCCTCCGTCACCCTGACCAAACGCGGCCGCCGCTAATTATATTATAACGTTTGAAAGCCCCAAAACTTTATACGAATCAAAGGGACGCACAATGTGTGCGTCCCTTTGTTATTCAATACTTTACGTACGGGCGCACGAGCCGTGCGTCTCTACAATTAGGGGAAAACTCTCTAAACTCTACTTAGAGAGGTTGGAGCCGAGGAAGGAGGCTATGGTGAAAGAGGTGTCGCCTGCGGTCAGGTGCATTGTGATGCGGAGTTCGTCGCGAAGCTCGGCAGAGGCTGTGAGGGATTCGAGGGTGATTTGCTGATGCGGGTCGCCGGAGTATTGCGAAAGAGTCATAACGGTTGAAGCATCCGATGCCAGACCGTAGCCACCATCCGTGAGCGTGAGTTTCAGTCGGGAAATGGTCATTGCGCCAACCTCCTCTCCGTTGCCAAGGTCAAGCCCATAGACCTTCAGTGTTGCCGTCATCGCATCAGGGTCGAGATCGAGAGTATAGACAGGGTCATAGTCAATAGCCGTTGTGCCCGAGGTGAGATTGTCGATGCGAGTGGTTCCGTCGGCAAACACATGATAAGGGTAAGCCGTGACGGTGTAAATGCCATCGATGGTAAAGCGTGCATAGATGCCGTCGATGCCATTGGGGTCGAGGTCGTTTGACTCGGTGTAGATAAATGTGGCATCAGTGATGACCACCCCCTCGCCGCTGCCGGCAGGCGCGTTGGACACCAGCACATCGGCCTTGACGATGCGCTCTTTGGAATGATTGTTGGAAGTGTATGACATGTCGCAGTCCATAAAAGTCAGCGTCATCGGCTGATCATTGGCTGGAGTGCGAAGATTTGAAATNGTGATGTTGGNCGTTCGGTTTTCATCGTCGAACACGATATAATAGCTGACATCATCACACACCGATGATGCCACTCTCGCGCCGCCGGCGGCAGTCACATAATTAAAAGCCTGCGGAGTTGCCGCGCGGGTGATATTGTCGAACGGTTCGGAGCTGCGGCAACTGCCAACCGACAGTGCCAACAATGGAAGCAGATATATAAGTAGACGTTTCATACCATTTTAACCCCCGACAGGGGAAAATGGTTCTGAAACGTCTATCAAAAAAGGTTACTTATGAGTGAGTTTTATTCAAAATTCCAGCGGAGCGTGATGCCATAGCTGCGCGGATTGCCTCGCTGGAGGAATTTATTGCCCATNGATTCGAAGAAGAATGTGGAGTATTTCGTGCCGGTCACATTTTCCATCCATGCTTCGAGTGAGAGCCATTTCCATTCGGCCTTGACCGATGCGCCCATCAGNGCATAGAAATTCTGACGGTCGGTGTTCGATTCATTCCAGTAGATGCGACCCACACCGCGGCAGTTGAGATTATAGGTCATCTTCACGAGCGATCCGGCAGAATGACTGTAGGCAGNCGAAGCGAAGAGAGTGTTTTGCGGAGCATAGGGCACCGTCTTGCCNCGNTAGTTATCCGCGCCGTCGACAAAGCGGAGNAAACGGGCATTGGTGTAGCCATAAGAAAAATTATAGNCCCAATGGNCGTTGGGGCGACAGGCAATCTGGAGCTCGGCGCCGAAAGAGCGGGTGCGNCCGGCGTTGGTGGTGATTCGGCCGGTGGTNGATTCGTCGGGAAACATGGTCAGCTGCTGATCGCGNCAGTCGATATAGAAGAGAGCGAGGTCGGTGGTCACCCGTCCATCAGCGCAGGAGATGTGTCCGCCGATTTCATAGTTCCAGCTCATTTCGGGGCGATAGCTGACGATGTTGTCAACATCGATGCCGCTGTCGTCNCCACCGGGAGCCATGCCCGGCATCAGNGACATCACNTCAGNTTTCATNCGCTGCTGAAGCACTTCGCTNAACATNTGGGTGTTGTAGCCGCCCGACTTATATCCTCGGCCCACAGATGCATANACGGNCGACTTGGATGGCATAGGCAGTTCGTAGCTGACGGTCAGCTTCGGAAGAAATTCCAGAAAATGGTCATGGAGCTTGCCGGTTTCGTCAATATTAATCTCTTCGTTGAGAATNGGCACNTGNGGNNNTGCCCGATTTCANATAAGCCGAGATGGCCGTGTTGCAAAGNCTGCGATAGTCGAGCGCGGTCTTTTCGTAGTCGAGACGCATNCCNAGNGCCAAGTTCCACTTGCCNAGGTCGAGNGTTGACTGGTGATAAAGAGCCAATCCCCAGGTCGGTATCTTAAAATCGCTNCCGAGCNGAATTTCAGGCGAGTCGAATTCGAGACGCACGGGAATGCGGTCGTTGTTGTTGACGTTGCCCGTGATCAGTCGGTCTATACCATCTTTCTGCAGCGTCACCGGAGCATGCATCGAGGTGTGTTTGTAGAATCCAAACAGACCNCCCACCCACGAGTAGTTATCTTTCGTNCCNCGNATCACGAGGTCTTCGGTCAGCGACCATTCGTGGCGCGCCTGNGTCAGCAGAAAGTAGTCGATCGGCAGAAAGTCCTGGTCGAGGGTCATGTTGTCGTNGATATACTGNACGCTGGTGATGCTCGACACCGTGAACGAGGGGCCATACCATTTCACTGTCAACCCGTCGGCCAGTGCGTTGCGGCGATAGAAGCAGGTGTCATTGTAGTTGATCATGCCGCTGCCNGCATATTCATAGGGATAACCGTTTTCGCGCGAAAGGCTGAACGACGCCACATTATCAACCGAGAAATCTTCGGCCGGCTTCCACTGCGTTTTCCANCGCAGCGACATGCTCTTTTCGGTGTTGACCTTGCGGGCATTGTAATGGTTTTTGTANTAGCCGTCGGAGAAGTGGAAGTAGCCCGAGAAGCCCATTGCNAGCGAGGGATTGAACTTGGAGTAATGGGAAATGCCGAGCTTCACATGAGGNCCGTTTGACACTTCGCCAACAATGCGGCTGCCCTGATATTTCATCGGCGAGAGGGTNTAGATNTTGATGATGCCNCCCATGGTGTTTCGGCCATAGAGCGCACTCTGCGGTCCGCGGAGCACTTCGATTTTGTCAACGTCGAGCAGGTCNAAATCGTAGTTGTCTTTATTAAGGAATGGAACATTGTCGACATTCAGCCCCACGACGGGTTGCTCCATTCTCGCGCCGATNCCTCTGACATAGATACTTGAGGTCATGCGGCTGCCATATTGCGGCACATAGAAGTTAGGAGCAATCTCGCTGACATTTTTCAATGCGTCGACTCCCCACATTTCAGCCTGTTTGCGGCCAATGAGCGTCACTGCACCCGGAGTCATCGAAAGGTCGGCGGACTGTTTGATGGCTGTCACCGTGACATCGTCGAGCCAACGGGTCGTGTCGGCCTCAAGCTCCTCGCCTGCCGCAAGGAAGGGCATCGCCAGAGAGAGAGCTGCAAAATATATTGATTTCATGCGAAAATGATAATGAATAGTCGAATACGAAAAATATTCCGCGAAGTTACTCTTTTTATTCATCACGGCCAAAATTTCACATTCTTTTAATTATAAATAATGATGCTATGCGAATTTTTTATTAAATTTGCGCCCAAATGCGCTTCTGCGCCCTAAACTGAACTAAATCACAGACAATCTCAATAAAAACCTGACAAGACTATGGCTCAACAAGACGATGTTTTCAAAAAAATAGTATCACACGCCAAAGAATACGGATTTGTTTTCCAGTCAAGCGAAATCTACGATGGCCTCTCTGCCGTTTACGACTACGGCCAGAACGGCGTTGAACTGAAAAACAACATCAAGCGCTATTGGTGGGACTCTATGACCCTCCTCCACGAAAACATCGTGGGCATCGATTCGGCTATCTTCATGCACCCCACAATCTGGAAAGCCTCAGGCCATGTCGACGCTTTCAATGATCCTTTGATCGACAACCGCGACTCCAAGAAGCGCTATCGTGCCGACGTGCTCATTGAAGAAGAGCTCGCCAAAATCGACGACAAGATTGAAAAAGAAGTGGCCAAAGCCCGCAAGCGTTTCGGCGAATCATTCGACGAAGCTCTCTATCGCCAGACCAATCCCCGCGTGGCCGAATATGCCGCCAAACGCGACGCTCTCCACGAACGTTTCGCCCAGGCCATGAACGACAACAATCTTGAAGAACTCCGCCAGATCATCATCGACCAGGAAATCGTGTGCCCCATCTCCGGCACCCGCAACTGGACCGACGTGCGCCAGTTCAATCTCATGTTCAAAACCGAAATGGGATCAACCGCCGACGGCGCCATGACCGTCTACCTCCGTCCCGAAACCGCACAGGGCATCTTCGTCAACTATCTCAACGTGCAGAAGACCGGCCGCATGCGCATCCCCTTCGGCATCGCCCAGATTGGCAAAGCGTTCCGCAACGAAATCGTTGCCCGTCAGTTCATCTTCCGCATGCGCGAATTCGAACAGATGGAAATGCAATTCTTCGTGCGCCCCGGCGAAGAGCTCAAATGGTTCGACCAGTGGAAACAGTGGCGCCTCAAATGGCACAAAGCCCTCGGCCTCGGCGACGAAAAATATCGCTACCACGACCACGACAAACTGGCTCACTACGCCAACGCCGCAACCGACATCGAATTCCAGATGCCCTTCGGATTCAAAGAAGTTGAAGGTATTCACTCTCGCACCAACTTCGACCTCTCGCAGCACGAAAAATTCTCGGGCAAAAACATCAAATACTTCGACCCCGAGCTCAACGAAAGCTATGTGCCCTACGTTATTGAAACCTCAATCGGCGTTGACCGCATGTTCCTCTCCGTTCTCTGCTCAGCCTACGAAGAGCAGAAGCTCGAAGGCGGCGACACCCGCGTGGTGCTCCACCTCCCCGCAGCCCTGGCTCCCGTGAAGTGTGCCGTGATGCCCCTCGTGCGCAAAGACGGTCTGCCCGAAAAGGCCCGCGAAATCGTCAACACCCTCAAGTTTGACTTCTCGACCCACTACGAAGAAAAAGACTCCATCGGCAAGCGCTACCGCCGTCAGGACGCCATCGGCACCCCCTACTGCATCACCGTTGACCACCAGACGCTTGAAGACAACACCGTCACCCTCCGCGAACGCGACTCTATGACCCAGACCCGCGTCAAAGTCGAAGACCTCCACCGTCTGATCAGCGACAACGTAAGCCTCAACGCCCTCCTCCGCAAGCTCGCTTGATAAGCATAGCTCATTCCCCTCTCTCCCCTCTTTACTCTAAACTCTCGACTCCAAACTCTTATGAAAAAAGGACTCATAGCAACCATCGTGGTTGTGGCCCTGCTGTTCATCTTCGGATTCTCGACATGCTCAAGCTACAACTCCATGGTCACCCTCAACGAAGACTGCGACCAGTCTTGGGCCGAAGTTGAAAACCAATATCAGCGACGTTTCGACCTCATCCCCAATCTGGTCAGCACCGTCAAAGGCTACGCCGACCACGAACAGCGCACCCTCCAGGGCGTAACCAACGCCCGCGCCGGAGTGCAGCCCGTCGACACCTCAGCCGTGATGCAAGCCGCCAAAGAAGCCCTCAATGCCCCCGACGCCAATGCCTACGCCGGAGCGATGTCAAACCTTCAGAAGCAGTTTTCGATCTACGTCAACGCCGTCCATGAAGCCTACCCCGACCTCAAGGCCAACGAGAACTTCCTCGACCTTCAGGTGCAGCTTGAAGGCACCGAAAACCGCATCGAAACCGCCCGCGCCAACTACACCAAAGCCGTCAAAGCCTACAACCTCAAGGTGCGTCGCTTCCCCGGCTCAATCGTGGCAGGTATGTTCGGATTCGACCCCCGCGAACAATTCCAGGCCGACGCCGCCGCTCAGAAAGCACCCGAAGTGAAATTCTGACCCTCACCCTCAGCTCCACTCACCCAGAAATGCAAACTTCCAAAATGAAACACCTTCTCTATCTGGCCACACTCCTCATCGGCGCCTCCGCTCTGATGACCTCATGCAGCGACGACGACACCTGGAGCGAATACGCTACCTGGCGAAACACCAACAACGAATGGTATCTCGCTCGGAAAGACTCCCTGACAGCCGACGGCAAGCCTTACTACACTGCCCTCAGCCCCTCATGGTATGTCAACTCCGGAGTGCTCATCCACTACTTCAACGACCGCTCGCTGACCGAGGGCAACCTCTCCCCGATGCTCACCTCTCAGGTCACAGTCAAATACAAAGGACAGCTCTACAACGGACTGACATTTGACTCCACCGCAGTGGCCGGCACAGACTCCGTGCGCACCTTCGGCCTACAGGGCGTAATCGACGGATGGAAAGTGGCCCTCACCGACATGCGTGTTGGCGACACGTGCGAAATCATCGTGCCTTACGCCCTGGCCTACGGCGTCAACGGCTCCTCCGGCATCGCTCCCTACTCTACTCTCCGTTTCGGCATCAAACTCGTAGACATCCCCACCTACGAAATCCGCTAAAAAAACTCTCTCCCTCCCAACTCTAAACCCTAAACTCTAAACTCTCGACTCTAAACTCTAAACTCCATAAACCCGGCCCGTCTGAACAAAATCAGGCGGGCCGATGTTATATAACTGAAAACTATAAAACAACAATTATTATAATACACAAATTACGTAAAACTATGAAAAAGTCATTACTCTACCTCGTGATGCTCGCAATGGGTATCACATCCCTGACAGCTTGTTCCGACGACGACGATGACAAAACTCCCGCAACCGTGAATCCCGCCGTCACAACAGAAGTGCTCAGCTCATTCAAAGCAAAATATCCCGATGTCAACGTCGACAAAGAAGTAAAATGGGAAACAAAAGGCCAATACACTGTGGCCGACTTCGACCAGGTTAACGGACTTCAGGAAGTAGAAGCATGGTTCGACACCAAATCCGGCGAATGGAAAATGTCAGAGACCGACTACGGCGAAGACTGGTTCCTCCTCCCCGCAACCCTCAACGCCAACTTCTACAAGACCCCCTACTCCACCTACGAGCCCGGTGATATCTACTACTACGAATATCCCGATGCCACACGCAACACCTACGTAGTGGAAGCCTCAAAAACAGGCCAGCAGGAAATGGATCTATACTTCAACTCCTCGTGCGAATACCTCAAAGCAGTAGTCCACACCGGCGCCGACATCACCCCCGACACTCAGCTCTAACGTCCCATCCCCCNNNAAACNACATACACACGGCATTTGGCCCCCACCCGGCCAAATGCCGTTTTTTTTCACGTTTATTTCACCCCAGGGGGGTGCAAAAAAATTAGGTGGGGTGGGAAATATTTTGTAACTTTGTAGCTGGCGGGAGGTTATCCTTTCGGATATNGCCTGCGGNTTGCAAGCCCGGGGCTTCTCTTCGGGTGGTGTGCCGGCTGCCGCTGATGTTTTTTTCTACCGATAAATCATTATCACGATGAGCGACGAACAATATACAGATACAGATGCAGATGAGTTGGACGACAGCGCGGAAGCCGTNGAATCAGGCGGCTTCTCGTCGATGTTTGTCGACCTGAGCGAAGACAAGGTGCGCCAGCAGCTGAGAGGCATGTTCCAGAGCTGGTATCTCGACTATGCTTCCTACACTATTCTTGACCGTGCGATTCCCCATATCAACGACGGCCTCAAGCCGGTGCAGCGNCGAATCCTGCACTCGATGAAGACGCTCGACGACGGCCGCTTCAACAAGGTGGCCAACATCGTCGGCAACACGATGCANTATCACCCCCACGGCGATGCNTCGATTTATGGCGCNCTCGTGCAGCTCGGCCAGAAAGACCTCCTGGTGGAAACTCAGGGTAACTGGGGCAACATTCTGACCGGAGCCTCGGCGGCTGCCGGACGTTACATCGAGGCGCGTCTGTCGCAGTTTGCCCTNGATGTGCTNTACAACCCCAAGGTGACGGAATGGACGCTGAGCTACGACGGCCGCAAAAAGGAACCGGTCACGCTCCCATCGAAATTTCCCGTGCTGCTCTCGCAGGGTGTGGGGGGTATCGCCGCCGGCCTGTCATCGCTTATTCTTCCCCACAATTTCAATGAAATCATCGATGCCTCGATTGCCTATCTGCGCGGCGAGGAGTTCACGCTCTACCCCGACTTCCCCACGGGNGGCTTNATCGACGTGAACCGCTACAACGACGGTGCGCGCGGTGGCAAAGTGAGGATTCGTGCAAAAATCGAAAAAATCGACAACCGCACTCTCGCCATNACNGAAATTCCCCACGGAACCACCACCGGTTCGCTCATCGACTCTATCATCAAGGCCTACGAAAAGGGCAAAATCAAAATCCGCAAGGTCGACGACAACACGGCCAAGACNGCCAACATTCTNGTCTATCTNCAGCCCGGTACGTCGAGCGANAAGGCCATNGACGCGCTCTATGCCTTCACCGACTGCGAGCTGCCGGTGTCGCCCAACTGCTGTGTGATCAAAGATGACAAGCCCCACTTCATCGGTGTCAGCGACGTGTTGCGCCACAGCGCCGATTCGACCAAAGCCATTCTCGAAGCCGAACTCCGGATTCAGCTCGGCGAGGTCAACGAGCAGCTCCATTTCGCTTCGCTCGAACGCATTTTCATCGAGGAGCGCATCTATAAGGATAAGGGATTCGAAGAAGCCCCCTCTAAGGATGATGCCATTGACCACATTGACCGCCGCCTGGAGCCCTGGAAGCCGAANCTCCTCCGCNANGTTACCCGCGACGACATCGAGCGACTGTTTGAAATCAAAATGGGCCGCATCCTCAAGTTCAACTCTGCTCAGGCTGAGGAAAATATCGCCACCTATAAGGAGAAGATTGCCCGATTGGAAGATGAACTCTCCCACATAGTCGACTACACCATCAACTGGTATCAGCGCATCAAGGAAAAATATGGTGCGGCCTATCCGCGTCGCACCGTGATTCGCAGCTTCGACAACATCGAGGCGGCCAACGTGGCCGAAGCCAACGAAAAACTCTATTTCAACCGCGAAGAGGGCTTCGTGGGCACAGCCTACAAGCTGCTCGGCAACGACCCTGAAAAGATTGAATACATTGCTCCCTGCTCGGAGCTCGACGATATAATCATTTTCTACAAAGACGGACGCTACAAGGTGTGCAAAGTGCAGCCGAAGATGTTTGTCGACAAGAACGTGATCCACATCAACGTGTTCAAGCGCAACGATGAACGCACCATCTACAATGTCATCTACCAGAACGGCAAGGGGGGCGTCTACTATCAGAAGCGCTTCAATGTGACCGGAATCACCCGCGACCGCGAATACAACATCACTCAGGGCAAACCNGGGTCGAAGATTTGCTGGTTTTCGGCCAATGCCAATGGCGAGGCTGAAGTGGTCAAGGTCACTCTCAAACCGAAGCCTCGACTGAAAAGCCTTTTCCTCGATGTCGACTTCAGCCAGCTTGCAATCAAAGGCAAAGGCGCTATGGGCAACATCGTCACCAAAAACGAAGTGGCCCGTTTCTCACTCAAGGAGAAGGGGGCGTCGACGCTTGGCGGACGCCAAGTGTGGTTTGACTGGGATGTGTTGCGCCTCAATTTCGATGGTCGCGGACAATATCTCGGCGAGTTCGGCCCCACAGACCAGGTGCTCGTGGTGTTGAAAAACGGCGAATACTACACCTCCACGTTCGAAGCCAGCAACCACTACGAAGACAACATCCTGCGCATCGAACGCTTCCGCCCCAAGCAGGTGTGGACAGCCATCGTTCAGGACGCCTCGCAGCAGAACTTCCCCTACCTCAAGCGATTTGAATTTGAATCGTCGGCACGCAAACAGAGCTTCATCGGCGACAATCCGAAATCGGAGCTCATCGCTCTGACCGATGCCCCGGGCGCTCGATTTGAAGTGACCTTCGGCGGCAAGGATGAATTCCGTGGCTCAATCATTGTCGACGCTTGCGAGTTTATAGCCGTCAAGTCGCTCCGCGCCAAAGGCAAACGCCTGACCAACATGGAGGTGTCCACGATTGAAGAAATCGAACCGATAGCTGTTGAGGCTCCCGAAACCGAGGAGGTCGACACACCGGTTGAAGAGGTGGAAACCGACACNCCGCTCGACCCCGATGAAGACAAATCGGAAGATGAGGTGCGCGACGAGCTCACCGGTCAGCAGCGAATATTCTGACCTTTCCCCTACTCAACAGCCTGATCATGATCAAACGTACANTCATATCTCTCATCGCCGCTCTCGCCTCAGCCGCCGGCGTTTATGCCGGAGAATCGGCCGATTCCGCCTCGGTCGAGGTTTTGCGNCCTGTTCAGTCGGCCTACATGCTGAAAGGCGGCTCGGCCCACATTGCCGACACCTATCTCTCGCCGGTGAAATATTCAGGCTGGAGCGCCGGCTTCGAGTATCAGCGTCTGCAGGCAATGGCCTTCAACCCCNCGGATTGGGTGATGGGCTTGCGATGCGGCATAGAGGTGGCCGATGTCACCAACCGCGCCGGCAATTCCACCATGTGGGACCTCGGCCTCAACGTCTCCTGGACCATGATGCGCCGCTGGCAGCTTCCCCAAGGAGTGTCGCTCGGCATCGGCCCGGCAGCCATGCTCAATCTCGGCGCACTCTATCTNAGCCATAATGGCAACAACCCGGTGTCGGCAAAAGCCTCGATCGATCTTGGCGCAAGCGGTTATGCTGCGTGGAATCTGCGACTGCGATCGCTNCCGGTCACGGTGAGATATGACGCTCAGCTCCCGGTCATCGGCGCNTTCTTCTCTCCCGACTATGGCGAGCTATACTATGAAATTTATCTCGGCAACCATAGCGGGCTGGCCCACTGCGGATGGTGGGGCAACCATTTCCGCTACGACCATCGCCTGACCGCCGACTTCCGCTTCGGAGCCACAGCNCTGCGCATAGGCTATTCGGGTGAAATTTTCTCCTCAAAAGTCAACCATCTGGTCACCCGCCGGTTCACCCACTCCGCCATCGTAGGCATCAGCGGCGAATGGCTTTCGCTAAATCCCCGCCGTCAGCTTTCCACTGACGCTCGAATCATTTCCGCAACTTATTGAGACGACAATGAAACTCCTCAAACTGCACACGCTCCGCGCTCTGGCGGCAATCATGGTGCTGATTGCCACCGCTTCATGCCACGACATCCCTGAATATCAAGACAATGCCCAGGGTAACTTTGAAGCCCTCTGGACCATCATCGACCAGCACTACTGCTTTTTCAATGAAAAAAATGTTGACTGGAACGAAGTTCACGATCGCTACTCCCGGCGCGTGTCGCCCCGCATGACCCGCGAAGAACTCTTCACACTCTGCAGCGAAATGATCGACGAGCTGCGCGACGGCCACACNAACCTNTCCACCCCCTTCGCCACCTCCTACTATAAAAAATGGTGGAGCGACTATCCGCAGAACTACGACGAACGCCTCATTCAGCAATATTATTTCAACTTCAACTATCGCTCGCTCGGCGCAATCACCTACGCCCTTCTGCCCCAGAATATCGGCTATATCCACTATGGCAGCTTCACCTCATCCATCGGCGCCGGAAACATGGACTACATCCTCTCCTATCTCAAAGGCGCCGACGGCCTAATCATCGACGTGCGCGACAATGGCGGCGGCAACCTGACCAACGTCGATCCCCTTGTGTGTCGCTTCATCAACGAGCGAACCCTCGCCGGATACATCATCCACAAAACCGGTCCCGGCCACAACGACTTCGACGAACCCTATGCCTATTATATCGACCCCATCGGCGCCGGCCACATAGCCTGGCGCAAACCCGTGGTGGTGCTCACCAACCGAAGCACATTCAGCGCCGCCAACAACTTCGTGTCGATAATGAAACTCATCCCCGGCGTCACCGTAATCGGAAGCACCACCGGTGGCGGCAGCGGCATGCCATTCAGCTCCGAACTTCCCAACGGCTGGGGCATCCGCTTCTCAGCCTGCTCCATTCTCGACGCCCAAGGCCACACCACCGAATTCGGCGTCGACCCCACAGAAGGCTTCGCCGTCGACATGACCCCACAAGAAATAGCCACCGGCACCGACGCCATCCTCAACCGCGCCATCACCCACCTCCTCTCCCTCTAAAACACCCATAAATCAGCAGAAGCCACAACAAAACAGGCATCCACAGAAACATAGGAAAGCNGGCTTCCAGCCTGCGGCCAACAATATTTTCAGTAACAAGCTATCACCCATTCTCAACATACGAATAATTACGGCCGGAATCGAATTGACTCCGGCCGAAAAAGCAAGTATTTTCGAATCTTTTATTCTCCGAGGAAATTGTCAATTACATGTTCTGTATGTGCAGGCATGGATGGGCCGGTCAAAACAAAATTTTCCGGTTTTACACCCATTGCGGTGAACCAAGTTTTGATTTTTTCTTCCAACACCGGAAGATCCTTAGATACATAAGGGTTAACTTCAAGCACCATTACTTCAAGATCTTCAAGCCCTGAACGCTTCACTATGAGCGAGGAATTTTCGACTTCTAAAGTTTGAGGCAAGATGTAGGAATAAGCGTTTCCTTCCTTGAGTTTATTGTCTTTATGAAAGAAATAACCATCGGTAAGGATTATGATGATATTTCTATATCCCTCTCTGATACAGTATTTATCAACCATTTTGTTACTGAAAAATCCCCAAATGTCACAACCAACCCAATTGGCAGCTTGAATGGTCTCATTGTAAATTACAGAAAGGCCATCATTGACATCTTTTTTCATCTTCTTGTATTCCTTGTTCTTTTCAGGAGCTTTGATTTTATTAAAATCTACACTGAGATTCTTGGCAATCGTTGCCACCGAAGAATTGTTTGGTTCGGGATAAAAGAAAATCTGAAAATTATCCTTGCTTTTGATAATCTTTTGTTCAAGAACATTTTCAAGAAATTTGTCAACGATGTGATTGATGATGGCCGTGTCTCTCTCCATCTGCGATGGTGTCATCTCTCGAGTAAGTCGGTCAGACAGGTCAAGATAGATTGAGATGTTGAGGGGCATATCGGTCTTACAGACCATTTGGGTTGTATCTCCATTACCACTATTTTCAGTGTCACCACCACATGAGAACATACTTAGGCCGGCAATGCCTAAAATTGCGAGGATTGCGAGTGTAAGTCTGAATCGTTTCATTGTTATTAATCTTTTAGTAATTGATTTGTTGTTCTGTTGAATATCGCTTCACACTCCTGTTGCTGTTCGTGCGCCAGCCCCATAGGAGTCATCACCGTAATCCAACCGGAGAAAAAATCGTTCATAGCTGTACGTATTTCGTCATTATTGAAGATGAATACCCCCGTGGCGAGTTGATTATCAAGATTCTGCTTTCTTGCTCCAAGGCTTGATTCATCTCTTTGGAGTTGAGTTAATTGGTCTGTAAGAATCGTCTTTTCTGCGCGGTTTTGTTTAATTTCACTCTGATATTTCAAGATTTCACCTTTATTTGTTTTCAATTCCTCATAGGCCGATATCGTAAGGCCGAAGACAAAACCCCAAATCATATAAGTGATGAAACCACAAAATATTACGGCCCAAACATTAATATCCTTAACAGCAATATCAAATCCAAAAGGCGGCATATCGACCGGCGACATCATCACCATTACATCATAGATTTTATTAGCGATAATATACGCAAGGATGCAATCGAACACAAATGTGATAATAACCGTAACTCCAATTTTCAGATACTTAAGTTTACCCTTGTCTACGGAATAGAAGTGAAGCAGATAACCTAATCCCATGAAGATCATGGGTGCGCACATGATAAATAGGAAACTGCCAAAACCATTCTCCAATGCCAATGGNATTGCACGGGAGTCAAACATCGCTTCTGCTAAGAAGTTGTCGCTGATGTTCATAAAATCCTTGAAGAAAGCAGAATAGAATGTCGAGCTGTAGAATACAAACAGATAAACGGTCAACACAGCNAGAATACACAAGCCGAGTATCATTTTAGCTTTAGCCATTTTGTTTTCTTGACCAATATGACTTTGGGCCTCAATCAGTTTATTTTGCAGAATTTGATGATTAGCATCATTTTCTGTAAGTTTAGCCTCTACCGCTCGCTGATCAATTTTATTTCGCTCAATATCAGCCTGGAGATTAGCAAGTTGGTTCTGATTATCCAAACGATGTCTTTCCTGAAGCTGACGGTCATTGCTTTGACGGTTTCTTTCATAAAGAAAAACCTTGTGAAGAAGAGTGGTTAATGGTGTTGGAGTTCCATTTACTTTGCCACACATTCTTCGACCATAGGCCACGTATGATTCATTTTTCTGAATCTCATCAGGATTCAGTGTTGTCGGCTGAGTGTTGGTTGGCGTAGGAGTACCAGCCATAGTAAACAATGCTTTAAGTGGATTTGCCATACCTTGTTATTGGTTTATCATGTTAAGTACTTCCCCGAGGGATTTTCCATTCTTTACCTGTTCGAGAATAAATTTAGCGATTTCATCTGAGTTACCTGCTTCAAAACCCATATCGACAACATGTCGTTTTAATAATTCAATTTCCGAATTATCGATATTGCCATCAGCCCATGCAATTTCAGCTAATTGATAAAGCAATGTCACACTCTCTTCAAGCGTGGTGGGAAGTGAGATTGAAAAATCAGCATCGCGTATAACTTCACTGATTTGGTCTGGTAAAATACCGTAGCTCTCCCTTCCAATACGATGCAGAGTCTCAATTTCTGCTGCGTCAATTATCCCGTCGGCCAGCACCATCTGATAGAGAGACAGGAAACGCGATTTCATTTTAGGATCCATATTGAAACGTAAACCTCGTAGGATCCTTGTCGGAGGCGAAATCTGATTGATTTATAAAACAAAAAGCGCAGGATCCGAACTCGTCACTCGTCCTGCAAACCTTAGGCATCTGGCATAGCCGTCACATCGTAGAACGAGCAACGCCAGAGCCCACGCTGTATGCCGTCAAACCACCCACGCGAATATGTCAAAACCATATCCACAGGGCGACCTGAGATTGTCATACACGAAGACATCTACCGTTACTTCATTCCTGACGATGCTACATGAAACTGCCAGATTTCAAGGTTTGCCAAGAATCAAGCGTAGAGTAAACGCTTATGATTAACATGTCTGATGAGCGGTTGTTAAACATTTAGCCGTTCATCCACTGCAAATTTAATGGAAAGAATGAATTTATGCAACCCTTCGCAAATTTTTAATATAGTTTTTGTTCAATATGACACAAAAATGTTTGTCTTCGGGTGGCGGGGAGCGTTGGCAAATTGCCATGGCAACCATTGGCATTTTAACAATGGTTGGGCGGGATTTTAACTTTTTCAGTGTGGGAGATTTCGGTTTTTATTGTAAATTTGCATTGTGATTTTACCATTGGTCTTTTGCCAACGTTTTTTTACTGAATCCTTACACCTTATATAATACATATGACTGAAGATTTTGATTTGACTGCCGCGCCTAAGGGGGCCGACTGCGAGTTTGAACAGCTCTGGGCCAAGATACTTGCCGGCGAGCGATATAACGCCATGCACCCGGGGCTTCACCGCCGGTTGGCCGACACACGCCGCGCGCTCTGGCGCTTCAACTCGCTCTGCCCTGATGAAATCGAGGAGCAGCGCACAATCATCCGCTCGCTGATGGGAAGCATCGGCGAGAAGTTTCACTTCAATCAGCCGCTGCGCATTGACTATGGCTGCAACGTGTTTATCGGCGAGAATTTCTTTGCCAATTTCAATCTGACGATTCTCGACGAAGCCCGCGTGACGATTGGCGACAATGTGTTCATCGGCCCCAACGTGTCGATCTACACCGCCTGCCATCCGCTTGAAGAGGAGGAGCGCAACCGCGGCATTGAATGGGCCGAACCGGTGACGATTGGCAACAGCGTGTGGATTGGTGGCGGAGTGACTATTGTGCCCGGTGTCACCATCGGCAATAATGTTGTCATCGGAGCCGGAGCNNTNGTGACCCGCGATGTTCCCTCCAATGTCGCTGTGGCCGGAAATCCGGCGCGCATCATCAAGCAGCTCGACAACGGCAACGCCTCGGCATCGCACACAGAATGACCACGGAGCGGAGCTACATAGCCATTGANCTGAAATCGTTTTACGCCTCGGTTGAGTGTGTGGAGCGCGGACTGAACGCACTCGACACCCATCTGGTGGTGGCCGATGCCTCGCGCACCAACAAAACGATTTGCCTGGCCGTGTCGCCTGCTCTGAAAGCCCACGGGGTGGGCGGGCGCCCGCGCCTGTTTGAAGTGGTGCGCCGTGTGGCCGATGTCAACATGGAGCGACACTGCGCCGCGCGCCCCTATCGCCCGGCNGGCAAAACCACCTCGGCCCGCGAACTGGCATCAAACCCGATGCTCGACCTGGACTACATCATTGCCCCGCCGCGCATGGCCCTNTATATGGAATACAGCACCCGCATCTACAACATCTATCTGCGCCATGTGGCTGCCGAGGATATTCATGTCTATTCAATAGATGAAGTGTTTATCGATGTNACGGCCTATCTGCGCACCANGCGCATGACGCCCCACCAGATGGCCATGACGATGATTCGCGAAGTGCTTGCCGAAACCGGCATCACGGCCACAGCGGGCATCGGCACGAATCTCTATCTGGCCAAAGTGGCGATGGATATCGTGGCAAAGCGCATGCCCCCCGACAGCGACGGAGTGCGCATTGCCGAACTCGACGAGGCGACATATCGNCGCAAGCTCTGGGCCCACCGACCGCTGACCGACTTCTGGCGCGTGGGCCGCGGAATCGCCCGGCGACTCGAACAATACGGCATCCTGACCATGGGCGACATTGCCCGCACATCGCTCAACCATGAAGAGCTGCTCTACCGTCTTTTCGGCGTCAACGCCGAGCTGCTCATAGATCATGCGTGGGGGTGGGAACCGGTGACCATNGACAAGATAAAAGCCTATCGCCCCGAGGCGCGGTCGACCTCCGTCGGTCAGGTGCTGACAGAACCTTACACGGCTGCCCGCGCACGCATCGTGATCATGGAGATGGCCGAAACCGTGGCACTCGACCTCGTTGAGAGCCGCATGCTCACGGACTCGATGACCATCCACATAGGCTATGACTGCGANAGCCTTACGCGCCCCGAAATACGCGCCCTCTACGATGGTCCCATCGACATTGACCACTACGGCCGAAGCACGCCGCGCCACTCCCATGCCACCGTCGCGCTCCCTGAACGTACCTCATCGGTGCGCACCATTCGAGATGCCGTGGCCGCGCTTTTNGACCGATGCGTCAACCCCGTGCTGCTGCTCAGGCGACTCAACGTTGTGGCCAACAATATCATTTCGCAAAAGGNNCATGAGGAGGAGATGCGCCGGCCGCGTCAGCTCAGTCTGTTTGACGATGATGAAGCCACCCGNGCGCGCGTCGCTCGCCAACAGCACGACCGCGAGCGCGAGCAACGCCTGTCGGAGAGTCTGCTGCGCATTAAAAGTCGCTTCGGAAANAATGCNATTCTCAAAGGCCTCAACTTTGCTGAGGGCGCAACGCAGCGNGAACGCAATGCGCAGATTGGCGGACACAAGGCTTAGTAGAGTTTAGTGATTAGAGTTTAGATATTAGATATTAGATATTAGATATTAGATATTNGATATTAGATATTAGATATTAGATATTAGATATTCGATATTAGATATTCGATATTAGATATTCGAGTTTGGAGTTTGGAGATGTGATTTATGGACGAATTTGTTGATAATTACCGCGATATTCTTGATTTGCCACACCATGTGTCGGCGAAGCATCCGCCCATGTCGATGATGAACCGGGCAGCACAGTTTGCTCCGTTTGCCGCTCTCAACGGCTATGAAGAGGCCATCGATGAAACCGCGCGCCCAACGGAGCAGCGCATTGAGCTGTCGGGCGAGGAGGCAGCCGTGTTGTCGCGGCGACTCAATCGCTTGTTATCGATGCTCCCCACCGTACGCCCCGTGCGCCTGCGCCATTTTGTGCCCGACACCCGCAAGTCGGGCGGCCACTATGTCACCACCCGCGAGCGCGTCCGCAAATTCGATGAATACTCCCGCGAACTCGTCCTGACCGATGGGCGCCGAATCCCCGTGGCCTCCATCATCTCTCTCCGCCTCCCGCAATAAGATCAGCGGATATAAAAAAAAGAGAGAAGCCTCAGGGGATTCTCTCTTGGTGGTGACTCCGACAGGATTCAAACCTGTAACCTTCTGATCCGTAGTCAGATGCTCTATTCAGTTGAGCTAGGGAGCCGAACGAGTTTGTTTCGTTTTGCGAGTGCAAAGTTAGCAGGTTTATTTTAATCTACCAAATCTTTTTGCAGTTTTTTTCTATTTTTTTCGCAGCAAAAAATTCTCAGAGCGATAAACCACTGACCACAACCTCATTACCGCCGACCTCAAAATATACACATCCGGATGAGCGATTGACGAAATAAAATTTGTATATTTGCAGCGGATAGCGGTGCCGATCATTCCCGCCCTCCACCAATGATTGCAATGGAAATGCAGGTTGACACGATGTTTTTGTTTATCGCCGAACTTCTCGGCACTATTGCGTGTGCGATTTCCGGCATCCGACTGGCCGCCAATAAAAATTTCGACTGGTTCGGGGCCTACATTGTGGGGCTCGTGACCGCAATCGGCGGAGGCACGCTGCGCGACCTGCTGCTTGACATTCCGGTGTTCTGGATGCACTCCGGCTGGTATCTTGGCGTGACGGCCCTGTCGCTCCTGACCGTGATTCTGTTCCGCAACATTCTGGTGACTCAAAACCGACTGCTCTTCATGTTCGACTCAATCGGCCTGGCAATGTTCTGCGTGATCGGTATTCAGAAATCGCTTGCCAACGACTACCCCATGTGGGTGGCCATAACGATGGGCGTCATCACCGGCGCATTCGGCGGAGTTATCCGCGACATACTGCTCAACGAGGAGCCGCTGATTTTCCGCAAAGACATCTACGCCACGGCATGTCTGTTTGGCGCCGTGGTCTACTGGCTGATTCTGGCGCTCGGAGGTTCACCGGTGATGCAGCAGAGCGCATGCGCAGCCTCCATCATCATCCTCCGCATCCTCACCCTGCGCTACAATCTCCAGCTCCCCACCCTCGCCCCGGCCCCCAAACGCCGCCCCCGCGAAAAACGCCGCCGCTAACCGCGCCCCACTCCCAATCCACAGCCCCTCCCCTCCACCATAAACCAATCATCACCCCCTCCACCTTGCCATGAAATTATTAGCAAAGATAATCTTAGCTATCCTCGTTAGTTTATTTGCCACTACCATTTCATCTGCCAGTGGGCAGGCGGACGAATGGCGCAAGGTTTTTGAGTCTACTGTAAAAATGAGCAAGTAAAAACAAATAAACTGATAAGGTCCCGGGGAAAGCAGAACGCATTGTTGCCGAGACTATATTCATCCTTAACATAGGCTTATATTAGTAAATTGTTATTTCTAAACATGATTGAAGATGAATAAAAAATTTTCCACTGTAATTATTCTGCTTTTAGGATTAATATTTGTTGCATGCTCGACAAATAAATTTAGTCGGTCATTTCGCTTAAAGGGAACCTACGTATGGTATGATTTTTGGAACATTGAATACATGGCATTCTTTAAATCCGATACCGTATATATGTATCAAGACACCTGTTTTTGGTTTGAAGAAGATTGCGATAGCTGCTCACAC
>JAAVDT010000018.1:0-20361 GCA_014801655.1 Bacteroides sp.
GGAAGGTTATTTTTTATATGTTCTTCTATATTCATCATCATTATTTTTTTAGAGATTTCTCGTAATAATAATCCTCCGGGGTTAATCTGAATTTTCCATCTGCCGGCATACACCAGAAATCGGTTACTTCTTTAACATGTATTGGTAGATGATAATCTGAGTTAATCCGTTGATGGACAACGCGACGGAAACGCTTGTTAGCCTGACGCTTTCCTGCCTTGTTTGTACGACCCGCACACCACACAACAGGGTGTTTTTTTCGACTTCTCGACATTGATTATTTAATATTCCTGAATGATGTTTTTCTATCAAATCCCGCCGATTCAGCTATCTGAATATCAGAGCGACTATCTGTAATCTCTACGTCATTAAGAGATGAGAGATACGTTGATAAAAGATTATATATTTTTTCTGCCTTAATGAATGCAGGTATCGGCGTACCCGATAATATTGGATTAGAAATTGAGTCTTTATCATTTACTTCAATCTTATGATAGCGTTCATCTTCTGTTAATCCGATATTCCACCTGTAATATCCATATGAGTTATAAGATGTGAAAAATGTAATTGGAGACGTACCTACTCTTTGGTGCTTTGTAATTTCTTTTTCCTTGACAAGTTTCCAGTCAATATGCACTCTTGCATCAGTATCAAGATACCGTTCCACTTCAAAGAAAAACCACTTTAAACCAACCTCGAGAAGACAATTAAATTTTCTGCCCTCACATTCCGGAATCCGCTTATCTTTCCATAGCCATGAGGGATTTTCTTTCTTGGGAGCATCTTTCTCCAACAATTCTGATGTAAATAGAGGATAATCCAACCGGGAGAGAATAGTAAACTTTCTGCGGTCGAACACAATCTTTTCATCTACACCATAAATACCGGTCAGGTAGTCATAGTAATCCTTATTGTTTCGCAGTGTCAGAATCTTCATAGTGATTTTTCATTTTAGATATTATTTCGGCTACTTCATCTCGGAGAGTGCGAGGCGACAGGACTTCGAGCTGGTCGCGGTGCAGGAGCAATTCCTGAATGAAGTCAAAAGAGGGTTTTAACCGGAGCGAGAAGTCGGTATATTCGGTATTTGAATCCAATTCTCGTTGGCTGTGGTGCATAGGCAGCGAGCGGAGATAGCCCGGCAGCTCAGCGTATGTACGGATTACGATATTTTCCACCTCACCACCTGTTCCCGCAACAATTCCGAAAACATCGCGGAAATAGTCAGCTGCAACGAAATCGCGGGGATAGGTGAATGATTTGTTGGTGACTTCTAAATTTTTTACACGGTCAAGTGAGAAAATCCGTTTTCTATCTTCTCTTATTTGGCAGAGAACATACCATCTTCTTTTGAACAACTTGACACAAAGAGGACATACTTTTCCTGTGAACCTCACGCCAAAAAAGTTCTCATACTCAAGATCAATCTGATGATTATCCTGTAAAGCCTGTAGTATCGGTCCAAGCCACTCACGCCCCGAAGGGATATCCTCTAAAAGAATCTTATCGGCTATCGAAGCGTTGCCGAGCAGCAGCTCGCCGAGCGAAAAACCATCCAACACCCACTTAGTCAACGAATTTTCTTCAATAGCCTCCGGATTGGCAATGCTATATAGATTCAGACCACGCCCGCGGCGACACTCAATCTCAATTCCGAAATGACGTGCAACTGCCTGGCAATGGTTGTAGAAAGTACGTTTAGACAGCTCCGACCCATTGTCATTAACAGAAGATTTGCTCCATTGAGCGGCAATCTCCTCAAAATTCATCTCGCCGCCACGCTTCAACGTGTCAATCAACCAAAGATAGCGTTTTAAAAGTAGTTCTACCATATTTTAAAGCATTGATAAGGAATTGAGTTTCTCTATTTGTCGGAGATTTATTCCGTGTTCATACTGTTTTGCAAATCTCCTAACCTTACTCCAAACTCTTGACAAATGGTAAGTTTCCAGATATTGAAGTTGATAAAGTAGCCAGGATAAAGCAAGCGAGAATTTATAATCAGTCAGCAATTGCGCCTGTCGTGAGATTAAGGCCCAAATTCTTCTGACTTTCTCCCTTGGCAAACCTTTGGCAACCCCTAAAGAGATAAATGTTTCACCATAGTTTTGAGCCTCATAAGTACACTTACGAAGAGCCCGAAGCAATTTCTTCGCCTCCTCGTGTCCCATATCTGTAATGGCCATTATCAGTCTCTCCGCTTGTTCCCGATAAATTAGTAATCCATAAGTCTGACTGGTTATATCGGAAAATAGCAGAGTTGAGTTATCATAGCAAGATTGTCTTCTCTTGAAATACTTTTTCAAAAGATTCTTCGTATGCTTTTTCTGGAGGTCGGTATAATTGTAGTAAAGACTTACTATCACAACTAAGTCTTTGAAGGTAAGATTCAAAAATCTATCTTCGTATTTCTCAGCAAGAGACATTACATATCCCTCACAAGCCATTGAAAACCATCTTACCTGATTCTTTATTAGACTGGAAACGACAGTGAGGTCGTTAGGAATAATTTTAGGGCTACCAATCTCCGCAATAAGCGAATCTAATGATTGCTGCATAACTGCTAACCTTGCATCAGAGCGTATCGCCCAGATGTGTGAAAATATCAGTTCAGGTGTGATATTCAGTGAATTTGATTGCATATTTTTTATTTTACACTGCAAAGTTAGCCATTTAATCAGCAACACCATTTCCGATTAAAAAAATTTCAAAAATAAGAGGCGACGGCTATTTATCATCGCCCCCTTATACTCGGTTATTTAAACCAGCATAAAATTCTTAGCAATTCTTTACCAACGCCTCAATATGGTCGGCATACAGTTGAGCTAACTCATTTATATCAGTTTTACCTTGAAGCTCAAAGAACTCTGCGATTTTATGGCCGGCAGTGCCACAGAAGTGTGGAATATAACCGGATAATAAACAATTATCACCTAACAGCCCGCGACAAGTTTTATCTGCATCATGCCCCAGCGTGACAATTAGCTTAGGATTAACAATCTCAATTTCTGCTTTTAGAATTGCACTATATAGATTCATCTTTTCAGCCGTAGTATACACGTCTGATTCATGATGGTCATAGACAAAAAACTTTCTGCAATCAGTCAGGTACACGTTATAACCTCTTTCGAGCAATTTCTGCACAAGTAGCCACACCCGTTTTCCACCATTTCCTTTCTCACGATGATGAGCATCTTGCAATCCGAATGGAGACGACACAATGGCATCTCTACAGATGTATTTTTCATCCTCCTTATCGCCATACCATTTTGCGCTTCGTAGTGGATCTTGAGCCACAATCATTATGAACGGAGCTTCGGACGATTGATAGAACCACGTCGGTAAATCTAATCCTATGGCTCCCCGTCCCTGTCCTTTTGCACGAGTCGTGAGGTCTATGAAATTGGTATGTGTGATTGGTATAGGCACAGCTGTCGTATCACTATAGTAAAAATCGCGTCCCTTTGGTGTAAAGGGTTCAAGACCTTCACTAAATTCCCACTCTTTTGTGCTACCTGTTACAAAATCTTTAGGGTAACTAAAGAAGTTGTTACGCATATCATCGTATCGACGCTCAATCTTATCTAATTGTTCTACTCCTAAAAGATTGTTTGCAATCAGTTCTTGGATTCTGTGAGAAATAGTCTCATTCTCACAAAATCCAAAGCTATTTTTATCCATCATCATAGATAGCCTATATTTTTGTTACGTCCCAATTACCTGCACATCTTGCACTATATGCAACGGAAGGGCCAAAACCCAATGCTAACAGGACTCTTTCCACATCTTCTGATTTAGGAGTGGGTGCTGTGGTAGCCGAGGGCACTTGAATTGTATAACCCTTGGGGATACGGGTAAGTTTACCCTTATCCTTATCACGTACCACACCTCCATTTAAATCTCTCTTAGCTTTAAGAAGAAAATTATTCATGATTTGTATTTCTCTTCAGCCTCCATTGACGCATTTCGGCACTGCGGTCGCATGAAAAAAGAAAAGGCGCGACTCCCTTTTCGCTTATCTGCTTTAGTCGGCTCTGGTAAACCGTGAGTTCAAATAAGTGGAAAGCGGTCGGCGCCCTTAACGGGTGCAACCTGCCTTTCGACCTATTACTCGGAACTCAAAGCGAAATTTACCAGATTTTACTAAAGCCGGGTAATTAGTCTAAGCTAATTGCTATGTCGTGAGTCTATCGGATCATCGCATAAACTCTGTCGCAAATTTAGCGATTAATTCTGAAAACCACAACACGCCAACGCCTTCCACCTGCAAATTTACACTCCAAAACAGCAACATCCTTTCCGACCAAAATCTTTTTCCGCCCAACCAATCTTCCGCTCCGACGCATAGCATGACATTTGTTGTTACAAAACAGCGAAAATTCAAATGACCTGGATACATATCTACACTCAACATATCATATAATAAATATTTTTACTATATTTGCATCATCAAATTATTTATTAAGTAAAGTTACGCCAATAGGTCTAACCGCTTAGAAACAACAGACAATGGCAAAAAACACTATGGCAACAAAATTGCCCCGAAAGTTGGAGCAGAAAATGGCGATTATGGGCGAGCAAATTAGGCTTGCCCGATTGCGTCGCAACCTCTCGATAGCTCAGGTAGCAGAGCGCGCAACATGCTCGCCTCTCACGATAAGCCGCATTGAAAAAGGATCTCCAACCGTTTCAATCGGCATCTACGCGCGCGTGCTCTACGCCCTGCAACTTGACGATGACCTTCTGATGATAGCAAAAGAAGACACCCTCGGCCGCACACTGCAAGACCTAAACCTCAAACACCGCCAACGCGCAAGCGCAAAGTAAGCATTAGCAATCAATTACCTCATNACTAATCCCCCCTACTCCAACNTATGACCTCTCTATTTGTATATGCCGATTTTGATTGGCTCGACACACCTCAACTGATTGGCGAATTGTCATGTGACTCCGTGCGTGGCAGCGAAATCTACGGATTTTCTTATAACAAAGAGTGGCTTGCAAAACATGGAGAAGTGTTCNTTAGTGAGGATTTACAAAATTATCCCGGCATACAATACAACCGCTCCGGAAAAGATATATTTGCCTGTTTTTCAGACGCCCTGCCTGACCGCTGGGGCCGAACACTCCTTAACCGCCGCGAACAGATAGCGGCAGCCGATGAGAAGCGCCCGGTGCGTCGTCTCACATCATTNGACTATCTGATGGGAATCGATGACGCATCGCGCATGGGTGGATTTCGATTTTCGGAGACTCCCGGTGGNAAGTTCATAAATTGCGACACCAGTCTGCGAGTACCACCGCTGGCCGGCGTCAGAGAACTTATGCACGCTGCCCATGAGATTGAAGTCNGTGAAGAAAAGCATCTGTTGCCATCAAAGAAATGGCTCACACAATTATTACATCCCGGCACATCTCTCGGAGGAGCCAGACCGAAAGCATCTGTAATCGATGAAGACAGAAGATTGACAGTCGCAAAATTTCCATCCCGTAAGGATGATTATGATGTCGGTTTGTGGGAACACTTCTGTCATGTCATGGGTCGAAAAGCCGGACTGGATGTAGCTGAGACACGAGTCATTCCGGCAGAAGATTTTCATATCCTGCTCTCAAAACGATTTGACCGTAACGAAACCGGNAAACGANTACATTTCGCATCCGCGCTAACACTCCTNGGGCTCACCGATGGCGACAACGCCTCAACCGGCTATGGCTATCCCGACATCGTTGACTTCATAATCAGGCATGGAAGCAATGTCGAAAAAAACTTAGAAGAGCTATATCGCCGTGTGGCCTTCTACATCATTGTCGGCAACTCCGATGACCACTTCCGCAACCATGGTTTTCTCNTGACTCGAAAAGGATGGCAACTATCCCCGGCTTATGACATCAACCCAACCGTTTCCGCCCACCAAAGTCTGCTAATCAACCGCTCAACGAGCGAATCAAATTTGAATATTCTCTTGGAATCGGCCCATGACTACTTGCTGTCTCCGGAAAAAGCAAAGACCATCATCGCCGATGTGACTTCAGCGATNAAATCATGGCGAAGCGAAGCTCGAAAGCTCAGATTGCCGCAACGCGAAATTGATCTGTTCTCACCACGCTTTGATCAGTGGATTTCNCTCTAAAAACCAACCTTTCCGGANATTCCTCCGTTTTATTATTAAAACAGACAAAAAACTTTTTTCCATATGTCCACTGACCACAACCACCATCATCACCACCACCATATCGAGACCATCAGCAGAGTTTTAATCTGGTCTATNGTCATCAATCTGCTCTATGTGGCCATCGAAGCCGGAATCGGCATCTATGGCGATTCGCTCGGCCTCGTGTCTGACGCCGGCCACAANCTGGGCGATGTGTTNTCGCTCATCCTCACCCTGATCGGGNTNAAACTCGCCCATGCCGCCGCCAACCACAGGTTCACCTATGGCTATCAGAAATCCACAATNCTGATTGCCCTGCTCAACGCCGTCATTCTGCTCATTGCCGTAGGCATCATCATCATTGAAAGNATCCGCCGAATCCAACACCCCGACCCCATCGACGGCGCCATGGTGAGCTGGACCGCNGCAGTCGGCATCATAGTCAACGGCNTGACGGCATGGATGCTGATGAAAGACCAGAAACACGACCTCAACATTCGCGGGGCGTTCCTCCACATGGCCGCCGACACTCTCGTGTCGCTCGGAGTGGTCATTGCCGGCATCATAATCTCACTCACCGGCTTCGTGCTCATCGACCCCATCATTTCGCTTGTGATTNCAGCCGTGATACTCGTTTCCACCTGCCGCATGCTCCGCGAAAGNCTCAGTCTGTCAATCGACGGCGTGCCGGAAGACATCGACGTNGACCGGCTGAAANCCGANATCGAAAATCTCCCCCATGTGAAATCGCTCCACCACATCCANGTGTGGGCCCTGAGCACAACCCTCAACGCCATGACCGCCCACGTGGTCATCGACAGCCGCGANAATGAAACCNCNACCCTCGCCGCCATCNCCNCCTTAGCCCACGNCGCCGGCATCAACCACCCTACNATACAATTCGAAACCACCCCCTGCCATAGNGCCACCACCTACGAGCTNTAACCNACCACCCGCTCTCCCACCCATCTTTATTTTTAAATTTCAGAACATTTTCAGGAGGCGAAGCGTATAAATTTGAAACAACTATTTATTTATCCGTAAAACAACTTGTTCTGCACATGAAAACTTCNAGAATATTCATCTCNCTACTGATGATCGCCGCCCTGTCGATGCAGGCCGCTGCCGCCAACAAAAAAACTGCNCAACGCCGCTACGTCACCCCCGAAGAAGTCCACGTCACCGTTTCTTCCGCCGCCAAGCAGAANGCCGANGCNCTCTACGAAGCCGTGCGCAACGCCTACACCCGGGGNCANCTGACCNCNGACGGNGTCGTTGACAAAGCCCTCTACCACGCNGTCTGGAGCCCCGANCTCGCCGCCCGTTGCCTCCAACTCGTANCCGACAAAAGCGACCGCGCAAAAGCCGAACTCGGCCACCTCTACACCTACAACCGCACNGCCTACCTCTTCCCCGGCCGCGACGCCGAAGGACTCCAACTGATGCAGACAGCCGCCGCCCACGGACTCAAATCGGCCAACGACTATCTCGGCATCTACTATAACCACAAGAAAGACTACNCCCGCGCATGGCAATCATTCAAAGCCGCCGGTCCCGACAACAGCCCCTTTGCTCTGACCGTCATGGGCGAGATGTACGACAAAGNNCAAGGCGTCAAGCAAGACCGCACAAAAGCCGTCGACTGCTACCGCCGCGCCGCCCTGCTCGGCGACCGCGCCGGAGCCGCAAAATATGGCCTCGTGCTTCAGCGCCAGTGGTATGGCAAAGTCAACTACCCCGACGCCTTCTTCTGGACCTACATTGCCGGCGACCTCGGCGATGACTTCTCCCGCTCCAACCTCCTCCTCCCCATTCGCGGCGAACGCTTCGGCGACGACAAAACCACCGCATTCATGCGAAACGGCATGACACTCACCGAAGCCTACAACGACGTGGCAGGCAACCCGCTCGAAAAAGAACCCATCTATCAACAAGGCTACGCAAAAGGCCTCGCAGCGCGAGTGGCAGCCGCCGACAAAGCCGANCCCTGGTCACTCTTCTACCTCGGAAGCATGAGCTACAACAACGAATTTCTCAACCACTCCGGCGACTTCATCCGCAAATGCTACGAACCCATCATCGCCTCCCCCACAGCCGCCGCCCAGCTTCCCAAGTCTGTAATGGCCCTGGTCTATGAACGCATGGCCGACCTCTACCGCCGCGGCGACGGCGTCAAAGCCGACTCCAAAAAAGCCGCCGACTACACCCGCCGCGCAGCCAACCTCGGCTCCCTCCAAGCCTACAAAATCCTCGAACAAATCCCCGACTAATCCCTCCGCCACAACAACCATAGGGCCGCAGGTGAAGCCACTCAAAAGCAGGCTTCTACCCTGCGGCCTCAATCACACCTNANCTGCGCAANAANAANCCCCGACCCACTCCTATTGTCATCTCAAAAATAATTTCTATNTTTGCATATCACAGCAAAATATTTCACCNATGNTCTCGACCCTCTGCCCCAATCATCTTTGTCATGACCCAGAAAGAAATATTTAACCGGATAGAATACATTGTGGCATGTGTCGGAGCTTTCGCACAGAGTTATAACCTTTCCAACATGCAGGCCTACGCTTATCTGCGCCGCTTCACAGGCATTGATTTTCTCCTCGACTGCTATGCCGCCGAGCACACCCTCTCAATCGACGATGCCGTCTCCGACCTCCAGGTCATCTGCCAACGGAAAGGAGGTCGGATATGATTTTGACACAAGACATACAGTTTCAAATAGAATGCCTTACGGCAGAACTTGCCGAAATGCTTATTGCTGAATATGACTGGGACATACACCGCGCCCTCGACGAGCTGTATTCGTCAGACACTTTTGCCAAGCTCAACGACCCCGAATGTGGCCTCTACTATCAAGGAGCAGTCTACATCTTCCAATTCCTAAAATCCGAAATCGAAACCGGCAAAATCGCATAATCCTTAATTTTATGTTCACTCCAGGCAATATTGATGACCATGAGCTACTTTGCTCGGAATCGTTCATAGAGAATATCAAAGGAAAACTTTGTGATGATAAAGGATATATCGGGGAACAACTGTTTGAGTTCCTTTTCTTGAATGGAATCAAGCTCATTATATAGGTTGAAAACAACATGAAGAACTCGCTGATGCCATGGCTGACAAAATTATGCTTCGCAAAAGAGCTCTTGTTAAATCTGTTAACGATGAACCTTAAAGTATCGCTAAGATAGAACACTCAAGGCACCGGATTTCATCACCAATACCTTGAGTGTTATCGCTGCTTACTGCTTTCTCCCAAAGAAACTCTCAATCTCTTTAGCGTTTGTGACAGATAATCAGCTCTCTTCGTTTTGATTGCCTATTTCGAACTCATGTTATTTACAGGGTAATAACAATCCTGCCTCGTTTATCAAAAAAACACCATCCGTTATTTTCATCAAAAACGCAAGCCAATCCTTCTGAGAAATCATTTATACTGTAATAAATAGCGGGAATGACAATATCACCTGTTTTATCTATAAATCCACCTCGTCCATTTTTATAAAACAAAGCGAGCCCTTCTGAGAAAGAGTTTGGTCTGCTTTGATAACTAAAAGGAATAACCATACTGCCTGTTTTATCAATTGCCCCCCACGTCTTATAATAGCCACGTCCATCTGTAACCCAAGCCAGGCCTTCAGTGAAAGAGCATGCACCCTCATATTTACAGGGAATTACTTCTCTACCGGTTTTATCAATAAACCCCCAATTATTATTTTCATCTTGAACACGAGCCAGTCCATCAGAGAAAGAGTTCACACTTTCGTATTTTTTTAAGGAAACGACTTTCTGGCCGGTTTTATCGATAAGTCCCCATCTCCATTTATCCGGATCCCATACCCAAGCCAATCCTTCGGAGAAAGACTTTACATCTTTATATTTACATGGAATAACCTCTCGTCCGGTTTTATCTACGAAACCCCATTTGCCATTTTCATTTTGAACGCAAGCAAGTCCATCCGAGAAGTATCCTGCATCTTTATATTTACATGGAATAACCTCTCGTCCGGTTTTATCTATAAATCCATACCTAAAAATGCGTCTACCACCCATTGCAACACTCTTTATTTCCCTTACCAAAGCAAGTCCATCATGGAAATGGGACTTACAGCTGTAACTTTCTAAGGAAATGACCAATCTGCCTGCTTTATCAATAAAACCCCATTTACCATTATAATTTTGAACGCAAGCAAGTCCTTCTGAGAAAGCTCCCGCATCTTTATATTTACATGGAATTTCCTCTCGTCCGGTTTTATCAATAAATCCTATATTCTCTTTTTGATCTACAACCATAGCCATTCCGTCTACGAAAGAAAATACTCTTTTGTATTTACTAGATTGATTCGCTTCACATGGAAATACTGTAGCCATTAGGATGATAAAGGCACTGATTTTCACAAATATATTCATACTTATTAAATCTATATATGCATCTGCGGCCCGGGGATGCGGTTTGATTTTGATTGATTAACACTTAGATATGAGCGAGCCACGGAGTGATTCTGCCATTCGTCAGAGAGTCACAAACTCATTCTAATAAATTAGGGAATTGCTAATGAGTTGATTGTAGTTATATACGAGTTAGTTAAACAAGATTATTAATAGATGCTGTTACGAGCGTAAAGTTATATATTTCTTTTCTTCTTGTCATGTCCATTTGTGTCCTTTTCCCTTTTAGAGAGTGAAGGCATCTTGACTTCAGCTTCTTAACATACAAATTAGCAAAAGCCGCAAGGCGGGAGGCGACTCCGGCTTTGCGGCTTTTGGTGTGGGGAGAGAGGAGAGATGAGTTCGGGGGATGGGGATGTTAGAGGTTGGGATTGAGGGTCGACCAGTCGGCGATGGGGGGCATGATGCCGAGAGCAATCACTTCGTCGCGGAGGGCGCAGAGGTGTTTGTAGCTCTGGTCGAGTTCAGCTTCCTCTTCGGGTGTGCCGTGGATGGGCTGAACGGTCACGCCGTTTTTGTCGACGGTGGTTTCCATAGCCATCATGATGTGGCTGAAACGGTCGTTGTTGACATATGTACCAACGGGCCAGCGGAATGCCGGACCGCCCATGGCGGCTTCAATCATTTCAATCGACAGGTAGGCAGGGCTCTGGAATGAGCTGCGGCCACGAAGGTCAATGATATTCTTACCACCCTGAACCACACGCTGCTTCAGCTCTGCCCAAGCCTGATTGGGAAGGGCTTCTGTGCCGATAATCTCCGTGAGGGGCTGACCGCTGACAAGAGCTGTCGATGCAAACACGGCCATCTGTTCGCCGTGGCCGCCATAGGTGCGGCAGTTGACGATTTCGTCGGCCGGGACATTGAGATGTTTGGCGAGCTCGTTGCGCAGGCGAGTGCTGTCGAGAGCAGCGAGAGTCGACACCTGCGAGGGCTTCAAGCCGCTATAGAGCAGCGTGATAAGGCCGGTGATGTCGGCCGGATTGAAAATCACCACAATGTGCTTCACATCGGGGCAATATTTCTTCACATTCTTGCCGAATTCCTCAGCGATTTCGGCATTGCCTTTGAGCAGATCCTCACGGGTCATGCCGGCCTTACGGGCCGCACCGCCGGAGTTGACAATATACTTAGCATCTTTCAGAGCTTCGGCAATGTCGGTGGTGAAAGTCAGGTTAAGACCCAGAAAACCACACTGGCGAAGTTCTTCAGCCACCCCTTCAAGACCCGGACCATAGGGGTCGTAGAGACAGATGTTAGGTGTCAGACCCTTCATGATGGCTGTCTGCGCCATGTTGCTGCCAATCATACCGGCCGCGCCGATAATGACAAGCTTGTCGTTGGTTAAATAATTCATAATATATTGAGTTTAAAAACAATTTTCCAAATAGTTCAACAATCGGAGTGCCTCTTAGGTTCACTCGCCGACCGACAGCGTGATCGAAGCGGGAAACAGGCGGCGCGGATCAGCGTAGAGAGCGCAGCTCTCGGCGAGGTTGGCCAGCGTGCAGTTCAGGCGACCCCGGTAGGCCGTGCGGCCATTGATATTTACGGTCACCGAGCGCGAGAGGTCCACGAGCCTGTCATTGAAATAGATGCGCACCTTGCCCGAAGTGGCGGGAGTGTAGCTGCGCTCAAATTTCAGGGCTATACCCCAGTATGGGTCAGTCTCAGTGGTCTGATAGTCAACATTGTCAACGGTTAGATTGACAATGTTGTCAGCTATAGTCATCTCATAGCGTGTGCGCCGAAGCGAGTCGGGGCGTTCAACGACCTGCAGATTGTAGAACCCGCGGCGATGAATGCCATCCATTTCATAGTCTTCCCACGACACCCTGCTCGGCCACGGATTGCGCTTGTGCCCCGAAAGCCAGGGCGTCGTAGGGCGATAGTCAATCCCGTGGCCACGACCCGGAATCAGCTCAATATCATGCACAAAATCCTCGGTCGACAGACGCTGCAAGCTGTCGAATGCCTCCCGGGTGTAGCCCGTCAGACGGTTGCGATAGAAGCCATAATCCTCCTCACCCGTACGCAGCGAGAAGGCGATATTGCGGCAATTCTCGGCCGGAGCATTAGCCAGCGGTTCTCCACCCGCCATCGGACCTGCTCCGGCAAGATAATCGGCATAAAAAGATGCCAGTCGCTGACTGCCGTAGCCCCCCTCGCTGATGCCGAAAAAATAGATGCGGTCAGGGTCCACATCGTCGCCGGCCATTGCCTGACGGAGCAACTTCTCCCAGGCATATTGCTTGCCCCGCTGCCACCATCGGTAATACTCTCCCGTGCGCGGAATCCGAGGCACGAAATAGACCGACGGCCCGTCGGCAAACGTCCGTGCGAAATAGAGCCCGTTGCTCCACTCCCCCTCCGGGTCGCCCGACCCATGGAGATAGAGAAACAGCGGATACCCCTCGGCCGGACGCCACCCCTTGCGCCCCCAGTAATATTTCATCGTAGCATCAGCTTCAAGCTCAGCCGGAATATGCCACACACCGCTGTCGGCCAACACAATCGACCTCACCGGCGGCAGCTTCTCCTCATCATAGGCAGCATTTGCCGAGCGCCAAGCCTGCCACACCATCTCCTGCGCCGCAGCCACAGCCTCCGGCTTCAGCCTCTTGTCAGGTACAGCCTCCGGCGCCGCCACATCATTCAGCCCGCAGAGAAACCACTCCGTAAGCCGGCTCACCTCAGCCCCGTCACCACTCTTCGCATCAGCAACCAGACAGCAGCCGACAGCCATAGCCACCGCCGCCACAACTCCAACCAAATTAAATCTTCTCATACACCATAATAATATATCATTCCGCAAAGATGCTCAAAAAATCCCATCCCCGCAAATAATCCCCCAAAAGAACCCGTAACCACCACCCCTAAGTCGCGAAAAAAAGCAATAATATTGGACTTTATCTAAAATAAAACACACCCCATTCCGGCCTGTTTTTGCTATTGTCTCGAATTTTATCGCCTGAGAATCGGTTATTTTGGAAAAATCCACAAAAATCTGTCGCCTGAAAATTATCCGAACCTCTGAGTTCTGAAAAAGGAGGCTGCGCCATAAACCTTAATTACGACACAACCTCATATGAGTTAGCGATTGGAGCCTTACGGTCGAGACCTCAGGCTCGATTTACGAAAGCGCGGCAGCGGTGCCGCAACACCAAGTTAATTCTTCTCAGAAATTTGTTTATTATACTCATCTCTAATAGCTTTTGTACTTTTAGAGAATAATTTCGAGATTAAAACAACTGGGCGTACTAACCAATACAATATACCGTGCTTAGCTTTAGGCTTTAATTTTTTTTGTTTAGGTTGAGTATAACTCCTTATATAGAATCTGTTAGTAGGTATAATCAATAATAGAAAATATGCACCATAGCACAAAACGGAGGTTGCAGCATATTCATCATCTATATAGGCCGAAAACCGATATTGATACATCTCCTCTATATACTCATAATGTATGGAGCAAAACGCTGCAATAAAGCCAAGTCCAAGAAGTGCAAATGTTATGAAATTAACAAGTGACAACACATTCGTAATCTTGGCAGCTTTGGGATTTATGTTACCGATATTGCGATAGTAACGATATGCAAAAGAAATTGCACCGACTATACATAGTAAATATAATCCAATAAATATTGCGCATTTAGTTTTAAGGTTATTCAGATACTGCGATTCCTGTTCTTTCCATTCTTCATATGAATTAAGGTCTAATTCTTTTGCAGTCTTTAGGAACTCTGCATCTAAATAGTCAAAAGTATTGGTGTCAGAAGGTCTATCTACGTGCTGATCAACATAGAAGTTAAGTTCATAGGCACGATTATTGGCAAAAATTGTTATGTGCTTCTGAAATACTATTGGGGTGTCATCTACTGTCGATATTCTTCCATAGGTACGCGTTTCTATTGCAGAATAAGGCGCGAAATTATTTGAAATTCGGTAAAAAGAGGAGTCATTAACAAAGGAATTTATAATTCCCTTATATACGGACTTTTCTCTACCGTGGGAATTTTCAATTTCCTCATCTAAATCGTAAACACGCAAAACAATACCTCGACCATACAATTCAGAAGCTTTATCATAATTATAGGTGTGGAAGGTACTCAAAATTCTCTTGTAAGGAGAATCAGGTTCTTCATAAGGAAGTTCTTCCCAATTATGTCCCATCAGTATTGGAGTATGTATTGTATTCCAATTATCATCAACTTCTTCTTTATCTCGAATATTACCAATGCGTAAATCAGAATAGCGTCCATTGGGAAAATACCATCCTTTGTATTGACCATACATGGGTCGATAAAATCTTTCGCGGCTGAAATCAGTAAAACACACCATAGTAATTGCAACCGCAATTAAGAAAATACAATATATCCAGATAGAACGAGCAATCCTTTTGTGAGGTGTAACATAAGGTTTACATGACGCTTTTGAATTGCGTAGCCAATCTATGAATGCATAAATTGCATATACAAGTAAGAATGAAATTAAAGCTCCGAGCATAAAAAAATATATCTATAAGATTGAATATATTGATTGAAGTGATTTAAACTTATTTTGAGCCCTTAAAGAGCTCATAAATAAATAGTTAAAATATTAAAGCACAGCACACAACCAAGATTATTCGCCATATTATGGGTGACTAAAACCATTCATAAAGAAGAACCTATGTACGCCGTACTTGACAAAGTTACAATAAAATCTAAAATATTGCCATATCTTTCGACGGCAAAACGCGGATTTGAAACTAATGCCCCTATCTGACCGACCGTCAAGGATTACCCGTTATCATGTCTACTCCCAAAAGTGGTGAGCATAGCGATGTGCATGATATTGAGAATATTATGATTTCACGAAAACAAAAAATTCAAATCACTTCTACGTTTATAATTGACTTGCCAAAGAAAGTCGACAGCATGGCGAGGGTAGAGATGGTAAAATTATGCTCCCCGCTCAACCATCGTGTAATTTCATTTGGACGCTTGCCGAGAGCTTCTGCAAACTGCCTTTTGTTAAGTCCTCTTTCTTGCATAAGAGCGGCAAGTCGATTGGAAATAGCAAACGAGAGGCGGGTTTCCTCGCGTTTCTCAATCGGGATTTCGTTAAAAATCTCTTGTAACGATATATTTGCGGTTCTCATACTTCAAAAGTTTTATCAGTCAGTATCTCTTTTTCTGTAATCTCCACGTTACCAGCACTAACGTCAGACAAGAATTGTATTGTATACATTGTGCAACTTTCGCTGCTGTTTACCAAAAGGAGTTCTACTTCGCTCATAATACCTTGCGTTTATAATGATAACGCAAAGTTATGAAAAAGTTTTACATAAATGTAAACATAATGAGGTTTTCGGCGCGCCTCTCGTTATTTTAGGTCAAGTTCTATATTATTGCAAAAAAAATCTGTCGTTTCGGCAAATTCTCGCAAAATGGGGTGCGGGCGGTTGTAACTTTGCAGGAAAATAATCAGTTCCACTTAATAATTATCGAAACTATGAAAAAGACAAATTCACGCCCCATCACGTCAATCACCCTCACAATGGACGAAATCGCCAAAATGCTGAATGCCACCGTTGAGACAGGCGACACCCGCGAAGCCTATGCCATTGTGCGCGAAAAAATTAACGAAAAAACAGAACGCCTCGCCCGTCAGCGCGAGCAGCGCCGCCTCCGCGCCGAGCAAAAGAAAGCCGAGTCAAAAAACTCCGAAAACTCCCAGAATCCCTCAAAAAAACTGACCATCTCCCTCAACCGAGCCCTCGCCACCTGCATCCTCTGGATCAACAACCGCCGTACCCACCTGAAAAACAACATCCTCGCCCTCATCCACGAAATAGCGCGCCACACCGCCCACCCCGTCCTGAAATCCATCGAACAAGCCATCACCGCCCTCCTAAACATCACTGAGCAAGCCGCCACTGCCGCCCATCAACACCGTCACGCGCCCCATCGCCTCCGCCCNANNGAACCCGCNNCCANCACCCTCTAACCAAAAGGCGGATGTTGGGTTTATCGGCCGTGAACGGCCGATGGTAGGCGCAGCTCCGGAAGATGGCGCAATCAGAAGTCGTCGTCGGGGTCGAAGTCGGTGTAGCTGTCGTCGAAGTTGGAGTAGTCGTCGAAGTCATCGAATTCGGCGGGGTTGTAGAAGTCATCATCGAAGTCGTCGTCGAAGTCATCAGGCTCTTCGTAGGCTTCGGGGTCNAGGTCGTAGTCGGTGAAGTTGGAGTAGTCGGTGAAATCGGTGAAGTGGTCCGGGCCGAACGGAGGATTATATGGCGGCTTGGGCGCGNGATTGAAGAGGTTGCTGAGCCATCGGAAAATCAGCAGGTTGCGGATTATTGATATCAGTGACATGGCTTCTTATAGACANTNTCTTAGAGTTACTGCTCGGGGGCAAACATCGGATCCCAGGCGGGAAGCACTTCGGGTTTCTGTTTGAGGATGTCGAGGGTTTTCTTGGGAAGATATTTTTTGTCGACTACGAGGCGGAACATATATTCGTCAAACCATCCGTCGGTCATGACGAGGTGNCCGTCGTTGGCGCCCGGTCCCCAGCTGTTTTCAACCATCCAGCGTGTNGGCACTCCGTTGCCGTCGAGNTCCACCCCCACGAGGGTCATGGCGTGGGATGAAGCGGATGCGCCGGTGCGGATTCGGTCGGCTTTGTCCATGCCGAAGCTGACGCCGAACAGGTCGGCATAATCATAGTTGTCGAGGTCGAGCAGNCCGCGNTTGCGGTCAAACTCCTTGTTGACGTCGCAGGANAAATACATTGCCACACTGTCTTGTATCGACTTGATGGCAGCCTGCTTGATGTCGTCGGTCGGGAGGTTGATATATCGCCAGTTGCCNCCGTCGTAGACATGGCGGTCGAGGTCTATTTCATAGAGCTTGTAGTAAGGCCGCGTGGGGTCATTCATGAGCATCACATAGTTGCCGCGCAGATCGTTGCCGGCATACTCTTTGTAGAACGACTGCGGTGTGTATTTGCGACGGTCAACGGTGTTGCCTTTCGAGTCGCGGCGCGTCCATTCAAACTCCGTCGGCGGAACGCCGAGGGTCAGGGCCAGCATGCGGTAAATCTCGCTGAGCATCTGCTCCTTGCGCTCCGCAGTCTGCGCCGGGGTAGCACCGTCGGCAGCCATGCGCCGCAGGGCCAGGCCATCTTCGCGCAGCTTGAGCGAAATGAGGCGGCGCATCTGGGCAGTGTTGTTGCTGTTGAATGTCTCGGGCCACACTTCGGCGGGCACCACACCATATTTCATGATGTTTTCCGACAGGCCGGTGTACTGGCCGCCGTCGCTCAGCGGATTCTGAAACAGAAACTGCACCTTGCGGTCATCCATCGGCAGGTCGCGGGTGTCGATGATCGATTGCAGGAAGAGGTTGGATTTTTCGAGCTGATCATAGAAAAAGTTGTAGTTTTGCGAGAGCTCCAGACGCGCCAGGTCGTGATTTTTCATCATCTGCGAGCGCAGCACGTTAAGCCCCGTGAAGAGCCAGCAGCGGCCCGACTGGCGCTGATTGGTGATGCCCTTGCTCGGCACGCGGAAGGTCATCTGCGCATCGACCGGCTGCTGATGGTCGGCATTCACGGCAAGGTTGCGCACATCGTTTTGCGAAATGGCATTGTGGAGCGCGCGGTCGGTCGGAGTGTTCTGATAGGTGGAGCGCAGTCGCGCGAGCATATTTTGATCGAGTCCGCCGTCTGCGGCTGTCTGGGCCGAAACAGCCATCACCATAGCCGCCAGTGCAGCCCCGAAAATCATTCTCTTTTTCATTCTATATATTCGTTGATTGGTTTGCGTGTTGCAAAAATAATGATTATTTTTGAAAAACCAAGCGCCCGACTCCGGCGTTAGTTTGAATATAAAGCAATTCCGTTCATCACCCCTCCCTTCACTGAATATGAAACTCCAACTCACCCTTCTGATAGCTGCCGCCACGCTGCTTGGCGCGGCATCCTCATCGGCTAAACAGATGTTTGCGCCCCGGCCCGTAGGTTCGGTCAGCGAGCTTGCCGACCGACTTGACAGTCTGAAGAAATTTGAATGTCGGGCTGCCTTCACGGTCAGCATGCCGTCGATGGCCGACGATGTGGTCTACGACCTCCATCTCATCCAGCAGGCCGCCGACTCCGACCGTCTCGCCACCCGGCCCTATCTCATCGAATGGACCATGACCGAGCCCCGACGTGGGCCAGAAGGCTTCTCGGCCTATTATGACGGCAACCACTTCCGCTTCAGTGGCCGCCGACTGCAGGAATTTCACTTACCGGCCGATTCGGCAGCTCTGTGTCCGCCGCTGTCGACCCATCGCTCGGTGCAGTTTTTCAACCTCCTGCCCCAGGGCATAGCCGCCGAACTGCGAGCCATGGCCGCCGACTCGACATGGCACATGGAGCTGCGACGCGACACCATTGCCGGCGGACGTCGATCGGTGGCGGTCAGCGCCCTGCGCTCCGTTGGCGGTGAACTCGCCACCCGCGCCGAATACATCTTCGACCCCTCCACCGCCCTGCCCCGACGCATCGCCATCGACAGCAATCCCGGAGCCATCGGCGAGCAATCTGTCTACGTTGATTTCACCGACTGCCCCTATCTCGACCTCGACCCCGAAGCTCTCCCCTTCACCATCAGCGAACAGTGGCTCGCCGAACGCTTTCCCCGGCAATTCGCCACCATGCGCCAGGCCACATTCGTCATCGCCAATCTCCCCGGACAGCCCCTCCCCGGATTCGCACTGCCCACATCGACCGGCGAACGCTATGCCCGCCGTGCCGGCGACCCGCTGCGCGCCCCGACGTTTGTGGCACTGCTTTCAGCCGACTCCCCCGATGTCGGCTCCCTCATCGCCTCCCTGCGCCAAGCTGCTGCCGAAGGCTCTGCCGACATCATCTGGGCCTTTGCCGACCGCAACGTCGACTCCGTTGAGCCACAGGTGGGTCAGCTCCTGCCGGGCGAACACCTTCTGATTTCCGCCCAACCGCTCATACGCGACTGTGGAGCAACCACTTTGCCCGCCATCATCCTGGCCGACCGCGAGGGAAATGTGGTGAAAGTCATCACCGACTGCAACAAAGCGGCCCTTTCAGATGTTATACAGAAAATGAAATAAGTCTCTTAACATCTATCAACTGCAATTATGGACACAATCTACTTCCAGGGAAACCCCTGCCACACTTATGGAACAATGCCCGCAGTGGGCGAAGAAGCCCCCTGCTACCACCTTACAGGCCTCAACCTGAGCGAAGTGCAATGCTCTGAATACAAAGGTCGCCGCGTGGTGCTCAANATATTCCCCAGCCTCGACACCGAAGTGTGCGCCCGCTCCGTGCGCCGNTTCAATGAAGAAGCCGCCTCNCTGCCCGACACCACNGTGATCTGCGTGTCGATGGACCTCCCCTTCGCCATGGGTCGCTTCTGCACCACTGAAAACATCAAAAACGTAGTCGTGGCATCNGCATTCCGNTCTCCGCTCTTCGGTCAGAAATTCGGTGTGCAGCTCTGCGACGGCCCCCTNGCCGGACTGCTTGCCCGCGCTGTGATCATCCTCGACAAAGACCGCAAGGTGGAATATCGCGAACTCGTCAACGAAATCACCAACGAACCCGACTACGATGCCGCTCTCCGCGTGCTCCGCGGCCAGTATGAATAATNAACTGNAATATCGGAGAGCTCCGAGTACTCTGAGCTCTCTGAGTTCTCTGAATTCTCCGAGTTCTCCGAAACNAACCGGGCCGCNGACAC
>JAAVDT010000018.1:20366-25564 GCA_014801655.1 Bacteroides sp.
GTGTCAGCGGCCCGNTTGATATTTTCTATTTTCCCGGCCGGAACATTGTGTGTTCAAAATATTTTCGTAATTTTGCTACTTCTGATAATCCAACATTATCAGTAGATATAAAACTATGACACCCGAACAGATAGCTCGAGAAAAAATTGACCGCATGTTTGCCGATGCGGGATGGGCAGTGGNCAACCGCGACAACTACTCTCCTGAGATTTCTGCTGTGGCAATTGAAGAAGGTCTGATGAAAGGCAATTGCGAAGCCGACTACCTGCTTTTCATCAACGGAAAAGCAGTTGGAGTGCTTGAAGCAAAACGCCGCGAAGTCGACGTGACTGCCTCAATCGTTGCCGATCAGGCCGAACACTACGCCAAGAGCGTCCCCAATTGGTGTCAGGCTTGGTTCAACCCCCTGCCATTGGCCTATGTCAGCAACGGCAACGAACTTTATTTTCGCGACCTGCGAAACCCCGACAGCCAATACGAAGCCCTGAAAAAAATCCACACCCCCAAAGAAATCACCCGCTTGCTTGGGATAAACGACTACTATGCCGCTCTGCCGACCCTCCAGAAACGAGGGCTGCGCGACTGCCAGTATGAAGCCATCACCGAGTTGGAGAAAAGCTTCCGTGCCGGCCAAAACCGAGCATTGATGGTGCTCGCCACCGGCTCCGGCAAAACCTACACCGCATGTCTAGCCACCTACCGCATGCTCAACTACACCCCGATGAAACGAGTCCTGTTTCTTGTCGACCGCAACAATCTCGGCAAGCAGGCAGAGGGTGAGTTCGGCACATTCCGGCTGACCGAAAGCGGCGACCCGCTGAACACCATTTTTGAAGTCAATCGCCTCAAATCAGCCAACGTCAAAAAGAGCGACCAGATTGTCATCTCAACTATTCAGCGACTCTTTTCGCTCCTCTCCGGACAGCCGATCGACGACTCCGACGACGAAGCGACCGACGATGAGACAACGGAAATCGTACTGCCACCGAATCCTCAGCTCCCTCCCGACTTCTTCGACATGATCGTGGTCGACGAATGTCATAGGTCGATCTACGGCAACTGGCGCGCTGTGCTTGAATACTTTAGCTCCGCCAAAATCGTTGGATTGACAGCCACACCCATTCCCGAGACGCTGGCCTTTTTCAACAACAATCAGGTGGTGAACTACACCCTCGAAAAATCAATTGTCGACGGCGTGAACGTGGACCATCGCGTCTATCGAATCCGCACTCAGGCCACCGAAGATGGCGGATCAATCAGAGAAGGCGACAGCCTGCGACGCATAACTCGCTACACCGGCAACGTTGAGGATGTCAAAAACCGCGAAATCCGAAACTACACCGCCACGGAGCTCAACCGAAGCATCGTCAACCCGGCGCAGATAAAACTGATTCTTGAAACATATCGCGACGCGGTCTACACCGAGATGTTCACCGACCCCCAGCGCGAACCCATCATGGACTATCTGCCCAAGACACTCATCTTCGCCCTCAACGACGCACACGCCCAAAACATCGTCAACATAGCCCGGGAGGTTTTTGGCCCCTGCATCACGGTCGACCCCGACCGATTCGTGCAAAAAATCACCTATTCAGCAGGCGACAGTAATGCCCTGATTCGCTCGTTCAGAAACGACAAAGATTTCCGGATAGCGGTCACAGTCACCCTCGTGGCCACCGGCACCGACGTCAAGCCACTCGAAGTGGTCATGTTCATGCGCGACGTCGAGTCCCAGCCACTCTACGTTCAGATGAAAGGCCGCGGCGTCCGCACCATCGGCGACGAACAACTGCGCAACGTGACACCCAACGCTTTCAGCAAAGATATATTCTATCTTGTCGACGCCGTGGGTGTCACCGAACACACCCAAACCGTCCCCACACCGGGCGACGAACGCCCCTCCCAGGCCATCACCCTGCGCCAGCTTCTCGAACGTCTGACCCACGGCGAAGTCCACGACAACAATCTGCGCCTCATCGCAGCCCGTCTGGCCCGAATCCACAATAAGGCAACCGAAGAGCAGCGCAGCGAATTTGAAGCGCTCGCCCATGCCTCGATGGCCGACATTTCATCAAACATATATCAGGCTCTCGAATCAGGCTCGCTCCCCCTCTATCTCAATGTCAACGAACCCAACAACCAACGCAAAGGACTCGTCAGACCGCTTGCCGTCCATCCTGACGCCCGCGAATTTCTCTGCGTGCTCAACGCCGGATTCATCAACATTCTCCAGCCCGGCGAAGACACCCTCATCGAAAAAGGATTCTCACAGGAAGAAGCAGCATCGACAACCAAAGCGTTCGAAGACTACATCGAGGCCCACCGCGACGAAATCGAAGCCCTGCGCATCATCTACAACAACTCCGGCCAGCCACTGACCTATGCTACACTAAAAGACCTCGAGCGCAAACTCCGCGAGGTCAACCACAAATTCAATGTGTCGCAACTGTGGAACAACTACTCCATCCTCAACCCCAAAGCAGTGCAAAAATTCACCACCAAGGATGAAAAAGACGCACTGACCAACATCATTCAGGTCGTACGCTACGCAATGCATCTCACACCCGAACTGCGCAGCCTCCCCTCCATGGCCGCACAGCGCTTTGAGCTCTGGTGCGGACAAGCACAGCGCCCCCTGACCGAATCGCAGAAAGAAGTGATCCGCCAGATTGTCAGCTACATCGTCAGCAACGGCACAACCGACCTCAAAGATGTGCGCGACTACGACAAAACCATTGCCGCGCAGATCATCAAATCATTTGGCAGCCCCGCCGAAGCCAAAGACGCAGTGGTCTCGCTATCTCAATTTCTCATTTTCAACAAAAAGGCAGCATAACACCCCGACATGGCAAACAACATATCCACACCCCAATCGCTCACAAAAAAAGTCTGGACACTCGCCACCACCCTTGCCGGCCAAGGCATCGGATTCACCGACTATATCACACAGCTCACCTACCTCCTGTTTCTCAAAATGGACGATGAAAACGTGGAGACATTCTTCGAAGACTCGGCCCTGCCTGTCGGCTGCCGATGGAAAGACCTGCTGGGCATGACGGGTGAAGATCTCGTCGCCACCTACGAACGCATCCTCGACACCCTCAGCAAAGAGGAAAATCTCATCGGCACCATCTACACCAAAGCCCAGAACAAAATCGACAAACCGGTCTATCTCAAAAAAGTGATCGACATGATTGCCGAAGAAGACTGGCTCGTGATGGACGGCGACGTGAAAGGAGCCATCTACGAGGGAATTCTCGAAAAGAACGGTCAAGACAAAAAGAGCGGTGCCGGTCAATACTTCACCCCTCGCTCCCTGATTCAGGCTATGGTCGATGTGACACGGCCTCAGATTGGCGAAACCGTCCTTGACCCCGCCTGCGGCACCGGCGGCTTCCTCCTCGCCGCCTACGATTATATGAAAGCCCAGTCAGCCGACCGCGAAAAGCAAGACTTCCTGAAAAACAAATCGCTGCATGGAGTCGACAACACAGCACTCGTTGTCACCCTCGCATCGATGAACCTCTATCTCCACGGCATCGGCACCGACCGAAGCCCAATCCAATGTCGCGACTCGCTTGAAAAAGAATCAGAAGTGATGGCCGACGTCATTCTTGCCAATCCTCCATTCGGCACCCGCCCCGCCGGCTCAGTCGATATTGACCGTCAGGACTTCTATGTGCAGACCAAAAACAACCAGCTCAACTTCCTTCAGCACATGATGCTGTCGATGAAAAATGGTGGTCGCGCGGCCGTAGTCCTTCCCGACAACGTGTTATTTGAGGGCGGAGCCGGCGAAACCATCCGCAAGCGCCTGCTCAGCGACTTCAACCTCCACACCATCCTCCGCCTCCCCACCGGCATCTTCTACGCCCAGGGCGTAAAAGCCAACGTCCTGTTCTTCACTAAAGGCACCCCGACCAAAGATGTGTGGTTCTACGACTATCGCACCGACGTCAAACACACCCTTGCCACCAACCCCATGCAGCGTCACCACCTCGACGACTTCGTGTCCTGCTACAACGCCGACAATATTGCCGGACGTAAGGAAACCTTCAACGAAGAAACCGAGCCAAACGGCCGCTGGCGCAAATACTCCGCAGAAGAGCTGCTCAAACGCGACAAAACCAGCCTGGACATCACCTGGATTCGCAAAGATGATGATTTGGAGAATGTAACTCTTTCTGAGCTCATGGCATCTATTAAGGAGAAAAGCGATAACATCTCATCAGCAGTCGCTCAACTCGAAGAACTTTTTTCACAACTCAACATCAAGGAAGACTGATGGATACAAAAAAACTCCGCCAAAAAATACTTGACCTCGCAATCCGAGGCAAACTCGTGCCACAAGATCCCACCGACGAACCCGCATCCGTCCTTCTCCAGCGCATCCGAGCCGAGAAAGAACGCCTCATCGCCGAAGGCAAAATCAAACGCCCCAAAAAATCCAAAACACCTTCCTCTGAGTCCAATTATCAGCAGTTCGAGCCACCCTTCGAAATCCCGGCCTCCTGGCAGTGGGTAACCCTTGATGACTTAGCGTTTTATAAGAAAGGTCCGTTTGGGAGTAGTTTGACTAAATCAATGTTCGTACCTAAGGATAAAAATACATATAAGGTTTATGAACAAAAGAATGCTATTCAGAAAGATGCAACCCTTGGTAATTATTACATTACTTTTGAGAAGTTTGAAGAATTGAGAGGCTTTGAAGTTTTTGAAAAGGATATTATTGTAAGTTGTGCTGGTACCATTGGAGAAACGTTTGTTTTACCTCCAAATATTGAGAATGGCATTATCAATCAGGCTTTAATGATTGTTAGACTGTATCTTCCTGAAATAAAGAGATATTATTTAGACTATTTTGATTCTGTTTTAAAACAAACAGCTGCGAAGGATGGCAAGGGAACGGCTATAAAAAATATTCCTCCATTTGAAGTTTTAAAGGCCTACCCATTTCCTCTGCCTCCATTAAAAGAGCAATTTCGCATAGCAAATGCAATAGATACATATTTCGGTTTGTTGGAAAAAGTTGAACAATCCAAGACGAAGATTATCAAATATGTAAGTTCAGTAAAATCTAAGATTCTCGAACTTGCGATGCAAGGGAAACTTGTACCCCAAGACCCGACCGACGAACCGGCTGCGGAGATGCTAAAACGCATCAATCCGAACGCCAAAATATTAACGGATTTCCAACA
>JAAVDT010000039.1 GCA_014801655.1 Bacteroides sp.
CGACGTGGGGGCGGGGAGTGCGGGGAATGACGGTGGTGTGGCCGAACTCTTGGCGGAATTTCAGGGCTACTTCTTCACCTACTTCAAAACANTCGGGGCAGATTGACGGTCCCATGGCGGCAATGATGTTTGTCGGTGTTGCNCCGAGGCGGATCATCGCTTCGACGGCTCGCGCGGAGATACGCTCGACGGTGCCGCGCCATCCGCTGTGGACGGCACCTATTATTCCTGATTCAGGGTCGACAAGGATGACGGGAACACAGTCGGCGGTGTTGATGCAGAGTGCAATATCGCTTTGGCTCGTGACGATGCCGTCGATATTTTCAAGCGCTGCGTTATCTATGGGCATGGAGTCAACTACGGCAATGTTGGCCGAATGGGTCTGACGCGGGATGATGAGATTTTCAACCGCCAGATTGAGTTCGGCGGCGAGCCGACGCCTACATTCGGCTATGTGGGCTGGTTTGTCGGCGGTGTAGTGACAGACATTGAAGCCGGAGTAGGGCAATGACCAATCGGCCGCATCGCGCTGTGTCGAGAAAGCGCGGATGCGGCCGAGGTGGGTGTTGATGTCAATGAGTTCAGTTTTTGCGATCGCCTTCATCGTCCATTCCGTCGGTGGGGAATTCAAAATCCCAGCTATCGTCCCAATCCTGATCGAAGTCCTCGCCTTCGTCGAAGAATTCTTCATCGTCGTCGGCCATTTCAGGAGCCTGGTCGAAGATGAATTCATCTTCTTCGCGCACGCGGTGATGGCCGTCGAGCGGGCGGTGGGTAATCGAGGGTGTGGCAATCTGGTTGCGTTCGTCGGTGACGGCTCCCCAGAGCACATCCTTCAGTTCGGTGAGTCCCTGACCGGTCACGGCGGAGATGAACACATGGGGGATGTCGGCGGGGAGAGTCTTTTCGATTTCTTCCATCAGCTCGTCGTCGAGCATGTCGCTCTTGGAGATGGCGAGCACGCGCTGTTTGTCCATCAGCTGCGGGTTGAATTTTTCAAGCTCTCCCAGGAGTATCTGATATTCGCGGGTGATGTCTTCGGCGTCGGCGGGCACCATGAACAGCAACACGGCGTTGCGCTCGATGTGGCGGAGGAAGCGCAGGCCAAGGCCTTTGCCTTCGCTGGCACCCTCGATGATGCCGGGGATGTCGGCCATGACGAAGGAGCGGTTGTCGCGGTAGCTGACGATGCCGAGCTGCGGTTCCATTGTTGTGAACGGATAGTCGGCAATCTTGGGGCGAGCGGCGGAGAGCGACGACAGGAGTGTAGACTTTCCGGCGTTGGGGAATCCGACCAGACCCACATCGGCAAGCAGTTTCAGCTCAAGGATGACGGTCTTTTCGATGGCCGGTTCGCCGGGCTGGGCATAGCGGGGAGTGCGGTTTGTGGCGCTTTTGAAGTGCCAGTTGCCGAGGCCGCCGCGACCTCCGCGCAGGAGTTTTATCTCCTCGCCGTCGTCGTTGACCTCGCAGAGAAATTCGCCCGTTTCGGCGTCGAATACAACCGTGCCCGTCGGCACGTTGATAATCACATCTTCGCCATCTTTGCCGAAGCTGCGTCCGCCGGTGCCGCTCTGGCCGTTTCCGGCAAAGACGTGGCGGTTGTATTTCAGCGGCAGGAGTGTCCACATCTGTTTGTCGCCACGCAGAATCACGTGGCCGCCACGACCGCCGTCGCCGCCGTCGGGGCCTCCTTTGGGCACATATTTTGCGCGATGGAAGTGGCGCGAGCCTGCTCCGCCTTTGCCGGAGCGGCAATGTATCTTAACGTAGTCTATGAAGTTGGAATCAGCCATTGTTGGTTTGAATTTTGGTTAATCGAGTGGAAGCCCGCGATGCACCGGGGCTCCGAAGTTATAACACTTTCAGTCGGCCGCGGGTTTGCTCAGGCGCAACACTGTTTCGGCCACAGCCCAGTCGAGCGGCGTGTCGAGGTCGACACTGCGGGAGCTGTCGACCAGGCAGGGGCGTCGGCGGTCCATGTCGCCCATGCGTTTGTCGCGCAAAGCCTGCGGATTGAACACATAGACCGAGCCGGAGGTCTGGACCACCTGCGGAGCGTCCTGGCGNCGGGTGAAGAGGCCGTCGCCCTTGGAGATGCGCATGAAGCCGTCGACAGGGTCTGCCTCAAAGCAATCGTAGTAGGGGTTGGCGGCGGCTTCAATGACGGTGGTGACCATGTCGACATCGGGGGAGTAGAGGTCAAGGCAGGCCTGCACATCCTCGCGCGAGCGCAGCGGCGAAGTGGGTTGCAGCAGACACACCTTATTGTAATGGATGCCGTGGGCATCGGCCCAGTCCATCACATCGAGAATCACCTCGCGCGAACCGACGGTGTCGCCGGCCAGCGACATCGGGCGCATGTAGGGCACGGGCAGNCCTGTTGAACGGGAGATTTCGGCAATCTCCTCATCTTCGGTGCTGACAATCACATGGGAGTCAGGCGCAAATTGTCGGGCCATCTCAATTGAATAGACAATCAGCGGCTTGCCGCCGAGCGGCTTTATGTTTTTGCGGGGAATGCCCTTGCTGCCGCCACGCGCGGTGATGACGAACAGAGTGTCGCACTCCTCGGCTTTGTTCGGTTTAGGTTCTTCCATTTCGGGAGTTTATATATGGATAATATGCAAATTTAATCAAAATATTCAATATTCGGGCGGTTTTATAACCAAAATCGGTTGTGACTTGTTTAANTCATAGGATGTCTTTTGCCGTTTGACGGGCATCAGCCGTTTCTCCACAATTTATCTATAACACTAAAACCCCATTNGAGATGAAGAAATCATTGATGCTCATAGCCGCCGTCAGTGTGGCNTCAGGAGCTTTTACCGTCAGTGCCCAACGCGATGTGCGTGTGTTTGAGGAAAATGTAGTGACCGTCGTGGTCAATGAACAGGAGGCCGACCCGGCCGATGTTGAAAAGGCTTTCAAGACCAACGCTCCTAACCGGGTGCGNGACAACGGCCTGCCTCGATTTGCCATTGTCGGCAAAGACCATAAATTCTATCTCGGCATTGGAGCGCAGTTTCTCGGCGAGGGAGTGTTTGANTGGGGCGCGAATGTGCCGTCGACTATCGACTTCGACCCGTCGGCGCTCACTCCCGCCACTCCGGGCAACGGCTCTAATCTGGGCTTCGGCTGGCAGTCGTCAAACATCCACATGAACATCGTCGCGATGCCNCACACGGCCAATCAGCTCGGCATCTTCTTCAAGGCTAAGTTCACCGGTCCGNGCAATGGATTTCATGTGTCGCACTTCTATGCAAAATATCGCGGCCTGACTGCGGGCTACACCAACTCGCTCTTCACCGACGGCGCCGCCGAACCATTTACCATTGACGACGAGGGCCCGGCCGGTATTCCCGACATAACTCTCTTCACGGCCTATTGGGAACAGAAATTCACCAATAACTTCTCGGGCGCAATCGGCATTGATGCCCCCACCGCATCTCTGACCACCGGCGACAAGACGGCCACCGTCAATCAGCGCATTCCGGCCATTCCGCTCTATCTCCAGTATGGCTGGCAGGAGGGTAAAGGCCATATTCGCCTGTCGGGACTCATCCGTCCGCTGCAGTATCGCAATCTGGTGAAGGATAAAAACGCCACCCTCGTTGGCGCCGGTGTCCAGCTCTCAGGCATGACACCCATTGCCGGCGGTCTGTCAGCTCAGTTCAATGCCACTTACGGTTCGGGCATCAGCAAATATATTCAGGACGACAGCGACCTCGGCCTCGACGCCGTGGCTTCAACCACCGATGGCAAAATGAAGATGGTCAGCACAATGGGGCTCACTGCCGGACTGACCTATAATATTTCGCGCAAAGTGTCGACCAATGTCAGCTACAGCCATGTGACCAACTGGTTCGGCGACAGCGCGACCCCTGCAGCCGATGCTTATCGCAATGGCGACTATGTGGCAGCCAACGTGGTCTATGCAATCAACAAATATGTGTCGGCCGGTCTGGAATATGACTATGGGCATCGGTCGGCTGTCGACGGATCGTCGCTTCATGCCAACCGCATCCAGTGTCAGTTTGCCGTGACCTTCTGACGAAACACATTCTTACTTAGACAAACTTAACGGCTATTGACCTATACCAACAGGTTAATAGCCGTTATCATTGTCTGACACAAACAACATCCCCTTCTCTACGNCCTTAAAAANTAAAAATTGAGATGTGTCAGCCGTGGAAAGACACTGTAAATAGNTGAATTATCANTTATTTNTTGTAATTTTGAGCCTAAATATCATAAGTTCGAAATTGATGGCTAAAATTATCGTACAAAATACTAATATNTCAATAATTTCAGTCAATGGGGATGATTACATCTCTTTGACGGATTTGGCACGNCACAAGAGTGACGAGCCTAATGCGGTGATTGCAAACTGGATGCGAAACCGCAATACTATTGAATATCTCGGAATTTGGGAGCGGTTATATAATCCCGATTTTAAACCCACCGAATTCGAGGGGTTTAGAATGCAGGCCGGATTGAATGCGTTCACCCTTTCACCGAAAAAATGGATTGANGCAACTAATGCTNTAGGCATAATCGCAAAATCAGGTCGTTATGGNGGCACCTANGCGCANAAAGATATNGCATTCAAATTTGCAAGCTGGATTTCAGTTGAGTTTGAGTTGTATATTGTTAAAGAATTTCAGCGACTTAAAACCGAGGAACAAAAAATGCTCGGTTGGTCGGCAAAACGCGAATTGTCGAAAATCAACTATCGCATTCACACTGATGCGATAAAGACTCATTTACTCCCGGCAGAAATCACGCGCGAACAGGCTTCGTATGTCTATGCAGATGAAGCCGATGTGCTCAATGTGGCAATGTTCGGTAAGACGGCTCGCCAATGGCGAGAAGAAAATCCNGANNTNAAAGGNAANATCCGTGACTATGCTTCGATCAACGAGCTTATATGTCTCTCCAATATGGAGAATCTTAATGCTGTGTTTATCGAACAAGGTATGCCGCAGAGCGAGCGACTTGTGAAACTCAATCAAATTGCCATTCATCAAATGCACATCTTGGAGAATGACAACAATGACAGAAAACTTTTGAAATAAATTCCTATGAAACGAATTTAGCTGATTTTCTTGGATTTGAACGCGCGGGGAGTTNCTTCTNTTACTCTTTTCCTGAGGGGNCGCGCCGGAGGTGTGCCGGTCATTCCCAACCCCAGGCGTAGAGGCACTCTGGTGCGTCAGAATTGATAATCAGCATGTTGCGGACGCACCAGGGTGCGTCCCTACAAAGAGAGGGGAGCCATATATGGTTTGATTACGGCTTATGTAAACAGCATTGAAACAGCACTCTAACTACCCCATACTGGCGCGCCGGAGGTGCGCCCCTCTCCGCTAAGATGAGTTTGCGACGGTTTGTATGAGTGTGTTTGNATTTAGAGGCGTCAGCTGTGGAAATACCTTCAGGAAGCGGCGGTCGGTTGCGGGAAAATCGCTATATTTGCAAATCAAATAATCTGAACTGAAATGTTTCTGAGCTTACTTTATCTTATAGGCGGTCTGGCGCTGATACTATTTGGCGCCAACTGGCTGACTGACGGTGCTTCAGCCGTGGCGCGCCGCATGGGCGTGTCGGATCTTATTGTTGGACTGACGGTTGTTGCTTTCGGCACATCGGCTCCCGAGCTGGTGATCAGTCTTGTGTCGGCAATCGGAGGAAGTTCCGAACTGGCTGTGGGCAATGCTGTCGGTAGCTCAACATTCAATCTGCTGGTAATCATCGGCATCACGGCGATGGTACGCCCTATGCCGGTGTCGCGGTCGATAATGACCAATGAGATTCCGCTCCTGGTGCTCTCCTCGCTCGTGATTCTGGCGATGGGCAACGGNCCGCTTCTCGGCGCCGACCCGCAGGCAGTGTTGTCGCGTGTCGACGGCATCGTGTTGCTGCTTTTCTTCGCCATATTCATGCGCTACACCTTCGCGCAGGCGAAGGTCGACCCCGANCCCTCGCAGCAGCCTCAGGCTCAGGAGGTGGCTTCGCGAAAACCGATGTCGACATGGCGCTCCGTGACCTTTATCGTCATCGGGCTGGCGGGACTGATTATCGGTGGCGAGGGTTTCGTTGAGGGGGCCTCTGACCTGGCGCGCATGTTTGGCGTCAGCGAAGCCGTGATCGGTCTGACCATCGTGGCCTGCGGCACCTCACTACCCGAACTTGCAACATCAATCACCGCCGCCCTCAAGGGTAGCCCCGGCATAGCCATAGGCAACGTGATCGGCAGCAATATCTTCAACATCTTCTTCGTGCTCGGCGTGTCGGCCACAATCACTCCGCTGCCGCTCGGGTCGATAGGCAATGTCGATTTGCTGACTCTGGTCGGAGCGTCGCTCCTCTTCTGGCTCTTTGGCTGGAAGTTCAAGACGCGCACCATCACCCGCCCTGAGGGCGCTGTGATGACGGCGGCCTATATTGCTTATGTCGCTTATCTGATTGTGAAATAAAAGGATAATCACCGATGACCGATTCTCGCCTTTCACTATCCACCGCCCTGCGCCAGCAGCAGACGCTCGCGCCTATGCAGCTGCAGCTTGTGCGCATGCTCGAAATGAACGGGGCCGAGGTGGAGGATGAGGTGATGAGGATGCTCGATGACAATCCGGCTCTGGAAATTGCCGAACCGGCAGCCGATGAGGCATCGGATGAGCAGAAGGAGTTTGGCGAGACTGCCGATCAGCTTCAGCTTGCCGACTATGGGTCGGAAGATGAAATTCCGTCGTATCGGCTCGGCATCAATAATCATTCGGCCGACGACCGCCACTATGAACCTGTGGCCACGACATCCGGACAGTCGCTATATGACTATCTGCTTTCGCAACTTGCCGAAGATTCTTCGCTGACCGACAGGCAGATGGAGATTGCACGTTTCATCATCGGCAATATCGACTCAAATGGCTATCTGGAGCAGACTCCGGGCGCGATGGTCGACGACCTGGCCATCAGCGAGGGGCTGGATGTCAGTCAGCAGGAGATGAAGGAGGTGCTCGACAAGGTGCGGTCGCTCGACCCTGCCGGTGTCGGCGCCATTGACCTGCGCGACAGCCTGCTCCTGCAGTTGCGACGCCTCCCTTCCACCCCTGTCGCCGAAACGGCCACGGAGATTGTGCGCGACTATTTCGATCTGTTTTCGCTGATGCACTTCGACCGCATTGCTTCGCTGATGGGGGTCGACCGCGACCGGCTGAAGGAGGGGGTGGACCTGATTCGCACTCTCAACCCTAAGCCCGGCGCGCTGATTTCAGGCGACGACGATGACCGCACACGCCACATCTCGCCCGACTTCTATGTGGAGCCTGAGGGCGACCGCCTGGTGCTGACCATGCCGGGCCGGATTCCTCACCTGCAGATCGAGCAGTCGTTTGCTTCCGATGCGCCGGTGTCGCGCCGTCAGCCTGGGGGCGAAGATGCCAACCTGTTCATCCGCCAGAAGCGCGACGAGGCGCGCACGTTTATGAAAGTGCTTGAGATGCGGCGCGAAACGCTTTTCCGAGTGATGTCGGCAATCATGCAGTGGCANCGCGATTTTTTCATGACAGGCGACCGCACCCGGCTGCGTCCGATGGTGCTTAAAGATATAGCCGCTGTGACGGGCGATGACCTTTCGGTCATTTCACGAGTGACCACGGGCAAGTATGTGGCCACACCCCAGGGGGTGTTTTCACTGAAATCGCTGTTTAATGAACATCGCCCCGGCGGCGACGATTCTACAGCCGAAACCGTCATTCAGCGTCTGCGCGAAATCATTGAGAGTGAAGATAAAAGCCATCCGCTTTCGGATGAGGCGATTACCCGACAGCTCACGGAGGAGGGCATCGTCATTGCCCGGCGCACGGTTGCAAAATATCGCGAGCGTCTGGGAATACCCGTTGGCCGTCTTCGCCGCAAAGTCTGACTAATCAACTGAATATGCAAATGAATATTCTCAATAAATCGGCTTCCGTCATTTCGGTGATATTTTCGCCGCTGCTAATTCCGACCTATGGGCTGGCGATACTGATGGCTGTTCTCAGCCGGCAATTCGTGTTGCCTGCGGTGACGGTGGCTGTCATCATGTCGGTGGTCTTTATTCTGACCGGCTTGCTGCCCTATGTGATTATTCGCAGCATGGTGAAACTCAACTATGTGAAAAATCTCGACCTCACCGACCGCCGCGAGCGACTGGTGCCTTTTCTGGCGGCCTTTCTGCTCTATGTGGTGGCGGTGGTCTATCTCTATAAGGTCAATCTCCCGCTCTGGATGCTTGCGTTTATGATTGGGGGAGTGGCCGCNCTCGCCGTGGCTGCCATCGTGAGCCGCCGGTGGAAAATCAGCGCGCATGCCACGGCCGTGGGCGGACTGTCGGCCGTCGGGCTCGTCTGCTCGCTGATGTTGCCGGGAGGCCTCTGGCTGCTCTGCCTGACGCTGCTGGCTGCCGGATTGGTGATGACTTCGCGCCTGATTCTTGGTGTTCACACTCCCGGACAGGTCTACGCCGGGTGGCTCAACGGCTTCGTGCTCGTGATCACGGCAATGTTTTTGATTCATTGATAATCTTCTTTTAAAATATCTACAGATGAAACCACTCGTAAGTATAATAATGGGTTCGCTCTCCGACCTCAAGATCATGGAGAAGGCGGCCAAGTTTTTGGACTCGATGGAGATTCCGTTTGAAATGAACGCTCTCTCCGCCCATCGCACTCCGGCTCAGGTTGAGGCGTTTGCCCGCGAAGCCGAGGGCCGCGGAATCAAGGTGATTATTGCCGGTGCAGGCATGGCTGCCGCCCTCCCCGGGGTGATTGCCGCGCTGACTCCGGTGCCTGTGATCGGTGTGCCCATCAGTGCCACGCTCGAAGGTCGCGATGCACTGTTTTCAATCGTTCAGATGCCTCCGGGCATAGCCGTGGCCACGGTGGGGATCGACGGTGGTATGAATGCCGGCGTTCTCGCCACTCAGATAGTGGCCCTCTCCGATGGCGATGTCAAGGCGCGCTACGACCTCTATCGTTCGAAACTCGAAGAAAAGATTGTGAAGGTCAACGCTGAACTTAAAGATGTGAAATACAATTTCAAAACCAACTAAACGCTTCCATTTCGGATGACTTCATTCACTTATCGCCGCCGCGACTCATGGCCCGTTGCGGTGGCCGGCGTTGCGATTGGCGGCCAGAACCCGGTGCGTGTGCAGTCGATGGCATCGACCTCAACCATGGACACTGAGGGTAGCGTAGACCAGGCGCGCCGCATCATCGATGCCGGCGCCGAGCTGTTGCGCTTCACGGCTCAGGGCGTGCGCGAGGCTGCCAACTTGGGCGAGATTCGTCAACGCCTGCGCGCCGAAGGGCTGACCACACCGCTCGTGGCCGACATTCATTTCAATCCGCGCGCTGCATTCGAGGCTGCCCGCCATGTCGAAAAGGTGCGCATCAATCCGGGCAATTTCGTTGACCCGGGTCGCACGTTCAAGAAAATCGAATTCACCGATGAGGAGTATGCCGCCGAGTTGCAGCGCATCGAGGATGCCCTCGTGCCGTTTCTCGACCTTTGTCGCGAAAACTCCACGGCGATTCGCATCGGGGTGAACCACGGGTCGCTGTCCGACCGCATTATGAGCCGCTATGGCGACACTCCGGCCGGAATGGTGGAGAGCGCCATGGAGTTTCTTCGGGTCTGCGTGCGTCACGGATTCCGCGATGTTGTCATCTCGATTAAGGCTTCCAATGTCGGTGTGATGGTGGAAACCATGCGCCGGCTCGTGGCTGCGATGGATGCGGAGGATATGCACTTTCCGCTTCATCTCGGCGTGACCGAGGCGGGCGACGGCGAAGATGGCCGCATCAAATCGGCCGTGGGCATCGGCACTCTGCTTGCCGAGGGCATTGGCGACACCATCCGTGTGTCGCTCAGCGAGCCTCCCGAATGTGAAATTCCCGTTGCGCGGGCCATTGTCGACATTGTCGGCGAGTTTGAAAAGGCTACTCCATTGGATGCTGAACTGTCGGAGGGTTATGACCCTGTGGCTCCCCGGCGGCGGATGTCGGCGCCCATTGCCGCCCTCGGTTCCGACAGTATGCCGGCCGTGATTGGCGCGGACAGCGCGGCTGAATATGATGACGATTGTCGACCCGACCTTTTCCTTGATTCGCCGCAGGTGAAATTCCGTCGCATCAAGGCTTCTCAGCTGCTTGACTCAAAGCCTGATTTTGCGCCCGAAGATGTGATTTTGCTCAGCTCTGATTCGGCCAACCCTGTGGCTGAGATGCGTGCCGCTTTTCATGCACTCGTGCGCGCCGGGGTGACCAATCCCGTTGTTTTGGCGGTGAGCTACGATGATATGTCGGCCGATGAGGCTACGCTTCGAGCTGCTATCCATTGCGGCGCGGTGATGATGGCCGGATTTGGCGACGGTCTGTTGATCGAAGGCAATGCCCTGACACCTGCACGGGCAGCCCGCGTGGCATTCGCCATTCTGCAATCGTGCCGGCTCCGCTTCTCGCACACAGAATTTATCTCATGCCCCGGATGCGGCCGCACACTCTTTGATCTTCAGTCGACCCTGGCCGATGTCAAACGCGCAACATCGCATCTTAAAGGATTGAAAATCGGGGTGATGGGATGTATTGTCAACGGCCCCGGCGAGATGGCCGATGCCGACTATGGCTATGTCGGTGCNGGAGCCGGACGCATCAGTCTCTATCGCGGCAAAGAGTGCGTTGAGAAAAATATTCCGGCTCATGAGGCCGTGGAACATCTTGTTGAACTGATTAAAGCTGATGGCAATTGGAAGTAGATGAACTCTTTATGCGGCGAGCCCTGCAACTTGCCGCCAATGGTCGCGGCTTCACGTCGCCCAACCCTATGGTCGGTTCGGTCATCACGCTCGATGGCAAAATAATAGGGGAGGGGTGGCATCGCCGTTGCGGTGGTCCGCATGCCGAAGTCAATGCCGTCAACTCTGTTGCCGACAAAGAGTTGCTCCGNCGGTCAACGATGTATGTCACACTTGAGCCCTGCTCTCATTATGGCAAAACACCCCCGTGTGCCGACATGATCGTGCGCATGGGAATACCTCGCGTCGTGGTCGGCTCTCTCGACCCTAACGAGAAGGTGTCGGGACGTGGTGTGAAGCGACTGCGCGATGCCGGAGTCGAGGTNGTCACCGGAGTGCTTGAAGATGAATGTAGGGCGCTGAATGTCAAGTTTATGACCGCTCACACTCTGCGCCGCCCTTATGTGATGCTTAAATGGGCTTGCTCGGCCGACGGATTTCTTGACTGCGACCGCACTTCCGCTGATCCGGCTCCTCGATTTTCCACACCATTGTCGCTGGCCATGATGCACCGCCTTCGTTCGGAATTTGATGCGATATTGGTTGGCAGCGAGACTGTGGTTCGCGACAATCCTTCGCTCACGGTTCGACTGATGCCGGGCCATTCGCCGCGACCAATTGTTCTTGACCGTCGATGCCGCATCGATCGGAACTTCATGCTCGGTCAAAATCCGGAAACCATNTTTTTGCGCGGCGAGACCGCATCCTCAATCCCGGCGATGCTCGANGAGCTCTTTTCNCGTGGCATCACCTCTGTGATGGTGGAAGGNGGTGCTACTGTCATCCAATCCTTCNTCGATTCAGGTCTTTGGGACTGCGCCCGCATCGAAATCTCTCCCCTCATCCTCGGCTCCTCCGGACGCGCACATCTCCCCATTCCCTCGGGCACTCTTTCCACCTCCACTCTCGGACCTAACACCCTCCTGACTGTCACCAATAAGAATTAGAGTGTCGTTGCCCAACAGGTTTTTATGCACATCGTAGGGTCACACACNCGATANAAGATAAAAAANGAAGCGGCGCACCGGATGATGGTGCGCCGCTTTCTATGCGGGTTGTTCGCGGGTCAATTACTTGTCGCCGGCGAGTTTTTCTTTGAGAGCTGCAAGAGCTTCGAGATCACCGAGGGTGGTCTTTTCGATGGGCTGGTTCAGCATCGGAGTTTCTTCAGCACGTTTAGCTGTGGTNGCNGCACGTTTAGCTTTGCGGGCTTCGTTGCGTTCTGCCTTAGCTTCATCTTCNAAGATGCGGCTGTGAGAAAGGATGATGCGCTTGCTGTCTTTGTTGAATTCGATAACCTTGAAGTTGAGTTTTTCGTCAACCTTGGCCTGAGTGCCGTCTTCCTTAACGAGGTGTTTGGGAGTAGCGAAGCCTTCAACGCCGTAGGGNAGAGCGATAACTGCGCCTTTTTCTACCATTTCAACGATGGTGCCTTCGTGAACAGAACCGTTGGTGAAGATGGTTTCAAATACGTCCCAGGGGTTTTCTTCGAGCTGCTTGTGGCCGAGAGAGAGACGACGGTTTTCTTTGTCGATTTCGAGAACCTGAACGTCGATGTCGGCACCGATCTGAGTGAATTCGCTGGGGTGTTTGATCTTCTTGGTCCAAGAGAGGTCGGAGATGTGGATGAGACCGTCAACGCCTTCTTCGATTTCAACGAACACGCCGAAGTTAGTGAAGTTGCGAACTTTGGCAGTGTGTTTTGAACCAACGGGATATTTGGTTTCGATGTTTTCCCAGGGATCGTTTTTGAGCTGCTTGATGCCNAGGCTCATCTTGCGGTCTTCGCGGTCGAGAGTGAGGATCACTGCTTCGATTTCGTCGCCAACCTTCATGAAGTCCTGAGCTGAGCGGAGGTGCTGGCTCCAAGACATTTCGCTGACGTGGATNAGACCTTCAACACCGGGGGCGATTTCGATGAATGCGCCGTAGTCAGCCATAACGACTACGCGGCCTTTAACCTTGTCGCCAACCTTGAGGTCGGGGTTGAGGGCATCCCANGGATGGGGCATGAGCTGCTTGAGACCGAGGGCGATACGTTTCTTTTCGTCGTCGAAGTCGAGGATAACCACGTTGAGTTTCTGGTCGAGTTCGAGGATTTCCTGCGGGTGGCTTACGCGGCCCCAAGAGAGGTCGGTGATGTGGATAAGACCNTCCACGCCGCCGAGGTCGATGAACACACCGTAGCTGGTGATGTTCTTGACAGTGCCTTCGAGCACCTGACCCTTTTCGAGCTTGGCGATGATTTCGCGCTTCTGCTGTTCGAGTTCGGCTTCGATGAGGGCTTTATGCGACACAACGACGTTCTTGAATTCCTGGTTGATTTTAACAACTTTGAATTCCATGGTCTTGCCAACGTATGCATCGTAGTCGCGGATGGGGCGTACGTCGATCTGTGAACCGGGAAGGAAGGCTTCGATGCCAAACACGTCCACGATCATGCCGCCTTTGGTGCGACATTTGATGTAGCCCTTGATGATTTCGTCTTTGTCCAAAGCCTCGTTGATGCGTTCCCAAGAGCGGGCTGCGCGGGCTTTGCGGTGAGAGAGGATAAGCTGACCTTTCTTATCTTCCTGGTTTTCAATGAACACCTCTACAGTGTCGCCAACTTTGAGGTCGGGGTTGTAGCGGAATTCATTCATGGGGATGATACCGTCGCTCTTGTAGCCGATGTTAACCACTGCTTCGCGCTTGTTGAGTGCGATGATGGTACCTTCGATTACTTCTTTGTCTTTAACGGTGTTGAGTGACTCGTCGTAAGTCTTGGTGAGCTCTTCACGAGTCTTTTCGCCCTGAGCATCTCCATTCTCATAGGCTTCCCAGTCGAAATCTTCGATGGGCGAATTTTTTAATTCTTCAGTCATTTAATAAAGTTAATAAATAAGGTTAATTGTAAATCAACAGGTTAGACGCGACTGCATTCGCAGCCACCCTCCTATTGCGCTGCAAAGATAGCTATAATTTTCTAATCCACAATGATTTTTGTATCGTTTTTTTCGCTGAGGTCAAATGATATCAAAATCGAATATAAAATGGATGAGGAAAATTTAATTTGTGTTTAGTAACGCTTCAACTTCCTGTTTGAGCAACGGCATGCTATTGATGACTATGCTCCAAAGAATGTCAGGACGAAGGGAATCATAGGCGTGAATCACGAAATTGCGTGTGTCGACAACCTTTCTGGCTGATGTTATGGGTATGTCGGGTTGGACTTTTAGAATCTTATTCATTGCCTCTCCCATAATCTCTATATTTCGTTCGACCCCTCGACGGAAAAGAGTATCGTTGCAGAAGGTTTCATATGTTTTGGGTCTGTCTGCCATGAATGATTCAATTTCATTGATGGACATGAGGATGTCTCCCAAATATTTCAATATGTGTCTATCCATAAATCAGTTGTTTGGTTTCGTCAAGTTCCATTTTGAAATATGGATTTTTTACGGATTGTGCATCGACGAGGTCTATCTCTCTGCCAAGAAGATCGCGAAGAGCATGGTATAGTCCGAAGAAGTTGTCGGCATAGGTGTGGTGCGTGATTTCCGGTTGAAAATCAACGAGGAAATCCACATCGCTGACGGCCGAAAAACGGTCGGTCAGAATCGAACCGAACACTTCAAGTGTCTTAACTTTGTAGTGACGACACAGCTCAATGATGCGTTGGAGATTGATTTCTATAAGATTCATAATGTCAATCCGTGGGTTTGAGTATATGCAAAGATAGCTATAATTTTCTAATCCACAATTGTTTTGCGGAGATTTTTTTTGAGGACGGAGCGTTAATTATTTGGCGACATCGGCAAAAAGCGTTAATTTTGCGGTTAATGAAGAAAAGAATACTCATCGTAACGAAGTTTTATTATCGTCGAGGCGGCGATTGTATCTATGCCATGAATCTCGAACGCCTGCTTCTGCAGCAGGGTCACGAGGTGGCTGTGTTTGCTATGCAATATCCTGAAAATGAAGATTCGCGCTGGGCGGAATACTGGCCCTCGCAGGTAGATTTTTCCGGCGGTGTTCGAGGCAAGATTGATGCTGTGCGACGCACGCTCGGCATGGGTGATGTGCGCTCGGCATTCGCCCGGATGCTTGCCGATTTCCGCCCCGACGTGGTTCATCTCAATAATATCCACAGCTATCTNTCGCCCGTGGTNGCTTCGATGGCCCGCAAGGCCGGGGCGCGTGTGGTCTGGACGCTCCATGACTACAANCTGCTCTGNCCGGCCTATTCTTGCCTGCGCAANGGAAAGCCCTGCGAGCTTTGCTTTGATTCAAAGATTAATGTGCTGAAAACCCGCTGCATGAAGGGTTCGATGGCTGCCAGCGGTGTGGCNCTGCTCGAAGCCTGGCGCTGGAATCGCGGNCGTCTGCAACGCGACACNGATGCNTTCATCTGCCCCAGCGGTTTCATGGCTTCGAAAATGAAGCAGGGTGGCTTCGATGAGTCNCGCCTGCATCGGCTNTGCAACTTCGTGGCGCCGGAAATGATTGACACATANGCTTCTACGCCGGCTGCCTCAGCGCCCGGAGATTACTATTGCTACATTGGGCGTCTGTCGGCCGAAAAGGGTGTGGCGACATTGATNGAGGCTGCCTCGCGCTTGCCCTACAAGCTGAAAGTGACCGGCGATGGTCCACTTGCCGATGAGCTCCGTCAGCGTTATGCCGATTGCAAAAATATTGAATTTCTCGGGCGTGTTGATGCCNCGGCTGTGCATGACCTGCTGACCTCGNCCCGATTTTCAGTGATGCCCTCGGAATGNTATGAAAACAATCCCCTCGGAGTCATTGAGTCTTTCTGTGCCGGCACCCCCGTGGTGGGCGCGNAAATCGGCGGCATCCCCGAGCTGGTTACTCCCGACCGTGGCGTGACCTTCACGTCGGGCAGNGTCGATTCGCTCATGGCNGCCATCAACGAGGCGTGGGNGAAGCCGTTTGACCGCGCCGCGATTCAGCGCAAAGCTCTTGAGGANTTTTCNCCCGAAGCCTACTACGAAGCCCTCTCGAAGCTCTATTGATTCGGCCGATCGTCGGTTTGCCGTGCGCTTATACGCGCGTATTTATTAAATATGTAAAGAAAAATTCGTATCTTTGCATCATCTAACAAAACCGACAATCAAAAATGGCTACAAACATACTCGAACTGAGTGAACAGGAAATCGTGCGCCGCGGCTCTCTTGATGAGNTGCGTCGCCGTGGTATTGACCCATATCCCGCTGCTGAATACCCCGTTACGGGTCACACTGCGGAAATCAAAGCAAATTTCTCCGACGATGCTCCCCGCCGCGAAGTGTCAATCGCCGGCCGAATCATGAGCCGCCGCATCATGGGCAAAGCATCGTTCCTCGAAATCCAGGACTCCGAAGGCCGCATCCAGGTCTATGTNTCGCGCGACGACCTCTGTCCGGGTGAAGATAAGGACCAATACAATGTGGTGATGAAAAAGCTGCTCGATATCGGCGACTTTGTCGGCATCAAGGGCTACGTTTTCCGCACCCAGATGGGCGAAATCACTGTCCATGCCGAAGAACTCACCGTGCTCAGCAAGTCGCTCCGTCCGCTCCCCATCGTTAAGGTGAAAGATGGTGTGACCTACGATGCTTTCGACGATCCCGAGCTCCGCTANCGNCGCCGCTACATCGACCTCATTGTCAACGAAGGNGTGAANGATGTGTTCGTGAAACGTTCAAAGGTGCTCGCNTCGATGCGCAACTTCTTCAACGAGCATGACTACATGGAGGTGGAAACCCCCATCCTTCAGTCGATTGCAGGTGGTGCCAGCGCACGTCCGTTTATCACCCACCACAATTCGCTCAACATCGACCTCTACATGCGCATCGCCACCGAGCTCTACCTCAAGCGACTCATCGTGGGCGGTTTCGAGGGTGTCTATGAAATCGGCAAAAACTTCCGCAACGAAGGCATGGACCGCACCCACAACCCCGAGTTTACCTGCATGGAAATCTATGTGGCCTACAAAGACTATAACTGGATGATGGAGTTCACCGAGCAGCTCATCGAACGCATCTGCCTCGATGTCAACGGCACTACCAAAGTGCAGGTGGGCGACAATGTCATCGACTTCAAGGCTCCCTATCGCCGCGTGACCATGACCGACGCCATCAAAGAACACACCGGCATCGACATCACCGGCATGACCGAGGAACAGCTCCGCGAAGCCGCCCGATCGCTCGGCATCGAGGTCGATGAAACCATGGGCAAAGGCAAGCTCATCGACGAAATCTTCGGCGAAAAGTGCGAAGGCTCCTACATTCAGCCCACATTCATCATCGACTACCCCATCGAGATGTCGCCCCTGACAAAGCGTCACCGCGACAATCCCGAACTGACCGAACGCTTCGAGCTCATGGTCAACGGCAAGGAACTTGCCAACGCCTACTCCGAGCTCAATGACCCGATCGACCAGTATGAACGCTTCGTTGAGCAGATGAAACTCGCCGACAAGGGCGACGATGAAGCCATGATTATCGACCACGACTTCGTGCGCTCGCTCGAATATGGCATGCCCCCCACATCGGGCATGGGCATGGGCATCGACCGCCTCGTCATGCTGATGACCGGCCAGACCACCATTCAGGAAGTGCTCTTCTTCCCGCAGATGCGACCCGAAAAGGTGCAGAAGCGCGACGGCGTCAAGGAATTCGGTGCCGTAGGTGTGGCCGAAGAATGGGTGGCTCCGCTCCATAAGCTCGGCCTGCTCACAGTGGCCCAGCTCGCCGAAGCTCCCTCCGCCGGCAAACTCCAGCAAGACCTCTGCGGCCTCAACAAGAAATTCAAACTCGAACTGACCAATCCCGCCGTCGATCAGGTGAAAGCCTGGATTGAAGCAGCTGCGGCTGCCGGCGGCGCGGCAGAATAAAATCAATATCGGAGACCTCCCCGGCTCATTCGCGGGGAGGCTCCGATATTCCTTTTTTCAGGCTTCGGCCTGCTAAAAACTCTAAAATCTCCCTTCACAGACCTCTAACCATTAAACTCTCCTCCACCTCGACACGTTATTATAGCACTATGAATTGTCCGGGAAAAATCGCCGTTATGGGTGGCGGAAGCTGGGCCACAGCATTGGCCAAGCTCCTGCTCAACAACTGCGAATCTATATTATGGTATATGCGCCGCGACGACCGCATTGAAGATTTCAAGCGCCTGCGTCACAATCCGGCCTATCTGAGCGATGTTGAATTCGACATTCAGCGCATCGAGTTTTCGAGCGACATCAACTATGTCTGCTCCCTGGCCGACACGCTGCTGCTCGTAATGCCCTCGCCTTATTTCAAAAGTCATCTCGAAAAACTGACCACCGACATCAGCGGCAAGTATGTCGTTTCTGCCGTGAAGGGCATCGTGCCCGACGAAAATCAGATCATCAGCGACTACATGCAGGAACACTACGGCGTGTCGCCCGACCGCATGATGGTCATCGGAGGCCCATGCCATGCCGAAGAAGTGGCCCTCGGCCATCAGAGCTATCTGACCATCGGCTGCAACGACATTTTCCACGCCGAGCAGTTTGCCCGAGTGCTCGACGGCAAGGCGATGAAGACCATCACCTCATCCGATGTCACCGGCATCGAATATGCCGCCGTGCTGAAAAATGTCTACTCCATCGCCTCCGGCATTGTCCACGGCATGAAGATGGGCGACAACTTTCAGGCCATGCTCGTCAGCAACGCCATTCGCGAGATGGAGCGCTTCATCGACACCGTCAGCCCCCGACCCCGTCAGATTTGTGATTCGGTCTATCTCGGCGACCTTCTGGTGACCTCCTACTCGCGCTTCTCGCGCAACCACAATTTCGGTTCCATGATTGGCCGCGGACTGCCCGTCAACCGCGCCAAGATGGAAATGGAGCAGATTGCCGAAGGCTACTATGGCACCAAGTGCATCCATGAAATCAACCAGCGCTATGGAGTGACAATGCCGATTCTCAATGCCATGTACGACATTCTCTATCGAATGCTCCGTCCGTCGAAGGCATTCACCCCCATGGCCGACACATTTATATAATATAAAACATCAACCTGTAACCAAACTCCTCAAGTAGATATGGAAACTCTGAAAATCAACATTGACCACGCAGCCGCTCAGGCCTCNCGCTCCACCGTTGACGCTCTCCTCCCCGAAGCATCAGCAGCTCTNTCAACTGTCGACAACGCCACCGGCGCCGGAAACGACTTCCTCGGCTGGGTCAACTATCCCTCCTCACTCAGTTCAGAACTCATCGACGACATCAATGCCACAGCCGCTCAGCTGCGCAACGAATGTGAAGCCGTGGTCTGCATCGGCATCGGCGGATCCTACCTNGGCGCGAAAGCCGTGATCGAAGCTCTCAGCGACAGTTTTGCCGCCTATCGNCCCTCCACCGGCGCCCCCAAAGTGCTTTTCGCCGGACAGAACATCGGCGAAGACTATCTCTTTGAACTCATGCGCCATCTCGACGGCAAGCGCTTCGGCATCATCGTCATCTCCAAATCGGGCACCACAACCGAGCCCGCCATCGCCTTCCGTCTGCTCCGCGAAATGCTCGAACGTCAGCAGGGCAAGGAAAAAGCAGCCAAACGCATCATCGCCATCACCGACGAGCATCGCGGCGCGCTCCGTCAGCTCGCCACCGAAGAGGGCTATAAGACCTTCGTGATNGACGACAACGTTGGCGGNCGTTTCTCGGTGCTCACCCCCGTCGGTCTGCTCCCCATCGCCGTTGCCGGTTTCGATATCCGCGCTTTAATCGACGGCGCCATTCAGATNGAACAGATCACCCGCTCGGCCGACTANGATTCAAATCCCGCACTCCTCTATGCCGCAACCCGCAATGCGCTCTATCGCGCCGGCAAGAAAATAGAAATCCTCGTCAACTATAATCCCAAGCTCCACTACTTCGGCGAATGGTGGAAGCAGCTCTACGGCGAAAGCGAGGGCAAGGATGGCAAAGGCATNTTCCCCGCCGCAGTCGACAATTCCACCGACCTNCACTCCATGGGCCAGTGGATTCAGGAAGGCGAGCGCACCATCTTTGAAACCGTTCTCTCGGTTGAGGCTCCCGAACATGAAACCATCATCCCCACCGACAACGACAATCTCGACGGCCTTAACTACATTGCCGGCAAGCGCGTTGACCAGGTGAACAAAATGGCCGAACTCGGCACTCGCATAGCNCATGTCGACGGCGGTGTCCCCAACCTCCGCATCACTCTCCCCGCCCTGCGCGAAGTCTATCTCGGCCAGCTCATCTACTTCTTTGAAAAGGCGTGCGGCATCTCAGGCTATATGCTCGGTGTCAATCCCTTCAACCAGCCCGGCGTCGAGGCTTANAAGAAAAATATGTTTGCCCTGCTCGAAAAGCCCGGCTACGAAGCCCAGACTGCCGAAATCAAAAAGAAACTCTAAGAAATCAATCCNCCNGTTATCATATAAACGAAATCTTCAATGAAAGTACTCCTGCTCGGCTCAGGCGGCCGTGAATCAGCCCTCGCCTGGAAAATGCACCAAAGTCCGCTCCTCGACAAACTTTTCATTGCCCCCGGCAATGGCGGCACTGACGCTTACGGCACAAACGTGCCCTCGCTCTCGCCCCTCGATTTTCCCGCAATCGAAGAGTTTGTCAAAGCCAACGATATCGACATGATTGTGGTTGGCAATGAAGATCCGCTCGTTGCCGGCATCTTCGATTATTTTGCCGAGCAGATGCCTCAGCTCCTTGTGGTTGGCCCGTCGAAGGCCGGCGCACAGCTCGAAGGCTCAAAAGANTTCGCCAAGCAGTTCATGATGCGCCACTCGATTCCGACCGCGCGCTATCGTTCTTTCACTGCCGAGACTGCCGAAGAAGGCTGCCGCTTCCTNGAAGAACTTCAGCCCCCNTATGTGNTGAAAGCCGACGGCCTCGCTGCCGGCAANGGTGTGCTCATCATCGATAATCTCGAAGAAGCCAAGGCCTCGCTGCGCGAGATGCTCGCCGGCATGTTCGGCAAATCTTCGGCCACGGTTGTTGTCGAAGAATTTCTCAGCGGCATCGAATGTTCGGTGTTTGTGCTGACCGACGGCAACGGCGGCTATCGCGTGCTCCCCGTGGCTAAGGACTACAAACGCATCGGCGAGGGCGACACCGGNCTCAACACCGGTGGCATGGGTGCCGTGAGCCCCGTGGTTTTTGCCGACGAANAGTTCATGCANAAGGTCACCGAACGCATCATTGAACCCACNGTCAANGGNCTCATTGCCGACGGCATCACCTATCGCGGTTTTATCTTCCTCGGCCTGATCAACGTNGGCGGCGAGCCGATGGTGATTGAATACAACGTGCGCATGGGCGACCCCGAAACCGAAGCCGTGATGCTTCGCGTCGATGCCGACCTCGTTGAGCTGATGCGCGCTGCNGCTGCCGGCAATCTNGGCGACCTGCAGTTGCCCCATAGCCCCAAGGCCGCCGTCACAGTGATGATGGTCAGCGGTGGCTATCCNGGNAGCTACGAGAAAGGCAAGGAAATCAAAGGCCTCGACGCTGAAGTNGACAGCATCCTCTTCCATGCCGGCACCAAGAAGGATGCCGATGGCCGGGTGTTGACCTCCGGCGGTCGTGTCATTGCTGCAAGCTCCCTCGGCGACACCGTGGCCGATGCTCTTGCAAAGAGCTTTGCCACAGTCGANAAAATCGACTTCGACGGCAAATATTTCCGCCGCGACATCGGCCGCGACCTTCTCAACTATAAATTATAATACACACTCTTCATTTATTAATTTGGTTTAAAAGTAAACACACTCTTAGATAAGGTTTTCTGAAAGTGAAACACGCTGAACAGAAACTCATTGCATTCCTGAGCTCCGCAACGTGTGCCTTCATGGCATGCGTTGTGGCGCTTGCCANGCTGCTGACCGGCACCACCATNCTCCCCCCCGACAGCGCCTCGTCGGCATTGCTCCGCAATGCTCCCGCCATGGTTGCCGGCTCGCAANTCGTGGCCATGGGNCTGGCGNCGGTGATGATTCTCTTCGTTATCGGCATCATGCTGCTGACCAACCGCACATTCGGCATCGTGCGCTCCACCTCCAANCTCTTTGTCGGCCTCTTTGCGTTAGCGGTCTGCGCNGTGCCCCAGGGGCCCGGTCTGGCCATGAATCCGCTGCTGCTCTGCCTGGTGGTNATGCTCTCGATGATGATTATGTACACCGTCTACATGCGTCCCGGCTCTACACGCCGTGTGTTTCTGGTCTTTNCGATGCTCAGTGCCGGAGGCTGCCTGTCGTATGCCTACGCCTATTTCATTCCCGTCATGTTCGTCGTGGCAGCCCAGATGCGATGTTTCACCACCCGCTCCATTCTTGCNGCACTCATAGGCGTTGTCACNCCGCTCTGGATTCTCTTCGGCTTCGGCATCATAGCCCCGGCCGACCTTGCCGCNCCCGATGTGCTCTGGATTTCTCCCCAGTCATGGAGCCTGATTTCCGCGCCCCAGCTTGCTGCCATGGGGCTGCTCGCTGTCGGTTCGCTGCTGGCCATGACATTCAATGTCATCAGGGTCTATCGCTTCAATGCCCGCTCCCGCGCATTCAATGGCGTGTTGTCNGCGCTCACGCTCTGGACCGTGTTGTTTGCCATGTTCGACTTCGGCAACGCCATTGACTATATGCCGCTCATGGCAGCCCTCGGAGCCCTCCAGATTGCGCTCTATTTCGAGCTCGACCGNAGTCGACGCGCCTACATCCTCGTGTTGATGCTCTTCCTCGCCCTAATCGCCGTGTTCCTATGGAATCTCGTCCTGCAAATATCATAATCGAAAGCAATATNCCCTTCATCCGCGGCCTCTTTGAACCGCTGGCCTGTGTGCGCTATCTCCCGCCCGANCAAATCACTCCCGAAGCCATGGCCACGGCTGATGCGCTGATCACCCGCACCCGCACCCGCTGCGATGCCGNTCTGCTTGCCGATTCTCCCTGCCGGATCATNGCCTCGGCCACCATTGGCCTTGACCATGTTGACCGCGACTATTGTGCCTCCCGCTCCATCGAAGTGCGCAACGCCCCCGGCTGCAATGCTCCCGGTGTGGCTCAGTATGTGCTCTCATCGGTGTTCACCCTCTTGCCTGCCGATGTCGACCCGTCGCAGTTGACGCTCGGAATAGTCGGTGTGGGAAACATTGGCCGCATCGTTGAAGCGTGGGCCCGTAANCTCGGCTTCCGTGTGTTGCTTTGCGACCCACCCCGCGCCGAAAAAGAAGGTAGCGANGGCTTTGTTGGGCTNGACGANATAGCCCGCGAAGCCGACATCATCACATTCCACACGCCACTCACCCGCGACGGCTCCCATCCNACATTCCATCTCGCATCAGCCCGCTTCTTCCGCTCACTCCGACGTCGGCCCATCGTAATCAACGCCGCCCGCGGACCCGTGGCCGACACCGAAGCATGGATCGANGCCATTCGCTCAGGCCGCGTCAGTCATTCAGTGGTTGATTGTTGGGAAGGGGAACCCGCCATTTCNGATCAGCTGCTTCAGTTGGCCGANATTGCCACNCCNCACATTGCCGGNTATTCCCGCGAAGGAAAAATCCGAGCCACACGCATGGCAGCCGAAGCAGTTGCCACTCACTTTGGCTGGCCCGCCCCGAAAATGTCAGAATNAGCCCCCGACGTACCCGAGGAAGCCATCACCCGCNCCGCAATCCTCTCCTCCTATAATCCCCTGACCGACACCGCCAACCTCCGCNCCAACCCCNCCGACTTCGAACGTCTCCGCAACACCTACAACTACCGCCCCGAACCCTCAGCGGCTCATTCTATAGGTGGTTAAATTCATAAATTTTCAGAAAATATTTTTGGGGAAAAGAAAGTTTTATTAAATTTGCACCGCAGACATTTCTCTCCCGNAAGCTCATGCCAGGGTGGAGGGAGGGAGTCGGCAGACATTTTTTCAAGCGTTTATCCGCGCTGATTCTTGATTGTCAGAAATTCTAGCAAAGTTTCATTTAGGTGTCAAGGATTAAGCAACGATGGATGCCCGTGGTTTATGCTATGGACAGCCNNAGGTGTGTCTTCGTGAGAAGTCCGCCAATGGACTGACTGCATATACTGGCGTGGGCTTCTGCGTTGCCGTCCAACACCTNAGGCAATGCTAGAAGCCTCTGACAGAAGGACGGCAACAGATACAGATTCCTGCGCTTTTCTTGTTTAAAATCAATTGTTTTTACGCTAACGAGGGGAATCCGGCGGCACGTTTCTAATCTTATAGCTATGTTCTTCAACAAAGCCACCACCATTGTCAGCCTCATTTTAGCTGCCGGATTCGTTTCGGCGCAGGCTGACACCAAGCCCTGCATCATCCTGAGGGGCGACGGCGTTGCAGACCACAATGCCGATCTCGAGCAGTTCGACCGCATCACGTTCGGGCCGGAGTCGATGACCCTCACGAANTCCGCCGACCCCACCGTGAGCCACGAGCTGCCATATTCGCAGTTCAACCGCATCCTCGTGGGTCAGGCCGAACCAACAGCCTCAATCACGGAAATCACCGAGAGCCACACCGCGCCCGACGGCTGCCTTCACTACGACAAGGCCGCCCAAACCATCACCGCCCTAAACTCCGCCGAACCTCTGAGCGTAAGCGTCTACAACTCCGCTGGCGCGTTGCTGCTGCTCAAAGGCAACCTCCGTCAGGGCGAAACCCTTTCGGTGTCAACCCTCCCGCAGGGACTCAACATCGTGGTAGCCACCGGCTCATCAGCCACCCACACCCTCAAATTCATCAAGTAATCAATCATGGAAAAAACAAACCACACAATGAAAACAAACAAACTACTCAAAAGCATAATGCTCTGCGGCCTCTGTGCTATGGCTCTCTTGGCCTATGCCGAACAGGTGAAAGTCGTAAAAGTCTACAATGGCGACAAAGTAATCGCAATGCATAAAATCTCGGATTTCGAATACTTCCAAGTTGAGGATGTTGATGCAGCTGAACTTCTTCCGGCAAAGGTAACAACTTATGAAGTAAATGGTGTCAGCTTCGATATGGTAGAAGTAGAGGGAGGCAACTATCTCATGGGCGACGACAACGGTCACTCACAAGAAAAGCCCGCACATAAAGAAACGATACCGACTTTTCAGATAGGCAAGACCGAAGTGACACAGGAGCTTTGGCAGGCAGTGATGGGAACTAACCCATCAAAATTCAAAGGAGAAGCCAACCTGCCCGTTGAACAAGTTTCATGGACTGATTGCAACACGTTTATCGCCAAACTCAATGAATTGACCGGCAAAAACTTCCGACTTCCGACAGAAGCGGAATGGGAATATGCAGCGAGAGGTGGCAAGAAGTCACAGGGTTACACTTATTCCGGCAGCAACACCGTTGACGATGTTGCATGGTATGACGAAAACTCTTCTTCAACGACACATCCTGTTGCGCAGAAGCAGCCGAACGAACTGGGGCTATATGATATGTCGGGCAGCGTATGGGAATGGACCTCTGATAATTATAGTGACAATTACAGCAGTGAACGAACGAGCTCTGACCGCGCCTATCGTGGCGGCAGCTTTTTAAACAAATTTTCTCTCTCGCGCGTTGCTGAACGCTACAAGAACGACGAGTCCATTAAGTACGATAACCTTGGCCTCCGCCTGGCGCTCTAAGTTTGCAACTTCTTTCCAATGGCTCTACTATTTCAGACTGTAGGCTAAAGGGGAAGTAGTGGCTTGATTTTATTCAGGCTTTACCCGAATTGTAGGGGCGCACGGCTCGTGCGTCCGGTTGAGAATAAGTGTTTTATCGTCGGACGCACGAGCCGTGCGTCCCTACAGGAGTGGAGAGTCCTATATAGCCCGATTTACCTTA
>JAAVDT010000050.1 GCA_014801655.1 Bacteroides sp.
GTAGGGAATCGGTGGAGAATCAGCGATATTCAGATGAGCTTAAGAGCGAATGTTATTTGTTTTCCTGAGCGGATTCAACGGACGCCGGAGAGAGGCGGTGGTTGGCGCAGGTGTAGGTAGGAGCCGGGAATTGGGAAATCAGGGAGAGGTTGTGGGTTGCCACAACTACGGCTGTGCCCTGGGCGGCTATTTCGTGAAGGCGACGAATGATGAGAGTCGCGGTCTCCGGGTCGAGATTGCCGGTGGGTTCATCGGCCAGAAGCAATTGCGGACGGTTGAGCATGGCTCGCGCAAGCACTATGCGCTGCTGCTCGCCGCCCGAAAGCTCATGGGGCATCTTGTAGCTTTTGTTTGACATGCCCACTTCATGGAGCACCTCAGCGATGCGCTGCTCGCGCTCTGCCTTGTCTTTCCATCCTGTGGCCTTCAGCACAAACAGCAGATTGTCGTAGACACTGCGGTCGGGTAACAGGCGGAAATCCTGAAACACGATGCCAATACCGCGTCTGAGAAACGGAACATATCGACGCTTGATGGTTGTCAGGTCGTAGCCGAGAACTTCGGCTTGACCGGCTGCAATGGGGGTTTCGGCATAGATGGATTTGAGCAGGGTGCTCTTGCCGCTACCCACCTTGCCGGTGAGATAGACCAGACTCCCCTCCTCCACCTTGAAGTCAACATCTTCAAGCACCACAATCTCCTTGCGATGGAGCACCACTCCACTATAGTTAATTACGTCTGACATCGTTTTGTTTCGTTCCGTTTATAATTTTATCTTTTCAGGCTCTCACTGCGGCAATCAATATCCCATTTCGGAAAGGAACATGATTCGCATCAGTCGAATCTCCTCCTCGGAATACTCATCGCCAAGCTCGCGATAGGCTTCTTCGAGACTGCCCGTCTCGCTATCTCTGAAATAGTCAAATATATCCTCCTGCTGGTCTTCGTCGAGAATATCGTCGATATAGTAGCGGAGATTGATTTTGGTTCCCGAATTGACAATGCCCTCGATATCTTCGAGCAACTCATCAAGCTCCATGCCTCGGGTGCGGGCAATTTCGTCGAGCGGAATCTTGCGGTCAATCGAATGGATGATTGCAATCTTCACCTTGCTCTTGTTGGGCACCGTGCGCACAACAAGGTCTTCGGGGCGTTCAATTTCGTTCTCGTCGACATAGCGACGAATGATTTTCACAAACTCATTACCATAGCGTTTGGCCTTACCGGAGCCAACACCGGGAATGTTGGCAAGCTCATCGACCGTCACGGGATAAGTAGTGGCCATAGCCTCAAGCGAGGGATCCTGAAACACCACATAAGGTGGCAGGCCTAGGCTCTTGGCCATTGTTTTACGCAGGTCTTTGAGAATGGAATAGAGCACCTGATCGGCAGCACATCCGGCACCGCTCTTGACAACTTCCGGTTCTTCATCCTCGCCAAACTCATTGTCTTCAACAATCTTAAACGATTTAGGTTTATCAAGGAATGCCTGACCCTCGGGGGTGAGTTTAAGCAGCCCGAAGTTTTCGATATCGCGGTCGATATATCCGGCAATGACAGCCTGACGAATCACGGCATTGATATGNCGCACATCAAGTTTCGGCAAGCAGCCGAACACCTCAAGGTCTTCATGATGATATGACTTCACATCGGGTGTGGCNCGTCCACGCATCACGTCGATAACATGGTCGGCCTTGAACTTCTCTTTCAGTGCGGCAATAGTTTCTAATACCGCACACAAATCATCTTTTGCTTCCACTCTTTGTTTCGGTTTTAGACAGTTATCGCAATTTCCACAATTNTCAATCTCATATTTNTCTCCGAAATAGTGGAGAAGCGAGAGGCGCCGACACACGCTCGACTCGGCATATCCGGCAGTTTCCAGCAGCAGTTGACGGCTGATTTCCTGTTCGGAAATGGGCTTATTCTGAATAAATTTCTCCATTTTCTGGAGATCTTTGGCAGAATAGTAGGTGATGCAGATGCCCTCACCGCCNTCGCGACCGGCTCGACCGGTNTCCTGATAGTAGCCTTCGAGCGACTTCGGCATATCGTAATGAATCACGAATCGCACATCGGGCTTATCAATGCCCATGCCGAAGGCTATGGTGGCCACTATGACATCGACCTTCTCATAAAGAAAAGCATCCTGATTNGCCGAGCGAGTGGCTCCATCCATTCCGGCGTGATAGGGCAATGCCTTGATGTTGTTGACAATCAGAAGTTGGGCAAGCTCCTCCACCTTCTTTCGGCTGAGGCAATAGATGATGCCCGATTTACCCTCCATGCTCTTCACGAACTTGATGATATTGCGNTCGATCTGAGACGTTTTGGGTCGGATTTCNTAATAAAGATTCTCGCGGTTGAACGACGAACGAAACACGTTGGCATCCAACATNCCGAGATTTTTCTGAATGTCGTGTTGCACCTTGGGAGTGGCCGTGGCCGTCAGAGCTATCACCGGACGCTTNCCGATTTCATTGATGATCGGGCGAATNCGNCGATATTCCGGACGGAAATCATGGCCCCANTCCGAGATGCAGTGAGCCTCATCGACGGCATAGAAAGAGATGGGCACAGTTTTCAGAAATTCCACATATTCTTCCTTTGTCAGCGACTCGGGAGCCACATAAAGCATTTTGGTGATTCCCGACACAATGTCGGCTTTCACCTTGTCGACAGCAGCTTTGTTGAGAGANGAGTTTAGGAAATGCGCCACTCCATCATCCTCACTGAAAGTTCTCATCGCGTCAACCTGATTTTTCATCAGAGCTATAAGCGGCGAGATGATTATGGCCGTTCCGTTCATCAGCAGCGCGGGCAACTGGTAGCAGAGTGATTTTCCNCCACCTGTGGGCATCAACACAAATGTGTCGCTGCCACCGATAAGACTCTCGATAATCGCTTCTTGATTACCTTTGAATTTGTCGAAGCCGAAATGTTGTTTCAGCAGCTGCGTGAGCGGGATGCGGGGAGCCATAGGGAGAAAGGATTGGTTATGAAAAATGATGGAATGAAATAGAATCTGATTACATAAATGATATCTTATTGAAACGGCTATGCCTGGGCGTTCACTTCAAAGTTNGCCTCCTGAAGTTTTTTNAGGGCATAGTCGGCAGTCACTTCAAATTTTTTGGTTNTGGTTGACGGAAGCTCAAACATGGCGTCCATCATNACGGTCTCGACGATTGANCGCAGTCCGCGGGCTCCGAGTTTATANTCCACGGCCTTGTCGACAATCAAGTCAAGAGCNTCGGGGGTGAATGTCAGTTTGACACCATCCATAGCAAACAGCTTTTCATACTGCTTCGTGATGGCATTCTTCGGCTCGGTCAACACGCGGCGCAGAGCATCGCGGTCGAGCGGCTCAAGATGNGTCAGAATCGGCAGACGACCNATGATTTCCGGTATCAGNCCNAACGACTTGAGNTCTTGCGGAGCCACATACTGAAGAAAGTTGTCGCGCTTCACACCCTTGCGGGCCGAATTGCTATAGCCCACTGTATGGGAGTTGAGACGCTGAGCAATCTTGCGTTCGATGCCGTCGAATGCACCGCCGCAGATGAAGAGGATATTTTTCGTGTCAACCGGAATCATGCGCTGCTCGGGGTGTTTNCGTCCACCCTGCGGCGGAACATTCACAATCGAACCTTCGAGCAGTTTCAGCAAGCCCTGCTGAACGCCTTCGCCGCTGACATCGCGGGTGATCGAAGGATTGTCGCCTTTGCGGGCAATCTTGTCAATTTCATCAATGAACACGATGCCTCGCTGAGCCTTNTCAACATCATAGTCGGCTGCCTGAAGCAATCGGGTCAGAAGGCTTTCGATATCCTCGCCAACATAGCCGGCTTCGGTGAGCACCGTTGCGTCAACAATGGTGAAAGGCACATCGAGCAGCCGGGCAATGGTCTTGGCAAGAAGAGTCTTGCCTGTACCGGTGGGGCCCACCAGTATGATGTTGCTCTTTTCAATGTCAACATCGTCCGACTTATCCTGCGCCAGACGCTTATAGTGGTTGTAGACGGCCACCGAAAGATAGCGCTTCGCGGCATCCTGACCGATTACGTATTTATCCAAAAATTCGCAAATCTCCTTCGGCTTGGGAACATCCTTCATGTTGACGTCGGCAACCTTGGATGCACCGTTAAGACCGTTTTCCTTACGGAATTCCTTTACGGCCTCGCTGATCTGCTCCACGCACGAGGAGCAGATGTAGGCGTTGCCATAGGCGCTCGGCACCATTATGTTGTCCGGCGATGCCGGGCGGCCGCAGAATGAGCAGTGGAGGTTTGAATCAGTTCCTGATTTTTTCTTTGCCATGGCTCTTGATTAGTGTTTGGCGCGGATAAGAACATCATCAATCATGCCATATTCTTTGGCTTCCTGAGCGGTCATCCAGTAGTCGCGGTCGGAGTCACGTTCCACCTTTTCGAAGGGCTGGCCGGAGTGATCGGAGATGATGGTGTAGAGTTCCTTCTTGAGTTTCTGGATTTCGCGGGCTGTGATTTCAATGTCGGAAGCCTGACCCTGCGCGCCACCCATCGGCTGATGAATCATGACGCGGGAATGGCGGAGCGCAAAGCGCTTGTCCTTAGCTCCGGAAACCAGGAGCACGGCAGCCATCGATGCAGCCATGCCGGTGCAGATTGTGGCAACATCGCTTGAGATATACTGCATGGTGTCGTAGATACCGAGGCCGGCATACACTGATCCGCCGGGAGAGTTGATGTAGATGCTCACATCCTTGCCGGGATCTGTTGAATCGAGATAGAGGAGCTGAGCCTGAATCACGTTGGCAGTGTAGTCGTTNACGTCAGTGCCGAGGAAAATCACGCGGTCCATCATCAGACGCGAGAACACATCCATCTGAGCCACGTTGAGCTGGCGTTCTTCAATGATGGTCGGTGAGATATAGCTTGAGGTAATAGCGTTTGACACTGCCGAATTATATTGATCGAGAGCAAGACCATTCATGCCGAGATGCTTCACGGCGTAGTCTCTAAAGTCATTTTTCATATTGATGATATGGTTGTTGTTAAAGTTATTCATATTCAAAGTTACAATTTTTTTGCCGAAATTCAAAAATCTTTCTGCTAAAAATGCATCATTTATACCAAACGATGCCGGGCTGAGATGTCATTTCAAAGTCAATCACAGCGCCATCCATGATTTGCTGCTGGGTGATTGATGTTGATTTCAGCGGCTCGCCGTTGAGCTTGACGCTCTTGACATATTTATTTTCNGACGANACNCCGGGTGCGTTAATTGTCAGCGTCTTGCCATTGTCGAGTCTGAGGGTCAGCTTTTCAAACAGCGGTGTGCCGATTTCATAGCGACCGCTGACGGGGTCGACAGGATAAAGCCCCATGGCGGTGAACACATACCAGGCCGACATCTGACCGCAGTCTTCGTTGCCACACAGACCTGCCGGAGTGTTGGTGTAGAATTCATCCATCACCTTGCGGGCATATTCAGCGGTTTTCCAGGGCTGATCCACCATATTATAAAGGTAGATCACATGGTGGCCCGGCTCGTTGCCGTGGGCATATTGACCNATCATGCCGGTGCTGAATATCGGGAGCTCGTGACCTTCAGGGCCATTATAGGTGAACATCGAATCGAGGCGCGCAGCAAAAGGCTCCTTGCCTCCCATCAGCTCGATGAGCCCGGGAATATCTTGCTGAACCGACCAGAAATATTGCCAGCCATTGCTTTCGCAGATGTGGTCGGTATAGTCATCGGGAGTGAAGCCGGGCTGCCAGTTGCCATTTTCATCGCGCGGACGCATGAAGCGTGTTTCGGGGTCGAAAAGATTGCGATAGTTTTGTGAACGTTTGCGGAACGTTTCGGCAACATCTTTTCGGCCAAGTTTTTCGGCCATCAGCGCAATGCAATAGTCATCGTAGGCATATTCGAGAGTGCGCGACAGCGACCAGTTTTCGGAATTNTACTTATCGGTCACATTGTAGGGCACGTAGCCAAGCGATTTATACATGCCGATGCCGCGATAGTCGTCAATGTTGGCCGTGGCCACGCATGCGTCAAGCGCTTTGTTCGGGTCGAAATCGCCGATGCCCTTCAGATAGGCGTCGACAATCACCGGAACGGCATGATAACCAATCATCATATCCGTTTCGCCACCCTGGAAGTTCCACACAGGCAGGCGACCGTTCTGGTCGTAGAATGCGAGGAACGATTTGACCATGTCGTTGACGCGCTCAGGCTGGGAAAGGGTGTAGAGCGGATGCGATGCACGGAAGGTGTCCCAGAGCGAGAAGGTGGAATAGTTGGTCCATCCGTCGGCCTGATGCACCTGCTTGTCGGGGCCGAAATAGCGGCCGTCGACGTCGCCATAGATTGTCGGGGCAATCATGCTATGATAGAGAGCGGTGTAGAACGTGACNATGTCGTCATGGTTCTTACCCTCAACCGTGAACTTACCAAGCTCTTTGTTCCAAGCCCGGCGGGTTGCGGCAAGGATGCCGTCGAAATCATCTGCGGGAGCCTCAGCCGCGAGGTTGGCGGCCGCACCCTCCATGCTCACTCCGGATATGGCGGTCGAGACGGTTATCTGCTCGCCGGGAGTGGTGTTGAAATCAAATCGTGCAATCATGCTCAGCGAATCGGGGTGAGCTTTGTCGATGACAGCAGAGTCAATGGTCATGCTTGCCCAGGGACGCGAGAAGCGCGAGCGGAAATAAACCCTCTGGTCGCGCGCCCATCCGGTGGAATAGCGATAGCCCTGAATGGTCACAGAGTCCACGACTTCAATGCGGGTGTCGACCGTAGCGTCCCAGTTGGTTGCCTTGCGCAGATTGAGAAACACTGCTGCCGGACCGCCGGGGAAGGTGTAGCGCTGAATGCCGGTGCGCTCTGTGGCCGTTAGCTCCACCTTTATATTATAGTCTTTCAACACAACGCTGTAATAACCGGCCGAAGCCTCCTCATCGTCGTGGGAAAACTTTGAATAGATGCCGAGCGGCTGCTCCGCTTCCTGATATGGCAGCGTCACGGGCATGAAAGAAATGTCATAGAGGTCGCCCGCACCGGTTCCGGAGAGGTGGGTGTGGCTGAACCCGGCAATGGTGCTGTCGGGATAAAAATATCCGGCAATGCGGTCCCAGCCGGGCAGACCGTTGTCGGGACTAAGCTGCACCATGCCGAACGGAGCTTGAGCGCCGGGATAAGTGTTGCCTGTGAAGTCCGTGCCGATAAATGGATTTACGAGCGCGGCATAATTGGTGGTATCCGAAGAATCAGCTTCACCTTTCGACGAACCGCACGACGCGAGCGCTGCAGCCCAGGCAAGCGAAGCAATGAGAAGAAGATTTTTATTCATGTGCATTATATTATAAGGAGTATGCAGCCACGCGATGTGTGTCGCAGCCGCTTTTGGTTACAAGTCATTACAAAGATAAGATTTCCCGCCGAATTTTCCAAATGCTCACCCGTTAAGATGAATCAATAAATTCAAGCGTGAGTTAATTCGTCGACCTCTTTGAGCCAGAGGGCGGAGGAGGCATCGGAGGGCATGCGCCAGTCNCCTCGGGGCGAGAGGCAGACGCTGCCCACTTTCGGACCGTCGGGCAGACAGGAGCGTTTGAACTGCTGATTGAAGAAGCGGCGATAGAATGTGCGCATCCATTTCAGNATCGTTTCATCCGAGTATGCCCCATTGAATGCTTTNCGCGCAAGCATATAGACTCGNTTGGGNGAGAAACCGAATCGGAGCATATAGTAGAGGAAGAANTCATGGAGTTCNTAGGGCCCCACGAGCTCTTCGGTTTTCTGCTGAATGTTGCCTTGATCGTCGGCAGGGGTAAGTTCGGGTGAAATCGGGGTGTCCACGATGTCGGCCAGTGTGTGGCCCAATTCAGTGTCGCCAGCCTTTGCGGCATACCACGCCACGAGATGTTTCACGAGCGTTTTAGGCACACCGGCATTTACGCCATACATCGACATGTGGTCGCCATTGTAAGTGGCCCATCCGAGAGCCAGCTCCGAGAGGTCGCCTGTGCCGAGCACCAATGCGCCCTGCTGATTGGCAAGATCCATCAATATCTGTGTGCGCTCGCGGGCCTGCGAATTTTCATAGGTCACGTCGTGTACCGACGCATCATGGCCTATATCTTCAAAATGCTGCATGACGGCTTTCGCAATGGGCACTTCGCGAATCGTGATGCCGAGCAGCTGCATCAGTTTCATTGCATTGTCGTAGGTGCGGTCGGTTGTGCCGAAGCCGGGCATAGTCACACCCATAATATCTTTCAGATCGCCCCCCATTCTTTTNACGGTCTCCACCGCCACGAGCAGCGCGAGCGTTGAATCCAATCCGCCGGAGATGCCCACTACGAGGCGATTGCTTCCTACGGTGGAAAGTCGCTTGGCCAGACCGCATTGCTGAATGGTGGAAATCTCGCGGCAACGGGCATCGAGATGGCTGTCGACCGACGGCACGAACGGNCGTCGCTTCACCTCGCGGTACTCCGGCAGCCAGTTCGGGTCAAACTCTTCAAGCTCAGNGTTGCGNGGTTCCCGGTTTTTAGTGATTTCGCTGCGGCGGGTGCAGTCGGCAAAAGTGGTGGTGTGGCAACGCTCACGATCAATAAGCTGCAGGTCAACATCGGCAATGGCCATTGACGCCCCGAGGAAGTCCTCGCGGTCATTCTCCGCCAGCAGTGCGCCCGACTCCGCAATGATGTTTTTCGGAAGAAACACAAGGTCAGTGGTGGACTCTCCGAATCCGGCCGAGCTGTAGACGTAGGCCGCCAGACATCTCGCCGACTGCTGCTTGATGAGCGACACGAGATAGTCATGCTTCCCGATAACATCATCGGAAGCCGANAGATTAAACACCACCTGCGCACCGGCCATAGCCGCATAAGTCGACGGTGGCACCGGCACCCAGAGATCTTCGCATATCTCCACAGCTATCCGCGCTCCGTGACTTTCAAACACCTGCGGTTGNCGAGGGTCGCGGTCCGACGGCGCAAACCATCGGCGCTCATAAAATTCGTTGTACGACGGTAAATAAGTCTTCTCAACTATTTCCGGCTCGCCACCCCCGCCTCTGAGCAACACGGCGCAATTCATCAGCGCGCCCCCTGCCCCACGGAGCATCGGCAGCCCCACGATTACNTCGGCNTTGACTTCCGCCACGGCTTGCCGCAACCGATTCAAACCTCTGAGCGCAGCGTCGAGAAGCTCTTCGTTGTGAAACAAATCGCCACAAGTGTAGCCGGTCACACACAGTTCCGGAAACACCGCGACATCGACTTGCAGCTTGTCAAGCTCCTGAATCTGCCCGATGATGCAGTCAACGTTATAGTCAACATCAGCCACCCGCAGAAGCGGCGAGCAGCTTGCCACTCTCAGAAATCCATTTTTCATCTCTCTAATTTATTGTTGAGGGGTTATGTTTTGTTTACAATATATAATGCAAAGATAAAAAATAAAACGCTCTCTGAAGCCACTTTTTAAGAAAAAGGTGCAAAAAATAACTTGTCAATCGAACCGAAAAGTGTAATTTTGCGTTACAACGACAAAAACATTCATCACACCCTCATCAACCAAGCCATTTTTAAGGCATAAATTCAGGTAAATATGAAACGAAAAGCATTTGCCCGCGTCATCATCACATCAGTTTTCGCCCTCATCGCCATTCTTTCGGCCTCAGCCCAGAGCGGCCCGGGCAGCAAAAGCGTGGGTCTGCGCGGCGGATTCACCACCCGAAACACCACGGCTTCCGCCGGTCTCTATTTCTCCTATCAGTTCACCGAACACTTCCGCTTTGCCCCGAAGGTTGATTATGCGTTCCGCCACAAAGGCGTCGATGCATTCTCTTTCAATTTCGACACTGAAATGCCCATCGCCCTCTCCCCTTCCGGACGCGTCAATTTCTATCCCATTGCCGGTCTCAATTACACTACCCTCACCTCCCATGAGGGCCTGCAAGATATTGAAGCTCCTCTGCTTCTGGCCGAAGATTCCGATACTGACATCAGTTCCGACGACTCCTCTCAGCGCGTCAATCGCTTCGGTCTCAACCTCGGTGCAGGCCTCGAATATTTCGCCACGCCCTCACTCCGTCTTGCCCTTGAAGCCAAATGCCAGCTCATCAAGCAATACACCGGCGGATGGTTCACCATCTCAATCGGCTACATGTTCTGACATCCCATCCATCCCATCGCCCCCCAAAAGACTAAAGGGGTTTGTCGAAGGTGCNGTCGAAGGTATTTCCGCATTTGGAACAAATCGAACCAATTCATGCTTGGCCATTTCAGAGATTTTTATTTATTTTGCGGCTAATTTCGGTCTATGCGCCGAAAGACAGTAATCTTGTCATACAAACCGCTAACCTTAAACCATAAATGTCATTTGTCAAGCAAGTGTCAACGCAACTCGTTGCAAGTCGCGTTTTTGAATTGTTCATCACACTGGTAATTATCGTCAACTCAGCCCTCATNGGCGTGCAAGTCACCCACGACAACTCTGCCATCACTCTGGTTCAGAATGTCATTCTGCTCATCTTCACATTCGAGATTTTCGTGCGCTATATCGCCGCTGACTCTCTCGCCGATTTTCTGCGCAACGGCTGGAACATCTTCGACCTCTCCCTCGTGATTATCGGTTGGATTCCCACAGATATCGTTGAGGGGGGAAGCACCATGATGGCGCTGCGTGTGCTCCGCGTGTTCCGTGTGCTTCGTCTGCTGCGCACTTCCGAAGAAATCAAATTGATTGTGGCCGTGCTCATCAAGTCAATGCGATCGATGTCATATAACGCTCTGCTCTTCCTTATCTTCGTTTATCTCTACGCCATCATCGGNGTGTCGATTTTCCGACTCCCCTCGCCTGAAACTCTGTCGGGAGCTGAGCTGCAACGCTATGAGCAACTGATGAAGGTGGCGCCTCATTCACCCGCCAACTCTCCCGACCCGTTCGGCAACATTCCGGAAGCGGTGTTCACCCTTTTCCGCGCACTGACCGGCGAGGACTGGACTGACCTGCGCTACAATCTGCTGACGGCTTCCGACATGAACATTATCCACGTCAGCCCGACGGTCATCACCGCCTACCACGTATCATGGTTCTGCATCGCCGCATTCCTGCTGCTCAACCTTGTGACCGGCGCCGTGATTAACAACTATCAGGTGGCCATCGAAGAAGCTGAGCACAAACGCCGGAAAGACTGCGACGACCAAACCGAATCAGAACCCGCTGAAGCCTGACGCTCCCCGCCTTACGCCTGATAAAGGAAACGCTTGATGGAGCGTTTGGGTGTCTTTTCAAATTCCTCGGCCATCAGTCGGTAGGATGACACGCGGCTATAGGCCGGAACATCCTTGTTGAGCTGAACGAGATTGGCATCCATCGCTGCTTTCAGAGCCGCTTCGTCAAGTCCTGATTTGAGTGCGAGGTCGTAGTCGGGATGAATAAGCGCCACGAGCCTATGATCGGCATCGCTCACGATTAACGATTCGTTGACGTATGGCAAGTTATTCAGCACCTGTTCAATCTCTTCGGGATAGATATTCTGCCCCGATGGACCGAGGAGCATATTCTTGTCGCGGCCGCGCAGATAGATGAAGCCATCGGAATCAATGGTGCCGATGTCGCCGGTGCAGAGCCAGCCGTCGCCATCAATAGCTTCGGCCGTGGCCTCAGGATTCTTGAAATAGCCTTTCATCACATTGTCACCTTTGACAAAAATCACACCGGCACCATCGGCATCCGGAGCAATGATGCGAGCCGTCATNCGGGTAACCACNCGACCGCACGATCCGGGCCGGGCCTCAGTCCAGGGCGCATAGGAGATGAGCGGCGCACATTCGGTCATGCCATAGCCGACGGTAAACGGGAATCCGATGCGTCGCAGGAAGTCGGCTACTTCGCGGTTGAGGCCGGCACCGCCAATAATCATCTCCTGAAGGTTGCCGCCGAATGTCTGCGTGAGCTGCTGACGGATGCGATTGAGCAGATGGTCATCGACAAACGGAACGTGAAGCATCAGCTTCATCATCGGTTTTTCCAACAGCGGGAACACGCGGGTCTTGATGATTTTTTCTATGATCAGCGGCACTGACACAATCAGTTTGGGGCGCACCCGCGCAAAGGCATCCATGATGACACGAGGCGACGGCGTGCGGGTCAGGAAATGAATGTGACAACCCTTCACAAACGTGTGGAGCAAATCAACGACAAGGCCATACATATGGGCCAGCGGAAGCATGCACACAATTCCGTCGCCCGGATTGAGAAACTGCAGGTTGTCAATGGTAAACTGTATGTTTGACCAGAGGTTACGATAGGTGAGCATGACACCCTTGGAGAATCCGGTGGAACCGGAAGTGTAGTTGATCAAAGCCACGGCGTCAGAGTCAGGCTCGTCATACACTTTCAAGTCGGCCGGCGTGAATCGCTCGGGAAACATCCGTCCGAAAAGTTCATTGAGATGCTCGCGCGCCGAGGTCAATCCGGCATGACGCGAAATCAGCAGTGAAAAGTCCGACAGATTGAANACACCTTCAAGCGCATCCATTGCCGCCGGATCGAGGTTTTCCCAAATATGCTCGTCGGTGAAAAGCAGACGCGCCTCGCTGTGGTTGACAAGATGATGAATGGTGTCGGGCTTGAAATCACTGAGAATCGGCACCACGATAATTCCATAGGTGATACCCCCGAGNAAGGCAACTGCCCACTGAGCGGAATTTTTTCCGCAAAGCGCCACTTTGTCGCCGGCATGCAGACCGCAGTGTTCAAACAATATGTGGAGCTTCATTATCTTACGGGCCACATCTTTATAATTATATGACACGCCGTCGAAATCGGTCAGCGCGGGGAGTTCCCAGTTATTGACCATCGACTGAAGCAGATATGCGTTGAGTTTGGTTTGATTTTCCATCAGCGTAATTAATTTGTTAATAGCCAGGNCGATTGACGCGATTATGGGTAAGAGAAATCGCCGACACCTGCTGATTATTCAGTCACAAAAGTAGTTATTTTTTCGCAAATCTCTCTTTTTGTCGGCATATTTCCTAATTATTTGAGAAGCTTTTATTAATTTTGCAGAAATATTTAATGACATTGAAGCATTTGAAAGATGAAAAATAAATTTCTGTTAGGCTCGCTGTTTCTGGCTTTGACCGCCTCTTGTGCCACAGCGCAGAAATCGGGCAATTATTCGCTGACCGTCAACCTGTCGCCCGACGAAGACGGCATGTTCGTGTGTCTGACCGATTNTGATTCGGGNAATAAAATCGACAGCGCCCTGGTGGCCGACGGTGTTGCCAAGTTCAACGGCAACGTCGACGCCCCCTACTATGCTCGCCTGATTATCGACGGCAATCGCATCGGCGACCTCATCATCGAACCGACTCAAATCGAATGGACACCCGAGTCACGCACCCTCAAGAGCGAGGGNCAGCTCCAAGGCAAAATGCAGGAAATGAGTGCANAGCTCGGNGACCTCACCAAGCAGTTCCGCTCGCTCCCCGACGACTCCACCTCGGAAGCCACNCGCAAAGCAATCATTGACCGCTATAACACAATCNTCGACTCCACTATGGTGGCAAACATCGACAATCCCATCGGCTATATGCTCTTCCTCGACAAGGCTTCGCAGATGGAGCTCGGCGAACTCGACGCGCTGCTGGCCAAATATCCCAAGATGCAAAGCTCCGTCAGAGTGCAGCGCTCGCGCCAGCATCTGCTCGTGAAGCAGGAAACATCCGTGGGCAAGAAATATAAAGATTTCNCCATCACCAACGANGGCGTNACTCAGCGCCTGAGCGACTACGTAGGCCCCGACCACTACACTCTGGTTGACTTCTGGGCAAGCTGGTGTGGCCCCTGCATCCGCGAAACAAAAGTCATCAAGGAACTCTATGACAAATACAACGGAAAAGGTCTGGAATTTCTCGGTGTGGCCGTGTGGGACGAACCCCAGAACACCCGCAAGGCCATCGAGCAACATCAGCTCCCCTGGAACATGATCATCAACGCCCAGACCATCCCCACCGACCTCTACGGCATCTCCGGTATCCCCTGCATTATCCTCATCGCTCCTGACGGCACAATCGTCAGCCGCGACAAACAGGATGCCGACCTCGTTGCCGACGTTGAAGCCGCCATGGCCTCTTTCTCCGCTCCCGCAAAATCTGAATCCACCACCGAAACCACTGACAAAAATGATTGATAAAATAAACTCTCTCAAAGAGACCATTTCTTCACTCACCGCCTCTTCAGAAGAGCAGGTTGAGGCTCTCCGCATCAAATATCTCAGCAAAAAAGGCGAAGTTTCGCAGCTTTTCAATGATTTCCGATCGGTTCCCGCCGACCAGAAAAAAGCCATGGGTCAAGCCCTTAACGAGTTGAAAAATCTGGCCACGGATAAAATCAATTCGCTCCGCGAGCAGCTCGCTGTCAAGGACGACATCGACGAAACCATCGACCTCACCCGCACCCCCGCCGTGATGCCTCTCGGCTCGCGCCATCCGCTCTCGATCGTGAAGGAAGAAATCATCTCCATCTTCTCGCGTCTCGGATTCACCGTGGCCGAAGGTCCGGAAATCGAAGATGACTGGCATGTGTTCTCATCACTCAACTTCGCCGCCGACCACCCCGCACGCGACATGCAGGACACTTTCTTCATCGGCCGCAATCCTGATGTGCTGCTGCGCACCCACACTTCTTCGGTGCAGTCGCGCGTAATGGAACACACTCAGCCCCCTATCCGCATCATCTGCCCGGGCCGTGTCTATCGCAACGAAGCCATCTCTGCCCGCGCCCACTGCTTCTTCCATCAGGTCGAAGCGCTCTATGTCGACGAAAATGTTTCGTTTGCCGACCTCAAGCAGACGCTCCTCTATTTCGCCCGCGAAATGTTCGGACCCGAAACCAAAATCCGCCTCCGCCCCAGCTACTTCCCCTTCACCGAACCCTCGGCTGAAATGGACATCTCCTGCAACCTCTGCGGCGGCAAAGGCTGCTCTTTCTGCAAACACACCGGCTGGGTTGAAATCCTCGGCTGCGGCATGGTCGACCCCAACGTGCTCGATTCATGCGGCATCGACTCGAAGAAATACAACGGCTTCGCCCTCGGCATGGGCGTTGAACGCATCACCAACCTCAAATATCAGGTGAAAGACCTCCGAATGTTCTCCGAAAACGACCGCCGTTTCCTCCTCCAGTTCCAGAGCGCCCATTAATCAATCCGCAACATTACAAGAAATTTTATTGCCGCAGGCGCACACTCCACAGCCTGCGGCAATTTTTTTTACTAACCTCACTCCACATGACTCGAAAAGAAAGATACTCCGGCATCATCGACTGGTTTCAGCAGGCAATGCCTGTGGCCGAAACCGAACTGCACTACGACAATCCTTATCAGTTGCTCGTGGCCGTGATTCTTTCGGCCCAATGTACCGATAAACGCATCAACGCCATCACCCCGGCACTCTTTGAGGCCTATCCCACTCCGGAGTGTCTGGCGGCAGCGTCGGTCGACGACATCTATCAATATATCCGCAGCGTCTCATACCCCAACAACAAGGCCAAATCGCTCAAAGGCATGGCGCAGACTCTCGTTGAGAAGTTTGGCGGCGAAGTGCCCTCCGAAATCGACGACCTTCTTTCGCTGCCCGGCGTGGGACGCAAAACGGCCAATGTCATCATGTCGGTGGTGTTCGGCAAAGCAGCAATGGCGGTCGACACCCATGTGTTCCGCGTCAGCGAACGCCTCGGACTGACCACCCGCAGCAAAAATCCGTTGCAGACCGAAAAAACGCTGATGGAAAACATTCCCCACGACCTTATCCCCAAGGCCCACCACTGGCTGATTCTCCACGGCCGATATGTCTGCAAGGCCCGTCGACCCGACTGTCTCAACTGCGGCCTGCAACCCTTTTGTCGATTCTATCAGCGCAGCGGCAATGACGAATGATTTCCAGCAAACCGTTGCCGACACAATCAGTCGCCATGCTCTGATTGATGACTCGCGCCGACCCGTCATCGTTGGGCTTAGCGGCGGTGCCGACTCCGTTGCCCTGCTCCATGCGCTTCATGCTCTCGGCCACGATTGCATTGCCGCCAACTGCAACTTTCATCTGCGAGCCGATGAGAGCGACCGCGACTCCCTCTTTGCCCGCGACTATGCCTCCCGGCTCGGCGTCCGGTNCATCGCCACCGATTTTAATGTCGCCGGCTATCTCAGCTCCCACCCCTCCACATCAATCGAAGAAGCCTGCCGAAATCTGCGCTACCGATGGTTCGGCGAACTAATGGCTGAAACCAATGCGCAAGCCATCGCCGTGGGGCATCACCTCGATGACTCCTGCGAAACGATGCTCTTCAATCTCCAACGGGGCACTGGCATCGCGGGTCTCACAGGCATTTCCCCGAAAAATGACCGAGGCATCATCCGCCCGCTCATCAATCTGACCCGCCGACAAATCCTCGACTATTGCCGTGAAAACGGACTATTGTTCGTGACCGACAGCTCCAACCTTGCCAATGACTTTTCGCGCAATAAGCTCCGCAATATCGTCATTCCCGCCTTTGAAAATCAATTTCCCAACTTGCGAAAAGGCCTGATTCGCACAGCCCGAAATCTATCTGAAACGGCCGAACTCTATGAAGCGATGCTCAGCGAAAAGCGCGCGCAATACACTTCGGTCAACCACACCATCCGACTTTCAGAACTCATTGCGTCAGAGCGGAATCCCTCATTAATCCTCTACGAATGGTTTAAATCCCTGGGGCTTACTCGCACTCAGGCTTCCGACATTGTCGCGGCAGCCGCCGCAACCGGCAGCCGCTTCCTGACTCCCCACGCCACTTTCATCATCGACCGCGGAACGCTGATTATCCATTCCGGCTCTGACTCGCATCTCCCGTCAATTTCCGACTTTCGCTTTGAAACCCTACCGATAGCTGATTTTCAACCCGTTAAAGACCGCCGAACAGCACTATTCAGCACCGACATTCTCCGTGGCGAAGCCCCCACAGTGCGCCAATGGCGCACTGCCGACCGCATCCAACCCTTTGGCATGAAAGGTACAAAAAAGGTGAGCGACATCTTCTCCGACGCAAAGATTCCACTGTCAGTCAAGAGCCGGATACCACTGCTGATAAAAGATGATAANATTCTGTGGGTTACCGGACTGCGCCAAAGCGCTAAACTAAAGGTTAAACCTTCCGACACTCATTTCGTCAAAGTAACATACCTCGGACCCGACCTTTTTTAACACCATTTTATAAAGATTTCAATATTCGTAAGTCAATAATACTTATCTTTGCCAAACGAAACAAACCTTCATTAACACGACTCAAATGAACCGCAAAGGCAAATTATATTTCCGCTACGGCACAATGGGCTCGGCCAAAACCGCCCTCCTTCTGACTCAAGCCTATAACTTCGAGGAGCGAGGAATGCGCTATGTATGCCTCAAACCTGTCATCGACACCCGCGAAGGCCGCAATGTCATCAAATCGCGAATCGGCATTGAGCGCGAATGTAGCTGGATCTACAACGAAACGAATGTCTACGATCTCATCCAGGAGATGATCAGCAAAACGATGGTGGTATTCGACTGGATTCTCGTAGACGAAGCTCAGTTTCTTTCGCCCGAACAGGTCGACCAGCTCGCGCGCATTGTCGACGATTTCGGTGTCAACGTGATTTGCTACGGTCTGCGCACCGACTTCCAGAGCCATCTCTTTGAAGGCTCGCGCCGACTCTTTGAAATTGCCGACACCATCGACGAAATTAAATCAACCTGCAACTGCGGTCGCAAAACAATCATCAATGCCCGCATCGACGCCAAAGGCGATTTCGTTGAAGAAGGCGCACAGGTTGAAATCGGTGGCGACGACCGCTACATTGCCGTGTGTCGCAAGTGCTGGCGCAATAAGCGCATCGAGCAATCCTATCGCGATGCCCTCCCCTTCCTCGATCTCAACAACCACGACTCCGACAATTAACACCCATCCCCCCNTACACGACTCTCTCTATGAAACGCATACTCTCTCTCTTGACCCTTCTGATTCTGACGATAGCCGGCCTGACGGCTACCGCGCAGCAGACCGAGACGCTCCATTATAAGGTCAACTACCATTGGGGACTGATTGACAAAACCGCCGGCAGAGCCACGTTCACCCTCCGCAACACCGGCTCCGGCCAATGCCGGGCCGAGATGGTGGCGCGAACCGAACCGTGGGCCGATAAATTCTATAAGGTGCGCGACACCCTCCAGACCACCTTCAACGCCTCCACCCGCCTCCCGCTCTCCTATCGCCGCATTGCCCACGAAGATGGTCGCTATGCCTCCGACCAGCTCACGTTCTCGCGCAGCGGCTCCACATCGTCGGCCAAATGCGTGCGCCTGCGCCGAGGCAAGAAGGAAACCACAGTCACCCGCGCCGAATCGTCGCTCTCGGCCCAAGGCGATGCCGTTGACCTGCTTTCATCGTTCTACTATCTGCGCCATCTCGATTTCTCCAAAATGAAATCAGGCGAAACAAAGACCATCAACATCTTCTCCGGCAAGCGCAAGGAACTGCTGAAAATCACCTACGGCGGACCTGCCACGCTGAAAATCGACGGCACTAAACACCAGACTCTGCTAATCACTTTCACCTTCACCTCCGACCAGGGCAAAACCACCTCCAAGCCCATCAAGGCCTGGCTCTCGACCGATGCCGCTCACATTCCGCTCAAGCTCGTCGGCGAACTGAAAATCGGAAAGGTGGAATGTATCTTCACCGGCAAATAACCCCTACAATGCGAAAAATAATTCTGACCTCCATGCTGGCACTGACTGCCGCACTTGCAAGTGCAACTCCGCAATCGGCCGACTCCCGCTCCGCCACAATCCTCTATACCACCGACGTTCACGGCCACTTTTTCCCTTACGATTTCATTGCCTCGCGCCCCGCGTCGGGAAGTATTTCCCGCGCCGCTGCCGCCGTCGACAGCATTCGCCATGCGCTCGGTCGCGACCGCGTGGTTCTGCTCGACAATGGCGACATTCTCCAAGGCCAGCCCACAGTCTACTATTATAATTTCATCGACACTGCCTCGCGCCACATCGTTGCCGACATTCATCAGTTCATGGCCTACGATGCCGCAACCATCGGCAATCATGATGTTGAAACCGGCCATGCCGTCTACGACCGTGTGCGTGCCCAATCACCCATTCCCCTGCTTGGAGCCAATGTCATCGACCGCTCCACCGGCAAGCCCTATCTGAAACCCTACGAAATCATCGACCGCGGAGGGCTGCGCATTGCCGTAATCGGCCTGCTCACTCCCGCCATTCCCGCCTGGCTCCCCGAACGCCTCTGGAGCGGACTGGAATTTCAGCCGATGATGGAGGCCGCTGAATATTGGGTCGACTATGTCAGCCGCAACGAAAAACCCGATTTCATCATCGGTCTTTTCCACTCCGGACGCGATTCCTCCACCACCACTGCCGGCTACCGCGAAAACGAATCGCTCGAAATAGCCCGCCGTGTGCCCGGCTTCGATGCCGTGCTCATGGGCCACGACCATCAGACGTTCTGTGAAACCATTGCCGGACCCGGCGGACACCCGGTGCAGGTGCTCAACCCGGCCAATAATGCCAACTATCTCGGCATGCTCTCCCTCGCCGTCTCCCCCTCGGGCGATAAGGAAACATCCGCCTCGCTCATCGACATTGCCGACATCACCCCCTCTGCATCTTTCCTGAGCCATTTTGACTCTCAGCGTCAAGCTGTTGAGAAGTTCGTAGGCGAACAAATCTCTACGATTGAAGCCGACATCTCCACCCGCCCGGCTTTCTTCGGCCCCTCGGCTTTCATGACGCTCCTCCACCGCTTGCAGATGAGCATCTCAGGCGCCGACATCTCCATGGCCGCNCCGCTGACTTTCGACGGCCTGATTAAAAAAGGACCGCTGACCATCGCCGATATGTTCACGCTCTATAAGTATGAAAACACCCTCTGCACCCTTCGACTGACAGGCCGGGAAATCAAAGACTATCTCGAATTTTCCTACAATCTTTGGACTGACCGCCTGACCGATTCGCAGCCCCATCTCATCCGCTTCAAATCCGACAATCCTTCGGCCGCCGACAATCGTCTCTTCAGTCCGGCATATAATTTCGATTCGGCCTACGGCATTGACTACACGGTTGACCTGACTGCACCCAAGGGTGAGAAAATCAACATCACAGGCTTCTCATCCGGTCGCCCGTTCCTCCTCGATTCAGTCTACACCGTGGCCATCAATTCCTATCGCGCCGGAGGTGGCGGCAACCATCTGACCGACGGTGCCGGACTTTCGGTCGACGAGCTGAAGCAGCGCCAGGTAAGCTCCACCGACAAAGACCTGCGCTATTATCTGATGAACGAACTCCGCTCCATGCCGGTGGTGAAACCTGAAGTCGAAAACAACTGGAGTTTTATCCCCGCCGACCGCTACGAAGCCGCCCGCAACATCGACTTTCCAATCCTCTTTGGCCCCGGCAGCTCAAAGAATCAGAAGTAGCCGCCAATTTTTTTGCTCTCAGAATTTGGTGCATTTAACTTAAAATGTTAATTTTACCACTTTCCAATTTTAAGTAAGTGTTCAAATACTTAATGATTAAAAATGTCAACCAAAAATAAGGACAACAACTCTGAAGAGGACCTGCTGGTGAAACGCCTGCAGGACAAGGCCACTTGTCGCAAGGCTTTCGAGGAGGTTATTGCCCGCTACAGTCAGCCGCTCTACTGGCAGATTCGCCGCATGGTCCAGAACCACGACGACGCCAACGACATCCTTCAGAATGTGTTTCTGAAGGCATGGTCGTCAATCGACATGTTTCGCGGTGCGGCCAAGCTCTCGACATGGCTCCACAAAATAGCCATAAACGAAAGCCTGACCTTCCTCGAACAGCAGAAGCGACGCTCCACCTCCACTCTCGATGACCCTGACCATTCGCTGGCCGACACCATCGAAGCCGACACTCATATCGACGGCGACCGTGTGAGCCTCGAATTCCGAAAGGCCATCGCCGAGCTTCCTGAGAAGCAACGCCTTGTGTTCAACATGCGCTATTTCGACGAAATGCCCTATGAGCAGATGTCGCAGATTCTCGGCACATCCGTCGGTGCGCTCAAAGCCTCCTACCATATCGCTGTCAAGAAAATCGAACAATATTTTCAGCAGCTCGATTAAACCAATGGCAGCCATAGACGTCTAAACGATAAACAAATACCGAATTGACATGGAACACAACGATATTTTACAACAACAGAAGCAGACCAACGCCGGCATGACCGTGCCGGAAGGCTACTTCGACGATTTCAATAAGCGCATGGCGGCCGCCCTGCCCGTTCAGGACTGGGAGCAGCCCGACCATGAAGCCAACATCCTCCCCCGAACTCGCTGGCAGAAGATTCGCCCCTACGTCTATCTGGCCGCAATGTTCATGGGCATCTGGTGCATGATGAATATGTTTGACCTCATCCGCAACACCACCGCCACACCCGGCGACATCAACTCCAACCCCGCCCTGCTCTCGGCCGTCAACAACGATGCTTTCTATTTCGACTATTGCGTTGACGACATGACCGACAATGAAATCTACGACGACCTCTACGACCAAGGTTTCGACCCCTCCGAACTCAACGCCGATTAAACTAAAATTCAAGTAGCACAACACACCTTATTATATATAGGATATATGAAACGAATTCTATCAACTCTATTCCTGCTCACGATTCTTTCCGTAGCCTCCGCTTTCGCCCAGACTAAAGTCTCGGCCAAGCATCAGCAGTGGATGCAGGAAATGAAACAGGCCAAACTGGAATTCATGATCAAGGAATTGCAGATTAAAGATAATCAGAAAGCCAAATTCACCGAAGCGTTCAACGCCATGGAAGCTGAGCTTTGCAAGGTTCGCAACGAAACCAACAAGATGCGCCGCGCGGTCGAAAAAAAGAAAGATGCCACCGACCTCGAATATGAAAAAGCTGCCGAAGCCATAGTGGAAGCCAAAATCAAAGAGGGCAACATCGAAAAAAAATATTTCGACCGCTTCAAGACAATCCTCTCGTCAGAGCAGCTGTTTCGGATGAAAAAAGCCGACATGAAATGGATGAAAGAACTGATGAAACATCGAAAAAAATAATCACCCGCCGAACTCAGAAACATTTTCAACCGTTAATTCTCCGCATAACTTCGGGACGCTCCTGTCTTTCTTGAGCGTCCCTTTTAACTTATAAGACGCTTTTTTATGAAACGACTGCTCCTGTTCATCATCATTGCAGCGNCTGCCGCGACATCTTTNTCTCTTGCCGCCGCAGGCTCTCAGTCGGTCTCCAAACCCGACTTCGCATTTCCGCAACAAGTATCGAAAAATGCCGAAAANTCGCTCAACACCGCCATCAAAGCTGCCGACGACCAAGCCATTCTTCGCTCGCTCATCGACCTGACCATAGCCCAGGGCATGATTGACAACGACAACATCCCCTCAATCTACGGCCGCATCAACGACCTCTGCCCCAAAATGACGTCGGCCTCCGCCCGCTCGCTCACCCGCTTGCTTCAGGCCTCTATCCTTTCCGACATCTACAGCAACAACCGCTATAAATACAATGAACGCCACCTCCCCCTCACTCCCCTCCCCGCCGACTGGACNGAATGGTCNGGCGATCAGTTCCGCGCCGAAATCATGCGTCTGATCGACGANGCNCTNGCCGACGCTGCCGCGCTCCAATCCACACCCCTCTCCGCCTACGGCTCCATCCTGACGTTCAACCGCCAGACCGAAATCTACTTCCCTACACTCTACGACTTCGCCGTCACCCACGCCATATATCTCCTCGACACTAATTTTGAAATTCCCAATTCTCTCTCCCTCACTCTGGTCGACGACCTCGCAGACTTCCCCCGCCAATCCCTCAAAGCCATCAACTCTCCTGTCGCATCAAAGATTCTCAATCTCTATTCCGANCTNCTGCGCTTCAANCAAGACAAATATGCTCCCCGCATCAACACCATGCTTGATGCATTAGATTTCATAACCTCCAATCTCTACGACCCGCACTCCGATGAAGCTGAGGCTAAGGAAACCGAGTTTCTCACAAATCAATACAACAAATATTTTCCGCTGACTGAATACTCCGGCGACATTCTACAGCTGACTTCTCTATCCAACTACTCCGATACGAAGGATTACTACACAGTNCTCACCAACTTCATTACCCGCTACCCCGGCTTCTGGCGAAACGACTGCTTCAACTCGCGCCTTTTCTCTCTCAAACAACCGGCCATATCTTTTTCAGTACCCAATTACACCTCTCCGGGAAAGGAATTTACTGCAGTAATCAGAAACGCAAATTCCCGAGAGTATTATTTCAACATCTACCGTCTCNATCCCTCCCGCGACATTCTTCTCTCCCAGACCCCCATTTTCAATAAGAAAATAACGACGTCAAAAGAAGCCCCCTTCTCATCTTCTGATTCTCTGAATGTCACCCTCAGCGATTTCGGACGCTATCTCGCTGTCGTTTCCACCGACAATGCGGCTCCAACCGGGAAGAATATCATCCAGAAAGGCACAGTCATCACCTGCACGTCCATAGCTCTTGGCTCCGTGTCGGGCAGCGATATCTTCGTCTATTCGCTCAACCCCGAAACCGGAGCCCCGGTTGGCAATGTGGAGCTCTACACCAAAATCCGCGACACAGAAACCACCATTGGCCACACTGATAAAACCGGCATGGTCGAAATCGCCAAGGATAAAAAGCCTGCCAACGGCTTCACCGTTTACCCCCGTCTGAACAACGACTTAAACGGCATATCTGCCTATGTAAGCAACAATGTTGCCGGTGACAAAAATATCACCCGAATATCCAACATCTCTCTTTGCGACCTCCCGATCTATCATCCCGGCGACTCTATCAACTGGGAAACAATCATNTACTCTTACGATGCCTCCGCCCGTCGTCCGCAGGCCGGCTACGAAGTGCGCGCTATACTCAACAATGCCAACTGGCTTCCGATTGACACCCTCGTGGTCACCACCGATGAGTTCGGTCGCGCCTGCGGCTCTTTCCTTNTGCCCGAAGGTGAGCTGACCGGCAGCTATGCCATCGAGTTCCGGTCTGTAAATAAATCAGCCGACAATGTTTCCGATTATCTCTCTCCGTTGAGTTTCCTCGTCTCTGACTATAAGCTGCCCACNTTNAAAGTGGAGATGCTCAATAACGTAATGAANACTCCGGCCAATGGCGACGTGACCGTCCGTGGCCGCGTCNTGACTCTCTCAGGCGTTGGGCTTGCCAACACTCAGGTGCAGCTCAGCCTCTCCGCCACCGACCGCTTCCGCTTCGGCTACTCCTACGGTGCCCAATCTTTCTATGCAGATTCTGTGACCACCACTGCCGACGGCTCGTTCTCTTTCGTCATTCCCGACTCCGTGCTCCGCTACTCTCCGTTCCCNAAAGGCCGGTTCAATGCCACCGTGAGCGCCACTTCTCTCTCCGGCGAATCGCAGCAGGCCACAACATCATTCAGCCGCGGAGCATCCTACTCCATCATTGCCAATCTCTATGACACTGATTTCGACAACGACGACATTGAATCATCCAAACCAACACGGGTATTCCTCAAGGTTCTTGATGCCGATGGCAAAGCTGTTGACCAACAGGTCAAACTGACCGTAACCCCTGCCAACAAAAAGGAAATCAACAAAGGGTTCACATCAATTATTTCACCATCAACCAAAGAACTCGACCTCCGGTCGCTCAATCCCGGCGATTATTACTTCACATTCACAATTGCCGACCCCCAACTCAAAGAAGTGTCCGACTCCGTTGAAACCACATACACCATTTTCCGTCTCAACGACTCCCGCTCGCCATACGAAAAAGCTGTTTGGGGTGCTAAAAGCAACCGCAACTCCCGACTCGCCCCGGGCGAAAAGGCCCGCATAGTCTATGCAGTTCCGGCCGATGACACTCACCTTCTCTATGTTCTTACATCTGCCGACTCCATCATCGAAATGAAATGGCTGAAATGCAAACAGGGTGTTCACGAGATGGAAGTTGCTATCCCTAAAGGCAAAACGTCGGCAAATGTGTCGCTCATCGGATGCCGCGATTTTGATTCTGCAACTTTCTCTGAAAAAATATCCTACACTGAGGATTCTCTGAAAATCGAATGTGAGTCATTCCGCGACAAACTGATTCCCGGCGCAGAAGAAACATGGTCGTTCCGCATCCGCTCTACCTCCGGATCGGCTCAGCGCTCGGCCCTGGCNCTCGGCATGTACAATGCNGCTCTCGAACAGTTCAACTCTTCCAACTGGAACCTGAAGTTCAATAATATCTTCAGNGGCTCCATTANCCCCTACTTNTATATTNNTAANACTTCTCATTCTTNGCTCCGCANACCTCAAGTCNNCNAAGAACCCCTACNACTGCATNTCACTGACCGAACCCGGATTCCAGACTTACGGCTATCCCTTNGTGAGCNGNTACAGAACCTCGCGCATCATGTACAAAACCATGGCCACAGCNAATGCCGGAGGAATAANGTCCGANGAAGCCCTNTCCTTCGACAGCGCCCCCCNAATGAGAGTAATGCATTCGTCAGCAGTTACCGTTGACGCCCTTCGAGGACAGGTCCCGGGACTGGAGGTTGCAGAATCGGCCATCGAAGATAGATGTGTTGTATCGGCCGACGAAGATAGTGGTCTTGCTCTTGATGAAGTTGTCACTGTTTCCTCTCCCCAAAACCCGGCGCAACCCAAGTTTGAATATCGCGACGGTGAGACTGTGCTCGCTTTCTTCCGTCCGTCGCTGACCACTGATGCCGACGGCTCTCTCACCTTCTCTTTCACCGTGCCCAACGCCAACACCACTTGGCGTCTCAACGCNNTGGCCTACACCGAAAATCTNTTGTCGGCCGCCCTCAACCGCACTTTCGTGGCCAACAAACCGGTCATGGTCACCCCCAACCTCCCCCGATTCCTCCGCTCAGGCGATAGCGCCACNATCTCCTCTCTNGTGGTCAACAATTCCGACGAGGAGCAGACCATCGTCACCACCACTGAAATCTTCGACCCTCTCTCGGGCAACATTCTGAGCTCTTCCACAAGCACCGACCGCATCGCCCCGGGTCAGAACACAACCGTCAGCACNACNCTCAACGCTCCCTTCGATGCCACCGCCATCGGTGTCCGCGTNAAGAGCGCAACCCCAACGTTTGCCGACGGCGAACAGTCGCTCCTCCCAATCCTCCCCTCCTCCGAGCCGGTAATCGAAACAACTCCNTTCTACATCGCCCCCGACTCCACNTCCTTCTCNCTCTCCCTNCCCAAGATTGGCTCAGATGCNCGCGTGACCCTCGAATATTGCGACAACCCCGCATGGTATGTCGTCACNGCNCTCCCCGGCCTGCGTCAGCAAAAAATCTCCACTCCCTCCGATGCTGCCGCCACNATCTTCTCGGCNGCNGTNGCTGAAGGTATCCTCCGCTCCAACCCCGCCATAGCCGATGCGCTCCGCCAATGGACGGCAAGCGACCGCTCCGACTCCACGCTCANCTCGATGCTCTCGCGCAACGCCGACCTCAAGACGCTCCTCCTCCAGGCCACACCCTGGATGGTCGACGCCATGACCGACACTCAGCGCATGCAGCGACTCGCTCTGCTCTTCGACTCTAAGGAAATCGCCCAGGCCTACAATAGCTCGATCGACCTCCTCCGNCGCCTGCAACGCAACTCCGGCGGATGGGCCTGGATTGCCTCTTCCGACGAACCCTCGCAGTGGGCCACCTCCGAAGCTCTCACCACTCTCGGCCGTCTCAACCGCCTCGGCTACCTCCCTGCCGACAAGTCTCTCGCCTCAATGATTTCCCAAGCTCTTGCTTGGCATCAGTCGCAGATTGAAAAAGACTTCAGCAANTACCCCAAGGCATCCTATTATTCTTTCCTCCGCCTGCGCGACCTCTGGCCCGACCACAAACCTTCGCTCACCGGCAAGACCATCATCAACCGCGANGTGCAGAAACTCGTGAGCGGCTGGAAGAAACAGACCATCGACCAAAAAGCTCAGTCGGCCCTGCTCCTCGCCCACAACGGCTACCGCTCTCTCGCCTCAACCCTGCTCAAATCCATCGGCGAATTTGCAAAATCCACCCCCTCAAAAGGCATGTGGTGGCCATCCGTCGGCATGGATGGTTCGATGGAGCAGCTTCAGGTGTCGGCCGACGTGCTGACCGCNCTCCACGANCTCTCCCCCGCAAGCCCCGACATTGACCCCATCCGCCAGTGGCTCATCCTCCAGAAAGAAGCCCGCAACTGGGGCTCCTCTGTCACCACCTCTGAGGTTATCTGCGCCATCCTCTCCTCGTCGAAGTCCTGGATTCAGCCCGCAGCCCCCGCCACAATCTCNGTCGGNTCNCACCAAGTGCCTGCGTCATACTCCGACGCCACTCTCGGCTATCTGCGCACCGACATCTCCGCCCTCTCCCCCTCGCTCGCCGAGCTCTCGATCGTCAAGAGCGGCTCGACTCCCTCCTGGGGTGCCGTCTACTCTCAGTCGCGCATGACGATGACCGACATCGCCCCGGCCTCCTGCGAAGCCGTCAGCATCGAGAAGCGTCTCTACCGACTCCAAGGCACCGAATGGCTTCAGGCCGACACGCTCCGCGTCGGCGACCGCGTCAAAGTGCAGCTCCTCATCCACGCCGACCGCGCCATGCAATATGTTGCCATCACCGACTCCCGCGCCGCCTGCCTTGAACCCGTCGAGCAGCTCCCCACCCCCATCTTCTCCCAGGGCCTCTGCTTCTACCGCGAAAACCTCGACGCATCCACCCGCCTGTTCATCTCCAACCTCCCCCGGGGCACCTACATGCTCGAATATGAACTCTGGGTCAACAATGCCGGCACCTTCTCCTCCGGCATCGCCACACTCCAGAGCCAATACGCTCCCCAACTCTCGGCCCACTCCGCCGGCTCTCTCCTCCCCGTAGCTCCCTGATTCCATTCCCCCCGAATTTCCTCATACTCGGCGCCGACCTCCCCCTGTCGGCGCCGTTTTTTTCATTCCGAAGCAAAAAAATGCGGTTTTTCCGTTAAATGATGTTAACTGCTCCACAAATATGTTGTACAACATAAAAATTCTCCTTACCTTTGCATCAGTTTTTCATGGTATTAGATTTAAGGTAAGAAGATTATTCGTCGTGATGACGAGTAATTTTTTTTTGTGCCCTTCTCAACTCCCTCCAAGTGCTCCGATTACTCCGAGTGCTCCGATTACTCCGAGTGCTCCGAGTCCTCTGANTCCTCTGAGTCCTCTGAGTCCTCTGAGTGCTCTGAGTNCTCCGATCCCCAAAAAATTTTAAANTTTCGGAACCGACTCCCCCNTTTTAGAGTTATATTTCTATAAATATTAACTCTATCCAAAGACACAAAAATATCTATGTTTCAACTACGATCAATTTTCATCTTCGCCGCTTCGGCTGCTATGCTCTCAGGGATGACAGCGCGCGCNGATGGCCACCGCGAGTGGACCGCACAACAAGCAGCCGATTCAATGCCTCAGCAATGGGCCTACACNTCCGATCGTTTTCAATCGCTCCCCGTAGCCGACAACTGGTGGCAGGAGTTCGACGACCCGACTTTGACCGACCTCATCAGCCGAGGCATCGACAATAATTTCAACGTTGCCATTGCCGCAAGGCGCATGGAGATGGCGCGACAGCAGATTCGCGAGTCGCGCGCAGGCTATTTCCCGACAATAGGCCTTTCGGCAGGTTGGAACGCCTCACGCACCTCNGGCAATCTTGGCTCCTCTTCAATGCCCGCNTCNCACTCAAGCAATTTTTCTCTCGGTGCCGACATGTCTTGGGAAATCGACCTCTTCGGTCGCATNGGCGAACAAGTCAAAGGCTCTAAGGCACAATTCCGTGCCTCTCATGCCGACTATCTCGCNACCATGAACTCTCTCGCTGCCGAAATCGCTTCGACCTACTGTCAGCTCCGCACCCTTCAGGCTCGNCTGGCCGTTGCCCGCGAACACCTTCAGTCGCAGGGCCGTGCTCTGAAAATTGCCGAAGTGCGCCACGAAACAGGTCTTGTGTCTAAACTCGACGTCGCTCAAGCCCGCACCATCTACAGCTCCACCGANTCAACCATCCCNACCCTCGAAACATCCATCCANACCGCCATCAACGCCCTCTCGCTTCTCGTNGGCGAATATCCCTCGGCCATAGCTCCGCTCGTTGAAACACCGCAGAAGCTCCCCGACTATCTGCGACTGGTAGCCGTCGGTGTGCCGATGGATCTNCTTCGCCGNCGCCCCGACATTCAGGCCGCCGAACAGCAGATGGCCGTTGCCGCTGCCCAGGCCGGCGTTGCCAAAAAAGATTTCCTCCCCGTTCTGTCACTGACCGGCTCCGTTGGNCTCGCTTCCCACAATATCGGCGACCTCGTCGACGGCCGCTCCTTCANCTATGCCATAGCCCCGAAACTCTCATGGACCGTGTTCGANGGCCTCGCCCGCAACGCCCGACTCGCTTCGGCCCGCGAAAATCTGGCCCTGACGGTCGACCAATACAATCTGACTCTGCTCACCGCCGTCGAAGAAGTCGACAACGCCATGGTGGCCTACACCGGCCAGATTCGATCCATCGCTTCACTCGAAACGGTCGTTGACCAGGCTCGCGAGCAGATGGACCTCTCGCTCGATCAATATAAGCAGGGCCTCGAAGACTTCCTCTCAGTNGCGCAAGCACAGATCACCTTCCTCCAGTATGCCGACCAACTCACCGCTGCCCGAGGCGAAGCCATGGCCGACCTCATNTCCCTCTACAAAGCCCTCGGCGGAGGATGGTCGCTCGAATAAACCTCCCCNCGTCAATCCGAATTCAACTCATCCCATATTTCAAAAAATGTCAGCCCTATGAAAGCAACAGCAATTTTCTGCATACTCGCCGCTGCCGCAGCCTCGCTCTCATCATGTTCCAAAGAGAAATCGACCGACGACTCTCAGTCGGCCCCACCCATCGACGTTGCCCGCGCCCTGCAGGACTCGGTAGTCATCTACCACACCTATCCCGGCACCCTCTATGCCAACAACAGCGTGCAACTCGTGGCCCGCGTCGACGGCACATTCGTCGGAAAATACTACGAAGATGGCGGCTTTGTCAACAAAGGCCAGCTNCTCTTTTCGTTTGAAGACTCGCAATATCGCGACCAGGTGCAGCAAGCATCCGCAGCTCTCGCCACAGCCCGAAGCAACCGCGAATACGCCGCTTCGCAATATGCCGCCATGAAGAAAGCTCTGGAGAGCGACGCCGTTTCGCAAATGGAGGTCAACAAAGCCAAGAGCAACCTCGAAAACGCCGAAGCCGCAATCCGCACCGCCCAGGCTCAGCTACAGACCGCGCAGACCAATCTCTCCTACTGCCGCATCTACGCCCCCTACTCCGGCCACATCAGCGCCCCGACCATGTCGACCGGCTCCTACGTCAACGGCGCCGGATCCCCCGTGCTGATGGCAACGCTCTATGAAGACGACACTCTATTCGCCATTTTCCACATCGACGACAAGGCGATGCAGGACATTCTCCTCGGCAACACCACCTCGAAAATCAACTTCGACTCCATCCCCTTCATCTTCGACCAGAACATTCCGCAGAAATACTACGGCCACCTGACCTACACCTCCCCCGAAGTCGATCCCTCGACCGGCACACTCGAACTCCGAGCCGCTCTCCCCAACAACCACGGCGACCTCCACGACGGCATGTACTGCAACATCTCCCTCCCCGTCAAGTCCGACCCCAAGGCCATCATTGTCAAAGATGCTGCCATCTCCTCCGACCAGCTCGGAAAATATCTCTACACGGTCAGCGACTCCAACAAGGTGGTCTACACTCCGATTCAGGTCGGCGACCTGGTCAATGACAGCATGCGTGTGGTAGTTTCCGGAATCACCCCCGGCACTCCCTACGTCACCCGCGCACTGCTCAAAGTGCGTCCCGGCATGGCCGTGAAACCCGTCTACGAAAAATAACCCCGCTCCATTTATCCAACCCCCTCCGTTATGTTCTCGAAATTTTTCATAAACCGACCGATATTCGCCATCGTCATAGCCCTCTTCATGCTCCTTGCAGGCTTGCTGACGATCAAGACGCTCCCCGTGGCGCAATATCCCGACATCACCCCACCGACGGTGATGGTCTCCGCAACCTATCCCGGCGCCGATGCCGCCACCGTAGCCTCCACAATCGGTGTGCCCATCGAGGAGCAGATCAACGGCGTGGAAAACATGATGTACATGAGCTCCACCTCCGGTTCCGACGGCTCCTACAATCTGACAATCACCTTTGAAGTAGGCACCGACATCGACATGGCCACCGTCAAGGTGCAAAACCGTCTGTCGCTCGCCGAACCGCAGCTCCCGACGGCCGTCAAGCAGCAGGGCGTCGACGTCATGTCGCGCTCAAGCAACATCATCATGTTCGTGGCCATTGAAGGCAACGACCCCGCGCGCTACGACGCTCTCTATCTCACCAACTACGCCAAACTCAACATGGTCGACGAGCTTTCGCGAATCGACGGCGTAGGCCAGGTGCAGGCCTTCGGTGCCGGCGAATACAGCATGCGCGTTTGGCTCGACCCCGATGTCATGCAGCAGCGTGGCATCACCGCCGCCGATGTCTCGGCAGCCATTCAGTCACAAAACATTCAGGTGTCGGCAGGCGATGTGGGCGCTTCTCCCCTCCCGTCCAACAAATCCGCCCAGTTTGAATACACGCTGACCGCCTCCGGCCGCCTGAAGACTCCCGAGGAATTCGGCAACATCATCCTGCGCACCGACCCGAGCGGCGCCATTCTCCGCCTGCGCGACGTGGCCAGGATTGAACTCGGCAGCGACACCTACGGCTCCACCGCCCTTGTCAGCGGCAATCAGGCCGGCCTGCTCGGCATCAGCCAGACCCCCGGTGCCAACGCTCTCGAAGTAGCCTCAAAGGTCAAAGACAAACTCGATGACCTCCAGCAATATTTCCCCGAAGGCGTGAAATATCGTGTGATCATGAACTCCACCGATTTCGTCACAGCCTCCATCGACGATGTGCTCGTCACCTTCGTTGAAACCACACTCATCGTCATGATCGTCATCATGTTCTTCCTCCAGAGCTGGAGGGCGGTCATCATCCCGATGCTGACGATTCCTGTCTCGCTCATAGCCACTTTTGCCGTCATGAAGCTGATGGGATTCACCCTCAACACTCTGACACTCTTCGGTCTGGTGCTTGCCATTGCCATTGTGGTCGACGATGCCATAGTGGTGGTCGAGGACTGTGCGCGAATAGTCGATAGCGGGCAGATGACGCCACGCCAGGCAGCCATCAAGGCCATGAAAGAACTCCAGGGCCCGGTCATCGGCGAAGTGCTCGTGCTTCTGTCAGTGTTCATCCCAACGGCTTTTATCTCCGGCATCACCGGCGAACTCTACAAACAATTCGCCCTCACCATCGCCGTCTCCACAGCCTTCTCCGGCTTCAACGCGCTGACATTCACCCCGGCCATGTGTGCCATGTTCCTCAAGCCCTCCAAGGGTCCGTCGAAATTCTTCGCATTCCGCTGGTTTAACAAAATATTCAATTCCACTCTCGGCGGCTACATGCGCGTGGTCGGCTCTTTCCTGCGCCGCCCGGCCGTGGCCCTGATAGCCTATTTCGCCATCACCGGCATAGCCTTCTGGGGATTCCTGAAAATGCCGACATCCTATGTTCCCTCTGAAGATATGGGCTATTTCATCGGCTCAGTGCAGCTCCCAACCGGTGCCTCGGTCGACCGCACACAGAAGGTGCTCGCCCAATGCGTCGACGAACTGAAAACCATGCCCGAGGTTAAAGACGTCATCTCAATGGCCGGCAACTCTATGCTCGGCGGATCCGGCTCCAATGTCGGCTCGCTGATTGTCACCCTCAAACCCTGGGATGAGCGCAAAGGCAAATCCCATAGCGTCGATGCCGTGATCGAACGCTTCGAAGCTGCCACCGCCCCGATTCAGGAGGCCATTATTTTCGCCGTCAATCCCCCCTCCATTCCCGGGCTGGGCATGTCATCAGGGCTCGAAATGCAGCTCCTCGACATCAACAACCATGGCCCGCAAGCCATGGAGCAGGCTCTTCAATCCATCATAGCCAAAGCCAAGACCGACAAGCGAATAGGCTCCGTCACGACACTCTATGAAGGCACCGTGCCACAATACAGCCTCAAGGTCGACCGCGACAAAGTCGAACGCCTTGGCCTCGACCTAAGCGAAATCTACAGCTCGCTGACCGCATTCACCGGCCAGACCTATGTCAACGATTTCGATGAATTCGGCCGCGTCTATGAAGTGCAGCTCTCCGGCGAAGCCGACTCCCGCACCAATCCGCAGGATGTGCTCCGCCTATCGGTTCGCAACGAATCAGGCGACATGGTTCCCTTCTCCGCATTCATGACCGTCGAACCCTCCGAAGGCTCCGAATCCATAGCCCGCTACAACATGTATCAGACCGCATCGCTCACAGCCTCCCCCGCCAAAGGAGTCAGCTCCTCCGATGCCATCAAAGCCATGGAACAAGCCGTCAAGGAAGCCGTTGGCAACCAATATGGCTACGCCTGGACCGGCGAAGCCTATCAGGAAACACAAGGCGGCACCACCGTAGCCGTGGTCATGATCTTCGCAGTCATCGTGACACTCCTCGTGCTTGCTGCTCAATACGAATCGCTGACCGACCCCGTGGCCGTGATCATCTCCATGCCAACGGCCATCCTCGGCACCGTCATCGGCTGTCTGCTCATGTCGCAGTCCATCTCCATCTACACCCAGATAGGCATAATCCTCCTGCTCGGTCTGTCGGCCAAAAACGCAATCCTCATCGTTGAATATGCCATTGACTATCGCAAAGCCGGACAGCCCATCCGTCAGGCAGCCCTCGACGCAGGTCGCGTCCGCTTCCGTCCCATCATGATGACAGCCCTCGCATTCGTATTCGGCGTCATGCCGATGCTATTCGCATCAGGCGCCGGCGCACAATCACGCATCGCACTCGGCACGGCCGTAGTCTTCGGCATGGCCATCAACGCAGTGGTCGGCACACTCTTCGTCCCCAACTTCTGGGAACTCCTCGAAAAATTCCGCCAGAAACACCTCGCCAAATTCTTCGAAGTCAAACCCTCCGACACCACCCCGCCCGACCCCGCCTCAACCTCAGCAACTACCGAAAAATCCGACGACACCACGTCAATTGAATAATCCCACCCAAAAAATATATCAAAGAAATGGCCGGACTCCGAGGAAAATTCCCCAAAGAGTCCGGCCATCGTATATAAAGTAGTGTTATTTATTGGCAATTTTATCAGTATTATTTGCAATATCAGCGATAGACAACACAAGTTCTGCCAGATAGCGCGAACCCACAACAATTACATAACCGAAAATAGGCATCACAATAACTCCCATAATACCCAAATGGTATATATCATTAGGAATAAAGAAGAATCGGGTATCCAATAAGAGATAGAATAAACTGCAGTAGAATCCAAAAACTCCCATGAAAATACCAAACACTTCACCACCTGTCTGAATAAGATTGGCTACTGCAGGCACGGCCACAAACTTTGAGTTGGGAGAAAGCAGTGTCGACAACTTTTCAGCTCGATTAAACCACAATAGAAAACACAAAATACACACACCAAGCAAGCCTATAATCACTACGAAAAACGAAAGCAATTCTTTTCCGTTAGCATAACTGAAAAAGCCCCAATCCGCTAATTCGTATATCACATAAAACGGAATGAGCAAGCACAAAATGCCAAACACATAGTAAATACACTGCAACGGCTGACTGAAAAAACGACCCGAGTCAATATAATTCGTAAGGGGTCGGATAAGATTAAAAAATTTGGAATCCATGATAATGATGTGAAATATTAATACAACGCAAATATACTCTTTTTTTATAAATCCAACAAACGAAGTGATTTAAACTTTTTGTTTATAAATGTCGTCGGAGACGACACACCTCCTTAAACCCCGGCATAAGGGAGGATGCCGAAAGGCACCCGACCGTGCCGGGGGTAATCACGCAACAGAGCCTCTGGTTCGGAGAACCAGCACCACAAATACCAATAGCCCCCCCGACCGTGCCTGAGCAGTCAAGCATCCTGAAGGCCCACCAATAAAGAAAGGCGAACCGCAAAGGCTCGCCTTCCATATAATAAAATGAGTAAGGAGTTTTAGAACATAAACTGAATACGCGCTTCAATGATATTAACGTGGCTCTTGGGATTGAGGTCCACCTCTCCGGCATCGTTTAACGAACCGCTCTGTCGGAGATCAGTGTAGGAGTAGCGCAGACGAGCGAGCATATACTTGTTGATGTAGTAGTTGAAAGTCACGGAGTAGTCGTTGGTGATACCGCCATAGGTGCCGGCCTTCGAGTCGGTTGCATCGGTATAGTTATAACCGACCACACATTCGAGTGTCTTGGGAGCGGGAGTTGCCAGACCACCGTCGCCTGAAGCGTAGCCATACTTCTTGTCGCCAAACACCAGGGCGCGGAGTTCGCCATATATACCCTGAGCTGTGAACGAGCTGAGATCATGTTTGCGATTGATATTCATGTAGTAGTACTGGCCTTCAAAGGCAAACCGACCCTTTGAGACGAGCCATTCCGGCGAGAGTTTCACAACACCATTGGCATCATTGACTGTCGTTGAGAGCAGAGACACCTTGTCAACTCGGGTAGGATAGTTGGCCGAATAGGTGAAGTAGCCCGGAGAAGTCACATCCCCTTCGCGTTTATGCATGGCAGACTGATACCACCCCGACATACCCACCTGGGCAATGGTTCCGGGAGTGTGGATCGGGCGATAGAGCAGGCGCGTGATTCCGCCGGCGCTGACGCGACCCATGGTGTTTGCCGCCGTAGTTATCTGAGTGCCGGCAATGCCGCTGACGTTGGCAAGGAACTTGTCGCCGTTGTATTGATACATGATGCCCAGGTTACGTCCGGTGGCATTCATGTAGGTGTCGGTGATCGGAGCCTCAAAGGTGGGCTTCATCGAGCTTGAAGTAGCCGCCTGAAGGCCAAACTGATGAACGAAATAGCCGCCGCGAATCAAGTTCTTGTCATTGAACTTATACTGTATATAAACATCCTTCATGCTGATTTGGCCGAAACCGTAGCCAACATCAATCTTGGCCATCCAGTTGCCATAGTAGGCCTTTACACCCATACGCACGTCGGCAATATTGACACCGTCGGCAAACTTGCCGTCGTCAGTCGGAGCAAACAACGCTCCGTCGGCCAGAACTCGGCCGGTAGGCTGAATCTTAAACTTGGGGGCTTCGTCTTGAGCGAAAGCGGGAATCGCAGCGGCCAGCAGCAGGGTTGAGCCAAGGATAGTCGAGATTTTCATAATGTGAATCGTTTTTTTTTGGTTTTTAGTGAAGGATGAATGTATTTTTTGGTTAGATTTTGTTATCGTGATTGGATTTTGCCATTCAAACGACAGACCGGCCAAAAATGTTTTGAAAAAAATACATGTTATAAAACACTGTTAAATTCACCGTTTTTTAAACATACGTTTTTTCTGGAACTTTTTTCCAACCGATGCGTTTTTGTGGTATATCGATTACCAAACGAAACCAACGAAACAAAAAATCATCATTACCCCAACCCAAAACTCATCACTTTATGAAAAAACAACTCCTGCTTGCCGCCCTGGCCTTCCTTGCCACCGGTTTCGCCTTTGCCCAGACCCAGCGTAGCGACGATTTCAAGAGTAAATATAAATTAAAAGAAGCAGTGGTGCTCAGCCGCCACAATATCCGCTCCCCGCTCTCCGACTCCAAGAGCGCCCTCGGTCGCATGACTCCGCACGAATGGAACAAATGGACCGCCGGCAAGAGCGAGCTCACCCTCCGCGGTGGCGTCCTCGAAACCCAGATGGGACAATATTTCCGCAAATGGGCCACTGATGCCGGCCTCTTCAGCGAAAACCATATCCCCACAGCCGACGAACTCAACGTAATAGCCAACTCAATGCAGCGCTGCATCGCAACCGCGCGCTACTTCACCTCCGGCTTCATGCCCGTTGGCGACGTCGTGGTCAACCACCGCTACACCCCCTCTAAGATGGACCCCCTCTTCAACCCCCAGCTGACCAAGGTTTCCCCCGAATTCATAGCCATCGCCAACGAGCAGATCAAAGCCATGGGTGGCAAAAAAGGAATGGTCGGCATCAACGAAGCCATCGAACCCGACTATAAACTCATGATGGAAGTCCTCGACATCAAAGACTCCCCCATGGCCAAAGCCAACGACCCCGCCCTCAACGCCCTCAAAAACTACAACACTGAAGTGGTGTTTGAAAAATTCCAGGAACCCACAATGAAATCCGGCTCCGCCCTCAAGGAACTCAACGCCGCATCCGACGCATTCATCCTCCAGTACTACGAACAGCCCGACTCCGTCAAAGCAGCTTTCGGTCACAAACTCTCCCGCGAAGACTGGGAACGTCTGGCCCACGTCAAAGATGTCTATCAGGACGTCCTCTTCACAGCCCCGATTGTAGCCACCAACGTTGCTCGTCCCCTGATTCAATATATGTATGACGAACTCCGCTCGCCCGATCGCAAATTCACTTTCCTCGTTGGCCACGACAGCAACCTCTCAGCCGTAGCCACCGCCCTCGAAGTTGAAGAATATGAGCTCCCCGCAGCCATTGAAAAGAAAACACCCATCGGGTCAAAAATCGTAGTAGAAAAATTCGTAGGCCCCGACGGTGAAGAATATGCCGACATCAACATCGTCTACCAGAGCGTCGAACAGCTGAAAAACATGGAATTGCTCGACCTCGACAATCCTCCCATGATCTATCAGCTCTCACTCAAAGGCCTTAAGAAAAACGCCGACGGACTTTACAAAATGTCCGACGTAGCCGACCGTTTCGAAAAAGCTCTCGCCGCCTACGAAGCCATCCCCTGACATTGCATCCAACCCCAATCCTAATCCCCCAAGAGGCTGTGCCAAAGCGCAGCCTCATTTTTTTAACCACCATCAAATCTGCTAATCCCCTATGCCCCTGATGCTTTACATTTTTTAACACGAATTTCTCCCTAAAATATTTGGTCAGTATAGAAAAAACCTCTACCTTTGCACTCACAAAACCACAACAATGCGGGGTGGAGCAGTGGTAGCTCGTTGGGCTCATAACCCAAAGGTCGTAGGTTCGAGTCCTGCCCCCGCTACTAAAGAAAGTCCTTGGAAACGCCAACCGTTCCAAGGACTTCTCTTTTATCCCCCCTCTCCCCTCCAATTCAGACAAAATTTTTTGTCCTATGTATTTGCGTCTGTTTGATTTTATTTGTATATTGCGAAAAATTTAAATCCTATGTTAATTCTATCTACCGCCGCAAATGCAAATAAATCTCTTTGGAGCATAATACAACATCTCAATGAATTAATTCCTTGCTTCGGATACTTGCTAGTTTTGCTATCTATCATGGGCGTAGTGTTCGCTGTTATAGGGGCTTGGTGTATTTTAGGAACTAATCAGCTAGATACCGAAGGTTCTTATCCCGGCTCTATCCACACGCCTTGGGGTGACTCCTGACTGCTTTCCGGCACGACCTAATACTGTTTACTTAAGCAATCCAGTAGGGTTGTATTCATTCGGGCTTTACCCGAATTGTAGGGACGCACCCCGGTGCGTCCGAATTGATAATCAGCGTGTTGCGGACGCACCAGGGTGCATCCCTACAAAGAGAGGGAAGCCCTATAAGGTTTAATCACAGATTAAGTAGATTGATAGTTTTACTCTTTCATGAGGGGCGCGCCGGAGGTGCGCCGGTCATTTATAACCCCAGGCGTAGAGGCCCGTAGGGACTCGGAGCCTGGGGTAGATCGAGAGCAAACGATATGCTACGAGCCTCGTAGAGGCGGTGTTCTTGTTGGATTAGAATGAAAAACCACAAGTAGCTACCCCATCAGCGTTCCGCGGGTTCCGCTCGGAGAGCGCAAGCCGACAATAAAGTTCCGTAGGCTTTCAAATCCCAAAGTTCCAACCCCTAATTTTCAAATCATTAAGTTCCGAATCAACCAATCAATTTTATAATACTCAAAAACCTTGGCAGTTTGCATGTTTTTTCTTAGCTTTGCAAAAATCAATACCATTCATTGCACTTATTATGAAATCAACATATTGCGCTCTCACACTCGTCGTAGCATCGGCCTTCTCTGGATTCGCATCACAAAACACGACTGTTTCCGACACTAAGATTATATCCTCGCTCGAAAACACCGCGGCAGAGCCAACCTCAGCATTGATTGACAAAGAACGACAACTCACTGACGAATATTTCTCACAGATTAAATATCGCGACAAAATACGCAAACGCCTCGCCAAACTATCCAATCATAAGACTACCGGCCTATATTGGCGCGATAACGATGGCCGATATTATTATTACGAAAATGACGGCAAGAAAACCCAGTCGCTTCTCTACCGCACCGAAAAGCCCTCCAAGAAAGGCGCCCTGTTTATCGACCCAAACACATTGTCAGAGGATGGCTCGGCAACTTTGACCGCCACTTCCCAAAGCCTCGACGGAAAATATACCGCCTGCACAATTACCCGCAATGGACGCTCAGATATCATTCTGCTCGACACCGAGTCAGGCAACAAATTAGCCGACAATATTGAATCGGCAGACTCCGCCACACCGCAGTGGTGGGCCGACGGTTTCTTCTACACCGCCTCTCCCCGTCCCGAAGTAGGCGAAAATGGCTCCGCAACCAATATCTATTATCACAAAATCGGCACACCTCAGACTCAAGACAAACTGATTTACGAAGCTCCCGCTCTTCCCCACCACGAATACCGAGCCCACATACCCGAAGGCTCCAATCATCTCTTTGTCTACGGCAGCGGTGAGGGATTCGGCAACTCCGTTATGATGAAATATCTTAACGACCCCGAATCGGAATGGATCATAGTCGAACCATCCCAAAACCACAAAATAAGCATCATCGGTGTGGACGGCGACAAAGCCTATATCCTCACCTCAGCCGACACGGAAAACAACAAACTCGTCACAGCCGACATCAAAAACCTCCAGAGGCAAAACTGGACCACACTGATTCCCGAAACAAAACACCTGCTTAAGGACGCACGACTGCTTGGCGACAACAAGCTGACTCTCACCTATGTCAGAGATGCAGCCGATCACCTGTATGTCTACGACTCCAACGGCAAACCCATCCGCGAAATAAAACTGCCGACATTTGGATCCGTCAACGCATGGTCATCAAAGAAATATCCCGATGACCTGTTTTACACCTTCAACTCCATTCTCACTCCCCCTGCAAGCTACCGCTACGATCTCAACAAGTTCGAAAGCAAACTGCTTCACAGCGCATTGATTTCAGGATATCCGCTAAGCGACTACAAATTCGAACAAGTCTTTTTCACGTCGGCCGACGGTGAAAAAATACCCATCTACATAACCCACTACTTTAAGTTTAGACGCAACGGCAAAACGCCCGCAATCCTTTATGCTGTCGACACCTCCGACAGCCCGTTGACCCCCACATTCTCCCCTCATCAACTATTTTGGCTTCAAACCGGTGGTGTCTATGCCATTGCATGCCTGCGCAAAAATTCGGTCAACGACCTGATTGCCGCCGCCGAACACCTTATCAATGAGGGCTACACATCCTCCGACCAACTTGTGATTCAGAGCCCCGGCAACGGCGGCATGCTTATTGAATCCGCCGTGGACCAACGCCCCGACCTCTGCAAAATAGCTATCTCAGAAATCAAAGACAACTCCGACAGTCAACCCTGCAACACAACCGCCCTACTCTCCCACGACGGCAGCGCTGACACCATCCCCTACCCCGCAATACTCATCACCACCCCAAACAATGCACCGCCCACCCGCGCCTTAAATTTTGCCGCCAATCTCCGTCAGGCTAATCTCGGCGACGCCCCCATACTCATCCGCACCACCCCCGACTCCAATCTACCTCCCTTCGACCCCACCTCAAAAGCCATCGACGAGCAGACCGACATCTACTCCTTCA
>JAAVDT010000051.1 GCA_014801655.1 Bacteroides sp.
CCCACGCCATATGCAGTTAGATATATGTACATTCACCTGAGCGCAGCCCCGAGTTGAAAGAGGCTGCGCCGGTGCATGCGGATACACAAACGCATACATACGAGTCACTACTGTTGCTCCATTCCGACGATGCTTTAAGAAGTTGCGAAGTTCCAAGACATCAGAACAGAAGCGCCAAGTAACGCTTTCAGAAAAAGAGTTTTGCCGACGGAGATGNANTCACCTCTCCGCGACTCATGGCTGAAACGCATTAGTGATTTCAGTCACCACAAATATAAAACATTATTTCCATTTCCACAACAAATCTTTGCTCCACTTTCGAAAGTCCANAGGNCCGACAAAAGAATAGGCGACAAGCCGCTTGCGGGCCGGTCGCCTTAGATGGGTTGAATGTCAGTGGGTGAGAATCAGAAGTCGAAGCGTTCGAGGGTCATGGTGGCGAGTTCTTTCAGGCGGGGTACTATGCGCTTGAAGTGGTCGGATTCNCTGTGGGCTTTGAGGGCTTCTTCGCTTTCCCAGGTTTCGAGNATCATGAAGCGGTCATCGTTNGTTAGGGACTGGTAGAAATCGTAGCTNATGCAGCCTTTGTCGTGGAGCGAAAAGGCCACGAGTTCAATGGCCTGCTCCATGAGAGGCTTGACGTTTTCTGATGTTTCGACTATCAATGAGCAATTTAACTGTATCATATNGTTTGNTTTTTTGNGGNTTCAATGGAGATATTCTTCAGTTATAAAACATCATTTGTCNATCATTAGTTCGACAGATCATTTACGGATAGGGAAAGAACTGTTTCCGGATTGTTCTGGAGGAGGTTGTGGTTGCCTTGATTTGAGGGAGTTGTGTGGGGAAAGGCTATGGCATAACGTTGCTTGTGGTATTTTGCGGCGAAGCGCATGGTGTGGAGTGAGCCGCTTTTNGCGGGACATTGGGCGAGGATTACGGCTTCGGAGAGGGCGGCTTGCAGGCGATTGCGGGCAACGAGTCGGGTCGGGTTGGCTTTGACGCCGATCGGTTGCTCGGAGATAATCAGGCCACCACTACGCAGAATGTCGGCTTGCAGGGCTTCGCTCTCACGGGGGTGGATGCGGTCAAGGCCTGTGGCAACTATGGCTATTGTGTCGCCTCCGCAGGTGAGGGCGGCGCGGTGGGCGGCCGTGTCGCATCCAATGGCCAGTCCGCTGACGATGACGTGGCCGCTTCGGGCATATCGTTCGGCAACCGAGTATGCTGCCCGAAGGCCTTCAGCATCGGCTGAGCGGGCCCCAATCACGGCTACTGCCCTTTCGCGATTGAGCAGACTGAGGTTGCCAAGACAATGTATCACGGCCGGACAATCCGCACCAATGGCCCGCAGTCTTGCCGGGAAGTCATCGTCCTGACAGCTCAATGACACAATGCCGAGCCGTTCCTGACGGTCGAGTATCGAATTTGCCTGCTCGATGAGTTCTTCATAGTCATCCTCGTTGGCGGCATATAGCCGGTCGAAGCGGTTGACATCCGTTTCCAGGATTTGTGGCGTTGACATTCCGGCCATCCGGAGGCACATCACTTCATCAATGTTAAGTTTTTCAGATTTATTCATAGTTTGTGTGGGGGGGGTGATTCGTAGCGCAAAGTTAGCGNCAAGGTGTCGCAAAAACTGATGCAGGACCACGCAAACTGCCGGTCAGTCGAGGGTCCAGATGCGATTGAGGATTTTGGAATATGGAGTGTTGATTAAGCCAATCTGCAACCCATAGAAGCGGGTGTCGAGCGCCTGCTCGCGGCGGATTGCAGCCAGAGTGTCGGGGAGGGGAGTGGCGAAAGCGAAGTCGGAAATAATCAATACGTCGGCCATCGAATAATTGTCGGTGTGCAGGCGTGCGATAGCATCGCGGAACATCTCTTCTCCGCTGGTGCCACCGGCGTGTGACTTTGACAGGAACTCGTCGATCTGGCGCCAGTTGCGCGGCTGACTCAAATCAATGGCGCGACTGTTGACGGCAAACGTAATCAGATAACATTTTCTGCCCCCTTTCCGGGCAATTTCGATAAGCTGATGCACCATTGCGAAAGCTATCTCCAGCGGGCGGCCACTCATGGAGCTGCTGGTGTCGACGCTCACAATGATCGGCCCCAAAGCGCGGCGCGGTTGGCTTGCATGCTCTGAACATTTCATCAGCAGGTCGCGGTCGGGAGCCGAAAANTGTTGGAGCTGCTTGCGTGCATATCGGTCGAGNAAAATGATTTCGGTTTCGGGACGGGTCAGGTAGGAATATTCCGAGGGAATGATGCGGTCAATATTATTTCCTGAGGTGATGCGGTCAATTTCCTCAAACGAATGGCGGGTGGCCGACGATGTGGAGCTGCGCCGCTGACNTGACATCCGTGTCGTTTCCGCAGTCGGGATACTTTGGTCGCGGCCTATGATGCGGGCAATCTCGGCCAGCAAAGGATAGTGGCCCATNGCTCTGGAAACATGGCGACGCGCCTCAAAGTCTTCCGCGCATGTGCGGCTACACNCCTTCTCCCATTTCGTTGCCGCCTGTGCCAGATGTCGCTCCTTTTCGCTTCGCCGGAGCTTGNGGTTGGCCTGAATCCAGTCATTGATAAACATTTGAAAAATCTGCGACTCGTTCCGGTCATTGAGCTGTCGGTCATAACCCTGCGCGTTAAGTTCTTCGGGAGAATATCTTTTTCCGGCTAACTNCACGACTTGCTTCCAGAGCCGGCGTCGATNCTCCGTCGACGAATTCTGAAAATGAGACATCAGCATCTGCTCCGGCCGGTTCACGCTGTCAATGCGCGAGAAGTCGCTCTTCATCTCGCCCACAAATTGCTGAAGATTCTCCTTGAACGACTCGCGAAACTTCGGGTCGGCACCTCCGAGATTCGGATTGCGCCTGACCACATCGCGAACATACTGCCGCAGGAGCTCATCGCCAATCATCTCTTCGGGTGCCCGGCCGCCCCCACCGTCTGTGAAGATATCGAATCCGTCGGCCAGCCAATATTTGTAGGCATCCCCCTCCTGTCGCATTTCCCGGCTCATGACAGAATGCCCTCAGTGTTGTTGATTCTGATTCTTGTCTCCTCAAATTGCGACGCCACTTGCTCAATGGCCGCCTCCAGACCATCAAGCGCCCCGGCCGCCACGAATATATTTGCCTTAGCCTCATGAAGAATCTGCTTCTGCAGCTTCGACCATTGGCCGAGGTTCTTTTCATGGCGTTTCTTCAGCGCATCGAGCGCGGCTCTTTTCACGGCCATCTCTTTAGCCGATCTTTTAGCCGACTTCTTCTTCGAGCTAAGAGAGTAAGGGATGCCGTCAACCATCACACCACCGAAACACTTCATCAGCCTCACCCGTCGAATCTTAGCCGACGAAGTGTTGGCATTGAGGCTGAACGCGCTATTGATTTTGACACTCTGCACCACGGGCAGGCGCATGGCATTGTCGATAAACATCATCCCCTCGCTCTCCTCCTCNAAGCTCAGGCGGTTATATTCCCATTTCGTTATCAGCGTGGCCTCCTCCGAGAGCCCTTCAATGGCGTAATAGGAATTGTAGACCACCGCAAAATCCTTCTCCTCATTGCCGGCCGGGGAAGAGATTTTCCGACCTGCGGATTCGGGCGACACGAGCGACCGCAGCTCCTCATTGATAGCCGCATTTTCCTCGCTGACATCGCGCCACAAGCTGTTGGCCACAAGGCGGTCAATCTCCGCGCAACATTCAGGCGAGTTCCAGAGACAGTGGCTCAGCAACACGATTTCGGAGAGATTCATTTCCCGGCGTCCGTTGAGATAGGCCGATGTCTGCATCAACCGAAAAGCCTTTTTCCATCGGCGGTCGGAAACATAGAAGTCAGCTTTTGTAGCATCGTCATCTTCATGATCAGACTTCTGCATCAGCGATTTCCGCAGCCACTTCACCGCACCCATCACCGCAGCCGACGCGCCGACAGACTCACTCTCCGCCTGCCATCGGCCATACGTCGCATCATCAATCTGCAGGTCATCCTCGACCGAGGCTGACATCTGCGACGACGGCGTCAGAAGCATGCGCTCAAAATTGTCGTCGTCGGCAATACAGTTGCAAAACATCCTGACCAGAAAGCGATCCCACAGAGCCTCCAGCCCTTCGCCCGCAGCGGGCAGTTCATTGCTTGCAGCGATGAGCACCTTCATCGGCAGCCTCATCGTGGTGCGCCCATTCTGATAGATATGCTCGTTGATAGCCGTCAGCAGAGTGTTCTGAATCGCCGGCCCCGACTTCCAGATTTCATCGAGAAACACCACATCAGCCCCCGGCAGATAGCCCTCGGTCAGTCGCTCATAGCTGTCAGACTCCTTAAGTCGCGAAATTGAAATCGGGCCGAAAATCTCATCCGGAGTGCTGAATCGCGACATCAGGTAGTCAAACGACCGGGCATTGCGAAACACCCCCTTCAGGCGGCGTCCAACGAGGCTCTTTGCCGTGCCCGGAGGGCCAAGCAAAAAAATATTTTCGCCGGCAATGGCGCATAGCAATGCCATCGCCGCCGGCTGCTTCTTTTCATAGAGATTCACCGTCATGGCGTCAATGAGCCTCCCTACGTGATCGGCCACCGTCAAGTGTGCTTTGATTTTCTGCTGCATAACTGTCAAATAGAAAAATGATTCAACGCCACAAATATAGCACCACCTTGCTACACGCCGCCGCCCACCAAAGCAAATAAAAGTTAACGATTCAGAGAATTTCCATTGACCCAAAAGAAAAAAAGGAGTGTAGCCGTGGGGGCTACACTCCTTGCATATTTAGATTCAGGTTCTGCTAAATCTTGGGGATTATATGTTATTTCACTTCCTCGAAGTCAACGTCGTGGATATCGTCGCCGTTGCCGGGGTTAGGAGCCTGGCCGGCGTCAGGGCCTGCCTGACCTGCCTGCTGGGCCTGAGCCTGGGCGTTGAGGATATCCTGCTGGGCGGCGCCGAATGCAGTTTCGATTTCTTTGATGGCCGAATCGATGGCGTCGACGTTCTGAGCCTTGTGGGCTTCTTTAAGAGCGGTGAGCGCAGTTTCGATAGCAGTCTTCTTGTCGGCGGGAATCTTGTCGCCGAGTTCGCTGAGCTGCTTTTCGGTCTGGAAGATCACGGCATCGGCGTGGTTGAGCTTGTCNATGCGTTCCTTTTCCTTGGCGTCGGCGGCTGCGTTGGCGGCAGCTTCATCTTTCATACGCTGGATTTCAGCGTCGGTCAGACCGCTTGAAGCNTCAATTCGGATGCTCTGTTCCTTGCCGGTTGCTTTATCTTTGGCCGAAACGTTGAGAATACCGTTGGCGTCGATTTCGAAGCTGACTTCGATCTGCGGAATGCCACGGGGAGCGGGTGCGATGCCGTCGAGGTGGAATTTACCCAGAGTCTTGTCATCNTTCGCCATGGGGCGTTCGCCCTGNAGAACGTGGATTTCAACCGAAGGCTGGTTGTCGGCTGCGGTTGAGAATGTTTCGCTCTTGCGCACAGGAATGGTGGTGTTGGCTTCGATAAGCTTGGTCATCACGCCGCCGAGGGTTTCGATGCCCACTGACAGAGGCACAACGTCAAGAAGAAGCACATCTTTCACATCGCCCGAAAGCACACCGCCCTGGATGGCTGCACCTACGGCCACAACTTCGTCGGGGTTAACGCCCTTTGAAGGAGCTTTGCCGAAGAATTTTTCAACAACCTGCTGAATGGCGGGGATACGGGTTGAACCNCCCACGAGAATCACTTCATCGATGTCCTTAGCAGTCAGGCCTGCATCTTTAAGAGCCTGTTCGCAAGGCTTGATAGTGGCCTGGATCAGCTTGTCGGCGAGCTGTTCGAATTTTGCACGGGTGAGGGTCTTCACAAGGTGTTTGGGAATTCCGTTGACCGGCATGATGTAGGGGAGGTTGATTTCAGTGGAAGTGGTGCTCGAAAGCTCAATCTTGGCTTTTTCGGCAGCTTCCTTCAGACGCTGGAGCGCCATCGGGTCCTGACGAAGGTCAACACCTTCTTCTTTCTGGAACTCATCGGCGAGCCAGTCGATGATCACATGGTCNAAGTCATCACCGCCCAGGTGAGTATCACCATTGGTCGATTTCACTTCAAACACACCGTCGCCGAGTTCGAGGATAGAGATATCGAATGTGCCGCCACCGAGGTCGAACACAGCGATNTTCTGATCCTTGTCAGTCTTGTCAAGACCATAGGCAAGTGCAGCTGCGGTAGGTTCGTTTACGATACGTTTCACAGTCAGACCTGCAATTTCGCCGGCCTCCTTGGTGGCCTGACGCTGAGAGTCGTTGAAGTAAGCAGGAACGGTGATCACGGCTTCAGTCACAGACTGGCCGAGATAGTCTTCGGCAGTTTTCTTCATCTTCTGAAGAATCATGGCCGAGATTTCCTGCGGAGTATATTCGCGGCCGTCGATGTCGACACGCGGAGTGTTGTTGTCGCCACGGTCCACTTTGTAGGGCACGCGGTCGATTTCATTCTTCACCTGGTCGTAGGTTTCACCCATGAAACGCTTGATAGAAGAGATGGTGCGTTTAGGGTTGGTGATAGCCTGACGTTTGGCGGGGTCGCCCACCTTACGTTCGCCACCATCGACAAACGCCACGATTGAAGGAGTNGTGTTACGTCCTTCGCTGTTAGGAATCACAACAGGGTCGTTGCCTTCAAGCACAGACACACATGAGTTGGTAGTTCCAAGGTCAATGCCAATAATTTTTCCCATAATAGTTACTGTTTTTTATATTGTTTTGAATTTTGGTAAATAATCACGATTAGTTGAGTAGCTTTCGCTGCTCACTATAAAAACAAAATTCGTGCCAAAAAGGTTGACTCACCCCGAAAAATGCTGCNCCACTGCACATTATCCCCANATCTCCANCCANCGCCCCTCTGCCACCATNGCCCCCGCCAACTGACAAATCTGTCAGTCCCCCCTGCCACACCCCGCCGAAAATATGCAGAAATAAAAAGTCTTTCTACAGAAAATTAAAAACAAATTAGTATCTTTGAGACATTTCTCAAAAAAGAATGCAATCGTTTTAAAAGTCTAATTTCTGCAATATTAAAATAATNCATGAGAANTTNCCCNNNTANAATAATCNTTTCGNTTNTANNNANTNTAATNTNCGNAAGTTGCANTGANTCATTNTCGTATCATAACNATGCGAATGGACTGGACATAAAATTCACTCACCGATTTGGATCNCGAGTCATTGTAACCATTGGGGTGGATTCAACCCAAACAAANATTTTCATGGAGGGCGATTTTAGCGACTTTTCGCCACTTAGAATTTCCATTCCAAATGATGACAGCCNCGACATNTATATCTTAGATGANAACCACCGCATAAAGGAGACTGAAGGACAATACTATAACATCAAGATTGTTGATGAATATCTTGTTCGCGATANTNAAACGATTTGGCTCGACTCAGCTCAATCTTTATCAAGAAAAAACTTNAATGTTGTGGTTTACNACAAAGACATTCGCTTTGATTGAAATNTCATATGAACCGATTTATATTCATTTCCGTATTGATAATGTTATNGTCATGCACTCGAAATAACGATGCAGAGACAGAGAACACAGCTCNTNTCANNGACATAATTTCNACGTCTTTTNCCGANAAAGATTTATTACGCCTCAATGACNATAAAACATACGCATGGTTTGACNTGCAAGCCCTCGAAGGCAAGGGGGAACCCATTGACACCCCCTTTGTTTATGTTAGAGAACGACCGGACACCATTGTGGTTAGAGTTTCAAATGATGTCAATAATCCATATATAATTTCGAGACAAAATGGATATTGGCACTGCAAATGGAGTGGTGACGGACGAGGTGACAGCGTTATGGTCGACAGATTCATTAATGAGCATTATATCTGCGAATATATTCAACGTCTACAGAATGACACCACGGTGGTTCGCGAGGTAAGAGTTACGGACTTGACTGCTCCACAATTGACACTCAGCCCAATATATGATGAGTGGATTCGCATTCTCAGACCATCAAAAAAATTAAACAAAGATGTAGCATCGCTTTTTCACGAACTATGGGATGAAAGTTCCACCATCAAACCGTCAGGGAAACTGACAATCGCCACAAATATGCGTGATGACCTGACAGCGCCGAATTATAAAATATTTCGCACAATCGGAAATAGCACCGATGAACTTCATTACTCGCCTGCTCCACTTGGACTTTACGATGAACATAAAGATATAAGTCGGCCACGCTTACTTCGTCACATTCCATAAGTGCAAATCTCCACTAAGAACAACAAAACATTCATCATTAAAAAAATGAGCATTAAAAAATTCTTCCTCTATATTCTGACTCTACTTTTTTGGGGACTGTCTACATATGCAGTTCCTAAAGGGCCCGAAAGAGGTGATTGGAATCCAACCTTAGTCAACAAAAATGGTACTCAAAATGCCTATTTCATAACGGTTATTGAGCTCCCTTCCGTGAAATTTTTAACGGACAAGGATAGAAATATATTCATTGTCACCAATTTGGAAATCAATAAAAAAACTGATCAAAAAACGTTATTATCAAGTGAGGATGGATTCTTGATAATTCAGAAGTTGTATGATCATTTAAATTCGTGTAGGTATATCGACTATATAGAGTGTGAACATNACGACGATATAGTCATGCCTTATGGTGTAACCTCCAAAGAAAAATATACACTCAACAAGCGCATTAACAAAAATTTTTATCTTGTAGACTTCAGCAAAGAAACAAAACACTTTATGCTATTTTTGATGACAGGGAAACTATATAACTATCTCACTTATTGGGGTTGGATGGATGGAGGAATGATTAACCGACCATTGGAGTTTCCAGATGAAGATGCATATTACAAAGTTCTAGTCCCTATATGGCCTAAATCTCCAAAAACTAATGGATCCAACTAAATAGATTTTGGCCTTATGAAATTTCGGAAGCGAATTGTGTCTGGGATTTTTTTGCCGGAAGGGGAGGGCGGTGTCGGGGAATTTTATTATCTTCGCAGTGCAATCCAATACCAATCGTTATTTCATAAGTTTTCTTTTTGATATGTCTACCATCTATTCTCAGCTTCTCGCCGGCTCGGCTTCGCTTTTTGTGGCGGGGCAGGCCATGGCCGCTTCTCCGGCCGCTGAACAGAAGCAGCCGGCCGACCGGAAGGATGCGCGCCCCAACATTGTGTATATCATGACCGACGACCACACGGCTCAGATGATGAGCTGCTACGACCGTCGCCACATACAGACCCCCAACCTCGACCGCATTGCCGCCGATGGTGTGAGATTCACCAATTCGTTTGTCGCCAACTCTCTGAGCGGNCCCTCGCGTGCTTGCATGCTGACCGGCAAGCANAGCCATGCCAATGGTTTCCGATCCAACGAAACCGATGTGTTCGACGCTTCGCAGCCCACATTCCCCAAATATCTTCAGGAGGCCGGCTATCAGACCGCACTGTTCGGCAAATGGCACCTCCACACNCTCCCCACCGGATTCGACCGCTATGCNATAGTGCCCGGCCAGGGCGACTACTATAATCCGCCGATCATCGAAATGGAGGGCGACACGATTGTTCACCACGGCTATCTGACNAACATCATCACCGACCGTTCGNTCGACTGGCTTGAAAATGAGCGCGACCCGCAGCGTCCGTTCTGCNTGCTGATTCATCATAAGGCNATCCACCGCAACTGGCTCGCCGACACCTGCGANCTCGATCTCTATGAGGACCGCACCTTNGAGCTTCCCGAGAATTTCTACGACGACTATGCCGGACGNCCCGCAGCGCAGCAGCAGGAAATGTCGATTGCTTCGGCCCACGACATGGACATTGTCTACGACAACAAGATGCGCCGNCCCGGACTGGAAACGCGCCTTAGCTTTGCCTACGATGGAATGCGCTCTCGCATGGACTCGGCCCAGCTCGCCCGATTCGACCANCTCTACGACCCGATTATCGAAAANTTCTATGCCGATTCGCTGACCGGCGATTCGNTGACCGAGTGGAAATATCAGCGTTATATGCGCGACTATGCCAAGGTCGTGGCCTCGCTTGACCGCAATGTGGGACGTGTGCTCGACTATCTCCGCGACCATGATATGCTTGACAACACTCTCGTGGTCTACACTTCTGACCAGGGCTTCTACATGGGTGAACACGGATGGTTTGACAAGCGATTCATGTATGAGGAGTCGATGCACACGCCCCTTGTCATGATGCTCCCTAAAGGCTTTGANGCCAAGGGNGATATTGACCTGATGGTGCAGAACATCGACTATGCNCCGACCTTCCTCGAACTCGCCGGAGCGCCCGTGGCCTCNGACATTCAGGGCGTGTCTTTCCTCCCCGCCCTCAAAGGCGAAAAGCCCGAGCAGTGGCGCGACGCTCTCTACTATCATTTCCACGAATATCCCGCCGAACATGCCGTGAAGCGCCACTATGGCATTCGCGATTCGCGCTACAAACTGATTCATTTCTATAACGATATCCACTCCTGGGAGCTCTACGACCTCCTTAACGACCCCAACGAAATGAACAATCTTTTCGGCAAACCGGGCATGGGCGAAGTGACCATGACCATGATGAAGAAGCTGCGCGACGCTCAGGAGCAATACGATGACCCCGTGCGCTTCCTCTACCCCATTTCAATAATCGAAAACTAAAGATCTGAACAGACCATGAAACATCTGATAAGCCTTCTGACGCTTGCTTGCGCCGCCTCGGGTGTGCAGGCTGAGGAACTGTTTGTTAAGGGAGTAGTGTTTCCCGAAGGTGCCGACTCGATTACCAAAATCGAGCTCGCCGGCCGCGTTGTCCCCACCCCCCAGCAGCTTGCCTGGCAGCAGCGACCGCTGACCGCCTTCCTCCATTTCGGCATGAACACATTCACCAACCGCGAGTGGGGCGACGGCAAGGAATCGCCCGAACTCTTCAACCCCAAATCGCTCGACACCGACCAGTGGGTGCGCACCCTCAAGGACGCCGGATTTGAAATGGTGATTCTGACCGCGAAACACCACGATGGCTTCTGCCTCTGGCCCACAGCCACCACCTCCCACTCCGTTGCCTCCTCCCCCTGGCGCGACGGCAAGGGCGACGTTGTGGCCGACCTGCGCCGCTCCTGCGACAAGTATGGCATGAAACTCGGTCTCTACCTCTCCCCCTGGGACCGCAACGCCCAATGCTATGGCTCGGAGGCTTACAATGATCTGTTCGTGGCTCAGCTCACCGAACTGCTGACCAACTATGGCAAGGTCGATGAGGTGTGGTTCGACGGAGCCTGCGGCGAAGGCCCCAACGGCAAGAAGCAGGTCTACGACTGGCTCCGCTTCCGCGACACAATGCGTGATCTGCAACCCGATGCCGTGCTTGCAATCACCGGCGACGATGTGCGCTGGGTGGGCAACGAAGGTGGTCGCGGCCGCGAGACCGAATGGAGCGTGACCCCTCTCGTGCCGAAGGTCTATGCCTTTGCCGATTCGGTCAACAAGGCTCTCGACATGAATGAAATGTCGCCCTCTCTGGGCGGACGCGACGTCGTGTCGCGCGCCTCTCAGGTCTTTTGGTGGCCCGCCGAAGTCGACGTGTCGATTCGTCCCGGATGGTTCTACCACGAAACCGAGCAGCCCCACCCTATGAGCCGCATGGCCCGCATCTATCTCGAATCAGTGGGCCGAAACGCAACGCTGCTCCTCAACATTCCCCCCGACACCGACGGCCTCATCTCTCCCGCCGACTGTCAGCGACTCGCCGAATTTCACAACTGGATTCAGACCAATTTCCAAAAGAAGCAGCTCCCCGGCCGCATCAACTGTGTTGAGCTGCGCGAAGACATTACTCAGGGCCAGCGTGTCGAGCAGTTCGATGTCGAAGTTCTCGCAGGAGGCTCATGGCAGAAGGTGGCAGAAGGAACCACCATCGGCAACCGCCGCATCCTCACCTTCGACCCCGTTGACGCCGACTCCATCCGCTTCAACATCCTCTCCTCGCGAGGCGAACCCCGTGCCGAAATCGTCGGCACATATCTGGTGAAGATGCCCGCCGCAGAATCCGACTTCAAGTCGCCCTATCCCGCAGTGTCGGCCACTCCCGTCCGCAAGCTCTATGTCGCTGATAAGCAGCAGCCCTACTATGAAATTGTGTGGAACAAACCGCAGACCCTCGCCGGATTTGTCTACACTCCGGCCCCCGGCGAGGCAGGCGACATGATCTATCGCTACGATGTTGAGGTGAGCGCCAACGGCAAGAAGTGGACCAAAGTGGAAACCACCGGTGAGTTCGGCAACATCGCCGCCAACCCCATTCCGCAGGAAGTAATCTTCAGTGCGCCCGTCAAAGCCCGCGCAATCCGCCTCCTGATCCGCGAAACAGCCTTCGGCGAAACCCTCGCCCCCTCCGCCATCTCCCTCACCCCTCTGGCACCTAAAGAGTAGAGTTTAGAGAATAGAGTTTAGAGTTTATCCCCCTGCTCATAAACCATTCGCAAAATCTCGGCAGCAATAGCGGCGAGTTCCTTCGGGGGCTCGCCGCAAGTCATCAATGTCAGTTTGACTTCCGGCAGTCCGGCGGAGTAGGGGGGCTGAATGTAAGGAAATGAATGATGCGCCTTGAAGCCACACCGCTCATAAAACCTGATGCGGCGGCGCGCCTCATCACTCATCTCGGCCGGCTCCACTTCAAGCACCACGGGCGTCGCACCCTCCCGCTTGCAAAATTCCCTGATGGCTCGGCTGCCTATGCTCAGTCCGCGCAGCGAAGCGTCAACGGCGAAATGCTCCACATAGCGCACTCCGTCGAGCTGCCATCGGGTGATAAATCCCGCCGTGCGCCCCCGATGCTTGATAATCATCATCTTCAGCGGATGCTCCCGGTCGGCAAGTTTCGCCGTCAGGTCATCCCACACTCTGCGCTCCTCCTCCGGAAATGAGGCCATGTAGATGCGCTTCACATCATCAAGCGGAAGCCTTTCAAAACTCGGCGTCGAAAGACTGCACTCATTCTGAGCCACATACCCTCTCAGCANCGGCAGACACGCCATCGGCAACAAAAATGCTCCGACAGCATCGGCCACCACATCCGCTCCGTCGCAACTGCGCCCCATNTCCATGGCTCCCTGCAGCAGCTCAATCACCCATCCGAGCCCCGTGACAACCAGACCCGTCATCGCCACCATCGGCAGCGTGACCCTGCCTCGCGCGCGCCCCGCATCCATCAGCGCCGCACACGCCACCAGGCCAAACATCACCCCGTGGGCCACCTTGTCGGCATCTTCCCANACATCAGGCTGCGGCACTTCATCGCCCGGCATCAGCGTCAACACCAAAAGCGTTGCCAGAGCCACACCGGTCAGCAGCCCCGTGGGCCACCCCAGGAAAAACCGATACACCTTATATATATACATCTTCATGTCCTTCTGTTTTTTCCACAAAATTATAAAATATCTTCCAGACCTGACTCCTTAGCTAAGGCNGGTTGTTGGATATTTGATGGATAAAAATGCGAAATGTTGGCAAAATAATGTAGAATCNCTGTAAATCGTCACTTTGAGAGGGGATTTGTGCNTGAATTGTCAGTTTTTATTGCTAATTTTGTGCAAAATATTCAAAGGCTNCTCTTTCTATGGCTTCNAACACGAAATTATTTGCATCAAAAATTGGTCTGATTGCCGCCACTGTCGGTTCGGCGGTCGGGCTGGGTAATGTCTGGCGTTTTCCGGCCGAGGTTCAGCAGGGTGGGGGAGCTGCGTTTCTGCTCATCTATGTGGCCTGTGTGCTGGTGTTGGGCATTCCGGTGATGCTGTCGGAGTTTGCCGTGGGACGTGCCGGCCATAGCGATGCCGTCGGGTCGCTGCGCAACATCGGTGCATCGCGCCGCTGGAGCGCCGTCGGCGGCTTGGGCGTTTTGGCAAGCTACATGATTTTGTGTTTCTACATGGTCGTGGCCGGCTGGACCTTTGAATATCTCTGGCAGTCNATCACCGGTGGCCTTTATGCACCCGTCTCGGCAGCCGTCGACTCCTCGATGACATCTCACTTCACGGCCAAGATGGAATCCTTCATCACCGAGCCGTGGAATCCAATCATCAACACCTTCGTGATGATTGCTATTAATATAGGTGTGCTGCTCGCCGGCGTGCAGAAGGGCATCGAGCGGATGTCAAACATCGCCATGCCGATTCTGTTTCTGATTCTGGCAATCTTTGTTGTGGTGTGCTGCTCCATGCCCGGCGCCTGGGAGGGGATTGAGTTTTTCCTCCGTCCCGACTTCTCAAAAGTCACTCCGCAGGTGATNATCAGCGCGCTCGGGCAGGCCTTCTTCTCGCTTAGCCTCGGCATGGGCATCCTGATTACCTACGCCGGATATTTCCCGAAACACACCCGCCTGATGCGCACCGCCGTCACCGTNTCTGCTCTCGACCTGCTCGTGGCCGTGATGATGGGGCTCATCATCTTCCCCGCCGTCACCTCCTTCGGTCTTGGCGGCGAAAGCCTTCGCGGTGCAACATTGGTCTTTGTCACCCTCCCCGAAGTGTTCGCGCAGATGCCTGCCACTCAGCTCTGGTCCATACTCTTCTTCCTGCTGCTGACCGTGGCCGCCCTGACCTCTACCATCTCCATTGCCGAAGTCAGCGTGGCCTTTGTCCACGACCGCTTCCACCTCGCCCGCTGGAAATCAGTGCTCATTGTCCTGCTGCCCCTCTTCCTGCTCAGCTCCGTCTGCTCCCTGTCGATGGGCCCCTGGAGCGGCTACACGCTTTTCGGCATGAACATCTTCGACCTGCTCGACAACACCGCCACCAACATATTCCTCCCCGTCGGTTCGCTGCTGCTCTGCATCTATGTGGGCTGGGTTGCTCCGCGCAATCTCCTGATTGATCAGCTGTCGAATGGCGGCACACTCCGCTCGCGCATCTATCCTGCGGTGCTTGCCATCGTGCGCTATGTCGCTCCGCTGTTGATTGCGGCCGTGCTCGTTTCCTCTTTCCTGTAATTTCGTTTGACCATGCCGAAACTGACCTCCCGCGAGCGCCGCGCGTCAATCATCCTCATCATCCTCGGCTGCGGACTCATCTTCTCCATGGCCCTCATCAAAGGCCTCTCCGCCCCCGCGCCTGCAGCTCTGCCCGCCATCGAGACACCCTCTCAGGCTGCCGACACCATGGCCTCTACCGTTGTTTCGCGCCACAAATCGAAATCCGACACCACCCGCGCCGCCTCACGCCGCACCGCCAATCGCCGTCAGCGCCCCCAAGCCCCCGAAGGCCGGAGCCGCGACTTCCTCTCCGAGCCGGTTCCCTCCCGCTAAAATCAAAAGCCGCCACCTGCCGCTAAAAGCAAAAGTGTTTGTCTTTGGGTGGTCCCCCCCCCAAAAAAAAGCCACCTACTTCTTCACCACCGGAAACCCAAACAATCCCCGACTGATATCGACATTGATAGTGTCGCCCGCATCAAGTCGGCGATAGCGATCGGCGCGCACGAGCATAGCCTTCGTAGCTCCGTTGGCATAGCGCACATCGAAATAATACTCATAATAAGGCTCGCCGCGCACATAGCGGTTGCGGCTCACTCGCTTCTGCCGATAGCGCGTCTCGCGATATTTGCGCTCTATGACCGCCTGCTCGCGGTGAGCCGTCGAAGTGTCGGCCAGCGCAAAGTTGAGAATGAAAAACGCACCGGCCACAACCCCGGTGGCAACCGCCGTTCCTATAGCCGCATTGAGCGCGATCCAAGGCTTCCGCGTCAGCCGGGCAATCAGCGGAGCCGCCGCCACACCGATCATCGCGCCGGCCATGAAACTCGCCGACATCACCACGGGAAAACTCACCATCGTGTAATTTCTGAGAACTGCGGCTGACATATAGCCAATTAGCGTCAGCAGCCCGAGAAGCATCACCTTGATTGTCCAAAATCGGTCGGCGGATTGTTTTGTCATTTCAGTGCGATTGATTAATTTTGTTTCAAAATTACACAATTCAAATAAACCAAGCAAAATGAAAAAACTTTTTATCGCACTCTTTGCGCTCTGTCTGGGTTGCGGCTTTTCCGCATCGGCCCAGAACTGGTCGAAAATCGGCAGCGGCGCCCTCAAAGCTGCCAAAGCTCTCACTCTCTCCGATGCCGACATGGCAGCCTACTGCAAGCAGTCNGTTGAATGGATGGATGCCCACAACCCCGTGTTGCCCGACAATAATCCCTACACTCANCGCCTCAAACGNCTGACCGAAGGCATCACCGATGCCGACGGTATTCCTCTGAATTTCAAAGTCTATGACGTGGTCGACGTCAACGCATTCGCCTGCCCCGACGGNAGTGTGCGCGTGTTCTCCTCGCTGATGGACATCATGACCGACGACGAACTCCTCGGCATCATAGGCCACGAAATCGGCCATGTGGTGAAGCGCCACAGCAAAAACGCTTTCAAGCACGAGCTGATGACCGGAGCCGTCAAAGACGCCCTCGCTGCATCCAACGGCACCCTCGCCAAACTGAGCGACTCGCAGCTCGGCGACCTCAGCGCGTCGCTCATCGGTGCGAAATACTCTCAGAAGCAGGAAAAAGAAGCCGACAACTGCGGCTATGATTTCCTCGTGGCCCACGGCAAAAATCCCTGGGGCATGGTGATGGCCTTCGAAAAATTCCTCAACATGGAAAGCGGCGCACAGTCAAGCTACATCAACAAGATGTTCTCCTCCCACCCCGACACCAAGTCGCGCATCGAAGCCATGACCAAGCGCTGCAACAAAGACGGCTTCACACGCCCCGCCGAAAAATAATCNGAAGTGAAAAATCAGGGGAAATATGTTGCTGATATTTGCATATCCCCCCGATTGTCATTAACTTCGCAGACACAATCGGCCACAACCTTCCCCNAGAGTGGTTGTGGCCGATAGCTTATATATAATAATGAGTAAATTCCCAACATACACGCTCCGCCTCGCCGACCGACTGCTGACCGTCGACCGTCCGCAAGTCATGGGCATCATCAACGCCACCCCCGACTCCTTTTTCGCCGGATCGCGAACCCCCGGCGCCGAAGCCATTGTCAGCCGCGTGGAGCAGATGATGGCCGAAGGGGTCGACATGATCGACTGCGGAGCCTACTCCTCGCGCCCCGGCGCTGCCGACGTCAGCGAAGCCGAGGAGATGGACCGTCTTTCGGTGGCTCTGCGCGCAATTCGCTCCGTGGCCCCCGACATCCCCGTGTCGGTCGACACCTTCCGCGCCTCCGTGGCCCGTCATGCCGTGGCCTGCGGTGCCGGCATCATCAACGATATCTCCGGAGGCGAGCTCGACCCCGCCATGTTCGCCACCGTGGCCGAACTCGGAGTGCCATACATCCTGATGCACATGCGCGGCACCCCGCAGACCATGCAGTCGCTCTGCGACTACACCAACCTCGAACTCGAAATCACCTCATGGCTCGCCGATCGCATCCATCGCCTGCGCGAAATGGGNGTGGCCGACATCATCGCCGACCCCGGCTTCGGATTCAGCAAAACCCTTGAGCAAAACTATCGCCTTCTCGCCTGCCTCCCCCTGATCGGCCGGGCCCTCGAAGTGCCGCTGCTCGTGGGGCTCTCCCGCAAATCGATGCTCACACGCCTGCTCTCCATCACCNCNGATGAGGCCGTGTCGGCAACCACCGCCGCCAACATGCTNGCNCTCCAGGGCGGCGCCTCCATTCTCCGCGTCCACGACGTCCGCCAGGCCCGTCAGGCCGTAGCCATCCATCAGGCTTTCCTCCAAGCCCAAAATCAATAATCTCCCAACCACTCCCAACCACCAATGGACATTACGCTTCTCGACATCTGCGACATCGCCATAGCCGCCCTNCTGCTCTTTTACACTTATCGAATCATGAAAGAGTCAGGCGCGCTCAACCTCTTCTTCGGCGTCCTCGCCTTCGTGGGCGTGTGGATCATAGCATCCCAGGTGCTCGACATGAAACTCATCGGCACAGTGCTCAACAAATTCATGTCCATCGGCCTGCTCATCCTCGTAATCCTCTTCCCCGACCAGATCAAGCGATTCCTCGTTCAGCTCGGCGACCACAAACGCTGGGGCTTCATCCGCCGAATCTTCCGCATGAAAGCAAAGTCCGACAATAGCGAAGAAGAGCGCCACCGCAACGTAATCCCCATCGTCTACGCCTGCATGAACATGTCGCGCACACGCACCGGCGCACTCATAGTCATCGAGCAGAGCATGCCCCTCGAAGCCTACGAAAACTCCGGCGACATCATCGACGCCAAAATCAACTCCCGGCTCATCGAAAACATCTTCTTCAAAAACTCACCCCTCCACGACGGCGCCCTCATCATAGCCCGCAACCGCCTCGTCTCCGCCGGCTGCATCCTCCCCGTGAGCCACGACACCAGCGTGCCCCGCCACCTCGGCCTGCGCCACCGCTCAGCCCTCGGCATCTCCCAGGCCACCGACGCCGTAGCCGTAGTAGTCTCCGAAGAAACCGGCCACATCTCCATAGCCCGCCACGGCAAACTCACCACCCGCCTCTCCAACGTAGAATTAGAGCGCGAACTAACCGAAATCTTCCCCACCGACTAACCCCCCGCTTTGTATAATAGCTACCCAATCCCGTTTACTAACCTAATCAAGAAAGTTTGATTTCATTCGGGCTTTACCCGAATTGTAGGGACGCACCCTGGTGCGTCCGAATTGATANTCAGCGTGTTGCGGACGCACCAGGGTGCGTCCCTACAAGAGAGGGGAGTCCTATAAGGGTCGATTTTCTTTAAGTAAATAGCATTATGCTACGATATGTCACCCCACAAAACACCGCCCGCCGAGGTCAAGACTTTGACCTATGGCGGGCGGCTGATTATTGGGGAGCGATGCGGAATCGCTATCCGTATGCTAACTGAAACTTTTTACTTCACGAGGATTTTTGCTGATGCAGCCTTTTGGCGCACGATGTAAAGGCCGGGAGCAAGGTTGCGCAGGGAGTCAGCAATATGTTTGCCCGCAAGGTCGTAGACGCTCAGGGGCATCGAGTAGTCAATTGCAGAGTTTGCGTCGGAGGTTATTTGGACGATGTCAGCTTCTCCTATTGCCTTAATGTTTTCCCAATACGGAAAGGCTTCCTTATATGCCTCGACGCTTTCCTCCGGTACATAGAGCGTCAGATCTTTCCGCGCCGTACGGAAATAAAGTCTTGTGAATGATGATGGAGGCGTTGGATTATTAAATATAATCTTGGTCAAGTTTCCACAATTTCCAAAAAATGAGCCTCCGTAATTGGTAACTGAAGAGGGCAATTCGATGTTCGATATTTTTGATGAGCTAAAGGCTGCTGAAGAGATTGTCGTAACACCGTCGGGAACAGTATATTCCCCGCTTTTGCCTGATGGGAAAGAGATTAAATTGGTTTTATCTTTATTAAAAAGAACGCCATCTTCTGATGAGTAACTTGTGTTCCCTTCATCGACATTAATTTCCGTCAGGTTAGGACATGACCTCAAAATGTTGTTGGAGAAAGAAGTTATTTCTGCCGGTACAGTAAAAGAGGTCAGCGCCTGGACACCCGCCAGGGAATAATTGCCGTAAGAGGTTACTGATTCAAGAATTTTAACATCCCCCTTTTTAGCTGCAGGATATTGAATAAGTTTATCCTGGGCACTGTTATACACAACTCCGTCAACTGAGCAGATTGATGTGTTGCCCTCCTCAACGGTTATGGATTCGAGCAATGGGGTGTCGAAGCAGATGTAAACATTCGAACTTGCTGGTTTTGTGGAAGCCGGAATGGTCAGTGAGGTCAATGATTTGCAACGGATAAAGGGTCCCATGCCGAAAGTAGTGACCGTGGATGGAATAGGAGCTGATGTGAGTTTTGTGCAATCGGTGAAACAAAAAGACTCCAATGTTGTGACTGAAGCAGGGATTGTAAACTCCCCTGTAAAAGTTTTGGGGCATGAGATTAACCTTGTTTTGTTCTTATTGTAAAGGACGCCATTCTCTGAGCAGTAACTCGTGTTTTCCGGATCAACATTGATAGACTCGAGAGAAGTGCATAAGGCGAACACGTCGCCATTAGGGATTGATGTTATTGTTGCAGGAATTGAAACCGAGGTGATATCAGTGCAATAGATAAATGCTTCTATAGCAATTGATGTAACCGTATATGTCNTTTCATTATCGGAAACTTCCGCTGGAATCACGATATCGCCACTCAGGGAGTAGTCGGCGAGGGCGTTCTTGACACTGACCGTATTACTATTCTCAGATTCAGTCAAAACGGTGTAGAGCAGGTTGTCAATCTCAAAAGTGTCGCCGACGGCGGCATTGGACGATAGAGACAGCAAGGCCGATGCTGCGAAAACTAAAAATTTTCTTTTCATTGTTTGAAACATTTTTTGGTGGCCGCGGTCTTCCCCTCGTTGGCGCTAAGTGAAGATTATAAGACAGAAAACGTGGGAATCTGTATCTGTTGCCGTCCTACNNTCTGAGGCTTCTCGCATTTGCCTAACCAAAGTCGGACGGCAACGTGCAGAAGCCCACGCCAGAATATGCGCAACCACTATGCGTCCGGATGCATCTCTCCCGAGACGCCTGACCGGATGCAGGGTAATCTTACATAAACCACGGGCATCTACCGTTGCTCAATCCTTGNCTTTGGTTTAGAAATTTTGCGAGAATTTCAGAANGTCAAGAATCAGCGCGGATAAACGCTTTCAAAAANATGTTTGCAAACCCCGCCCACATTCCCCAGACCTGAACATAGGCTCATTGCTGACGCTCAGAGCTGATGTCTGGCGTGGAGGTCTGCGAGGAAATCTGCAACGGCAAAATTACAAATAAAAATTTAAAATCAAACAACNCACCCCCAATTTTTTGAAATCCCGAAATGCAACGACGCAGGAAAGCAGGCATCCCATCAAAATTCCGCGGGTTCAAGCCCGGAGAGCGCAGCGACTCCCCGCGAGTTCAAATTCAAACAAACCGCGAAAAACAAAAAAGTTCCGTGTCCGTTCCGTTTCGCTCNGTAGATTTGAGGCGTAAGCCGACAAAAAAGTTCCGTAGGCTTTCAAATCCTTAAGTTCTAAGAAACTACGCTTCAAGTGATAGCGGCCGCAGGCAAGGATGCCTGCTTTCCTATGCTCCGCCGAATCCGCCGGAGGCTCTAACTCTCTCAATACTCTAAACTCTAAACTCTAAACTCTACTCTCTAAACCCTACTCTCTGTTNAGCAAGCTCGTGATGCGGGTGAGGGCGTCGCGGAGGGTGGCGCGGGGGCAGGCGAGGTTGATGCGGATGAAGCTGTTGGTGGAGTCGCCATACATGGTGCCGGAGTTGATGCGCAGGCGTTTGCGCTCAAGCAGCAGGTCGGAAAGTTGGTCGGCGGTCAGCCCTGTGGCCGAGATGTTTACCCATGCCAGATAGGTGCCTTCGAGCGGTGTCACTTTCAGCGAGGGGAGTTCGGCAGCGAGGGTGTCGCACAGCAGCAGGTAGTTTTCGTAGATATAGTCGCGCAGCGAGTCGAGCCAATATGCGCTCTCGCGGTAGGCGGCTATGGTGGCTTCGACGCCGAAGGGATTGACGTCGCACACCTCATTGATGTTGATTGCGCGGTCGATGCGGGCGCGGATGTCGGCATCGGGGGTGATGATGTTGGCAATCTGCAGACCTGCAATGTTGAATGCCTTGCTGGGCGACACGCAGATTGAAGAGCGCGAAGTGTAGCAGTCGGGGAGGGTGCCGAAGGGGGTGTAGTCATGTCCGGCAAAAGTCAGCTCGCAGTGGATTTCATCGGAAATTATAAACACATTGTTGCGCAGGCAGATGTCGGCCACGCGCAGCAACTCGTCGCGGCTCCACACACGCCCCGAAGGATTGTGGGGGTTGCAGAGAATCATCACAGTGGCGCGCGGATCGGCGGCGAGGCGTTCAAGTCCGTCGAAATCAATCGTGTAGCGTCCGGTTTCGGCATCGTAGAGCAGCGGATTTTCGGCCACGATGCAATCATTGTTGCGAATCGAAGAGAAGAAGCAGTTGTAGGCCGGAGTCTGGGTAATCACCTTGTCGCCGGGGCGTGTCATGGCCTTGATGATGGCCGACACTGCGGGCACCACGCCGGAGGTGTAGATGAACTGGTCGCGTTCGATTTGCCAGCCGTGGCGTTCTGCGAACCAGTCGATTACTGCTTCATAATATTCCGGGCGGACATAAGTGTAGCCGAAAACGCCATGCTCCACGCGGCGGCGCAGGGCGTCGATAATGGCCGGAGCGGCCTGGAAATCCATATCGGCCACCCAGAGGGGCAGCACATCATCCTCGGCCGTGTCCCATTTATAGGAGCCGGTGTGGCGGCGCGAGATCTGTTTGTCAAAATCAAAGGTCATGTGGTCTGGAGATTATGAGGGTTGAGGTGGTGTTTATCGTGTTTGATATAGAAAGAGGCGAGCAGGATGAGGAAGATGAGGCCGCGGAAGCAAAGCTCGATGCACATTGCCAGCCACACACCGTGCAGCCCCATGGAGGGGGCGAGCAGCGCGGCAAGCGTCAGGCGTACACCCCAGATGCTCACGAGGTTCATCGACGCGGGAAGAATGGTGCGACCGAGCCCCACGAAGAAGCCGTAGGCCACGATTGAGGCGGCAAACATCGGCTCGGCCCATGCCTCGATGCGGAGCACTTCGGCGCCGAGGCTGCGAATGGCCGCGTCGGGAGTCATCACGCTGAAAATCTGTGGCGCGAAGATATACATCACCACGCCCAGCAGCCCCATGATGATCATGGCCGATCCTACGGTGATCACGCCGAACCGCTTGGTCAGATCCAGGCGCCCTGCGCCGAGGCTCTGGCCCGAGAGCGTTGTGGCGGCCTCCGAAATGCCATAGCCCGGCATGTAGCAGAGGCTCTCGGCAATGACGGCAAATGCGTTGGCGGCAATGGCCACAACGCCGAGCGGCGCCACAATGGTGGTGATCAGAATCTGCGCTCCGCAGATGGCACCATGTTCAAGTCCGATCGGCAGCCCGATGCGGGTGGCGTGAGCCAGAATGTTGCGGTGGGGGCGATAGCGGGCGGGTTCGTGGCGCCGGGTTAGCCGCAGCAGGCTCGACCGGCTCACAAGATACCAGAGCATGANTGCCGCCACTATGGTCTCGGCAAGCACCGTGGCCAGAGCCGCCCCGGTGACACCCATCCCCGCGCCGGGCACCCATAGGTGCAGACCGGCAATGGAGATGTCGCGCGACGGAAATATCAGGAAGAAGTTGAGCACCACATCGAGTATGCACATGATGACATTCAGTGTGCTCGGCACCTTCATGTTGCCGGCGCAGCGCAGCATCGCTCCGGCCAGGAAGCTCATCTGCAGGGCAGGGAGGAAGAGTGAGAAAATCAGNAAATAGTTCGACGAAGCCTCGCGGATTTCAGGCGCNCCCCCGAGCCATCGCGGCAACTCGCCGCTGATGGCTGCTCCGATGGCTGCTATGGCGATGCTGAAAATGGCAAGNGCGAAAAACGACTGTCGAAGCACCGACCGCGCCTTCTCCATTTCGCCCGCTCCGACCTTGTGGGCCACCTGCACGGAGAAGCCCGTGGCCGCCGCGCTCAGGAAGCCCCAGAAGAGCCAGGTGGTGGTCGACACCAGCCCGATCGAGGCCGAAGGCCCCGCGCCGAGACTCCCCACCATCGATGCGTCGATATATTGCATGGCAATGGCCGAAATCTGGGCCATCATGGCGGGTGTGGAGAGATAGACGGTCAGTTTCAACTGGTCGCGAAAGGTCATCGGCTTGCCGTCGCGAATCAGCGACAGCAGCCGTTCGGTCGTCGACAAAGGCCGCTCGGCCGGTTGCATAAGGTTGTCAGACATCGCCACTCCTTATCTGCTTATCCGCGTGTTTCAATCACGCAGTCGGCCGGAGCCTTGATGTTTTCGTCGAGAATGATTTCGCCATATCCGTCGGCGGTGATGCGGCCCGATGTGGGGTTCTTGACCGAAGTGATGGTGCCGCGCACATCGGCCTGCAGCGTGCTCTCCTCGAAAGCGAGATCGGCGTCGGCGTCGAAAGTGCAGTTTTCAAGCACCAGGTCGTGGCAGTAGCAGAGGGGTTGGGTGCCGCTGATGTGGCAGTTGACCAGGTGAAGGCGGTGGGAGTGCCAGCCGAGGTATTCGCCCGTCAGCCGCGAATCGTAGACGGTGACATCCTCCGTGTTCCAGAACGCATCTTTCGAGTCGATTTCTGCGTTGCGGATCACCACATTCTTGCAATACTGAAACGAATAGTTGCCCTGCTGATGATAGTCTTCGATTGCAATGTTTTCGCTGTGCATGAAGAGATAGTCGGCGCGGAGAAACTCAACATTCTGCAGGCGCACGTTGCGCACATGCCACATCGTTTCAGCCGCGTCGGGCACCTTGACATTGCGGAGCGTCAGGTCTTCCATCTCGCGAAACATCTTCGGAGCCTCCACCAGAGTGTCGGTCATCTCCAGATTTTTGGAATACCACAGAGCGGCACGCGCACCCTCGGTGAAAAGACAATTCTTGATGCGGAATCCGTCGACATGCCAGAAGGGATATTTACCCTCAAACCGGCAGCCGTCGGCTTCAATATCGGAACACTCCTTCAGGGCCGATTCGCCGGCGTGGATAGTACAGTTTTCAAGACGCAGCCCGTGGCTTGCAAAAAGCGGACGTTCGCCGCCAAATTCTTCGTTTCGTATGGTTTTCATATTTGGTTATGGTTTTATGATGCAAATTTACAAAGTTTTGGTTAAAACAACCGCCTCCTTATAATATATAAACTATTTTTTCGCGAGATAGTTTGTTGGTCGCTCAATCTTTAAGAAATAGATTCTAAGCAACAATATCTAACAACCGGTTGCCGTGCAATAGCTTACTTATAGCTACAGCTCTAACGAATTTTCGTTGAGAAGAAAATCGTAGATACTTATTGTAGTGATTCCTGCATCATTCCTTAAAACCGGTGTATGCTCACCAAGTATTATAATTTTCTTAAACGAATCATCTACATTTCGCAGAGAATTTTCTTCTTGCTTCATTTTACTTTCGCTTTCCATGCGATAGGCAGATTGTATGTAGTAACGTGCGCTGCCGAGATTACATACAAAATCAATTTCATATTGTTTGCGAATCTGTCTGCCTTCTTCCCTTACAACAACCGGGACGACTCCAATATCAACGTTGAAGCCGCGTTTGCGAAGTTCGTTGTAGATGATATTCTCCATTACATGACTTTCGTCGGGCTGTCTGAAGTTTATGCGGGCATTTTTAAGCCCAGGGTCTGCAAAATAATATTTATATGGAGTGTCGATATACTTTCTGCCTTTTACGTCATAGCGAGTCGCTTTCTCCACCAAGAACGAATCACAAATATATTCGAGATACTTCTTTATTGTAACCGCAGACAGATTGCTCTTAATCATAGACTCAAAGCTATTTGCCAACTTTTGGGGATTGGTGAGACTGCCGACAGTTGAAGATATAATATCAAGCAACTTCTCCAGTTCTTCTTCCTTTTCTATATTATATCTTTCCTTTATATCACGAAGATATGTTTCCTCAAATATCCCTTTTAGGAAATTAGATTTCTCCTCGTCTGATTCCATAAATATAGTCTGAGGAAGGCCGCCGTATAGCATGAAATCCTTCAAATCTTCTTCCTTTGTCAGACCTGTCGCAGAATGATACTCGGCAAAGCTCAAAGGATATATTCTGACTTCATCGCCACGACCACGAAAGGTTGTGATGACATCCTTAGACAAGAATTTTGCATTACTGCCGGTAACATACACATCAACATTCTCCATGCCTAAATAACTATTTAAGACATCTTCAAATTCTGCTACATGCTGAATTTCATCAATCATTACGTAGTGCATCGACTCATCCTTTATTAGCGAGTCAATGTAAGCTAAAAGATTGTCCGGGTCTCGTAATTCCTTGTTGCGACGATCTTCCAGATTTATTTTGATAATATGATCCTCTTTTATTTTTTGCTGTTTCAGCCAGTCTGCAAACAGCTTGAATAATAAGTATGTTTTACCACTTCGACGAACTCCTGTTATGATTTTTATGCGTCCATTGTGGCGGCGGTGAATAAGTCTGTTGAGGTACGTGTCTCGTTTTATTTGCTTGTTCATATTTTAGATTTTTGTCACATGTGACATTTTTCTAAAGGCAAATGTAACGTATTTTTTTGAAGACACCAAAAAATCACGTTTTTCCGCCGTTTCCGTAGCATTAATCCGGGAGGGGTTGTCGGTTGAGNGTAATATAAACTATTTTTTCGCGAGATAGTTTGTTTTCCCGGTGTTTTAGTTAAATTTGCAGTTTCTTATAAATCAATCTCACTTCAGACCAATGAGCAGCAAACCACTTTCACTCGACACGCTCTGCATCCATGGCGGATGGGAGCCGGGCAACGGCCAGTCGCGCCAAGTGCCTATAGTTCAGAGTACCACTTTCAAATATGACTCCACCGAGGAGATGGCCGCACTTTTCGACCTCGAAAAATCGGGCTATTTCTATACCCGACTCGCCAACCCCACCACGGATGCCGTGGCCGCAAAGATTGCCGCTCTCGAAGGGGGCGTTGCCGCCATGCTGACGTCGAGCGGCCAGGCTGCCAACTTCTTCGCAGTGGTCAACATTGCCCAAGCCGGCGACCACATCGTTGCCACCAACGATATCTATGGCGGCACGTTCAATCTCTTCAATGTCACCCTACGCAAGTTTGGCATCGACTGCACATTCATCTCCTCCGACGCCACCGATGAGGAAATCCGCGCAGCTGTCCGTCCAAACACCAAGGCATTTTTCGGTGAAACCATCTCCAATCCCGGATGCCGCGTGTTCGACATCGAACGCTTCGCGCGCGTGGCCCACGAAGCCGGAGTGCCGCTGATTGTCGACAATACTTTTGCCACCCCCGTCAACTGTCGTCCGCTTGAGTGGGGAGCCGACATTGTCACCCATTCCACAACGAAATATATGGACGGCCACGCCACTCAAGTGGGGGGAGCCATCATTGACGGCGGTCGCTTCGACTGGGATGCTCATGCCGACAAATTCCCCGGCCTGACCACCCCCGACGACTCATATCACGGTCTGACCTACACCAAAGCCTTTGGCAATCAGGCCTATGCTGTGAAGCTGACCGCTCAGCTCATGCGCGACCTCGGGTCATCGCCCTCGCCTCAGAATGCATTCCTGCTCAACCTCGGCCTGGAAACGCTGCATCTGCGCATGCAGCGCCACTGCGAAAATGCCCTCCGCATAGCCCGATTCCTCGACGCCGACCCCCGTGTGGCCTGGGTCAACTATTGTGGCCTGACCGACAACCGCGATTATGCCCTGGCTCAGAAATATCTCCCCAACGGGTCGTGCGGAGTGCTCTGCTTCGGCCTGAAAGGCGACCGAGCCACTGCCGTGAAATTCATGGATTCGCTCCGGCTCATCACCATCGCCACCCATGTGGCCGACGCCCGCAGCTGTGTGCTCCACCCCGCCTCCCACACCCATCGCCAGCTCACCGACAGCCAGCTCGCCGAGGCCGGCATCAACCCCGACCTCATCCGCCTCTCCATTGGCATCGAAAGCGCCGACGACCTCATTGCCGACCTCACCCAGGCTCTCGACAAAATCTGAAAAAAATCTCCTTCCGAGGCGAAAAAAGCCGTCAAAGGCTTGGCAGATTGGAAATTGTTTGCTAATTTTGTGGTCGATTTTCGCCGTGTAGGCTCAGAAAAGCGCGCTCCTCAACCGGAGGCCGCCTGCCGGAATAACCATTAAACGTATCAATATCAACAATGTACGCAATTGTAGAAATTCAGGGACAGCAGTTCAAGGCTGAAGCCGGCAAGTATCTGTATGTCCACTATCTCGGAGATGCAACCAAAGAAGGTGACGCAGTTGAATTCGACCGTGTGCTCCTCGCTGACGCCGATGGTACTGTTAAGGTAGGCGCTCCCACCGTTGAAGGCGCCAAAGTTGTATGCGAAGTGCAGACTCCGCTCGTAAAAGGTGAAAAAGTGATCGTTTTCAAGAAAAAACGTCGCAAAGGCTACCGTCGTAAAAACGGCCACCGCCAGTATTTCACCAAAGTGTTAATTAAAGAAGTAGTTGCTTAATCCTCAAAAATCTAAAAGACAATGGCACATAAAAAAGGTGTAGGTAGTTCTAAGAACGGNCGCGAATCGGAAAGCAAACGACTCGGCGTGAAGATTTTTGGTGGCCAGTTTGCTAAGGCAGGCAACATCATCAAACGTCAGCGTGGCACAGTTCACCATCCCGGTCAGAATGTAGGCATGGGCAAAGATCACACTCTCTTTGCGCTTGTTGACGGTGTGGTTGTGTTCACTGAAGGCAAGAATGGTCGTCGTTTCATCAACGTGACCCCCGCCGAAGCATAAGCTTCAAAGACATTACTCTTATTTGACATCGGCAGCTCCGGACCAATCTCCGCGAGCTGCCAATTTTTTCCCTCCCCCCCCAAAAAAAAACTTCAAGATGAGATTCCTTTCGATCCTTATTGCGATGATGCTCTCGCTGCCGGCGTTCTGTGCCGCTGACTCCGCTGACGATTTTCTCAATCAGTTGCGCGACAGCGAACTGACCCCCTCGGAGCGCAAGAAAATAATTGTGGACTCAGTGTGCCAAGTCATTAGTCGCGACTATGCAGCCGGACTGATATCGGCCGACTCCATGCTTATCCTTGCAAAATATCATGAACCTTACAGTCCGCTGATTTCGGAATGTTGCCTGAAAGCCATCCTGACCGCCGACAACATCGAGGCCATTACCGCTCTTTCGCGCTACTATCTCATTTTTCCCGAATTCAAGGAGAAAAGTAAAGATGGCTGGCGACTGCTTCGCAAGGCAGTTGAGGATGGGAATAATAAAGCATATATCTATTATGGCCATGTGAATTACAAAGACAACAAGTATGACACAGCGCTGGAATATTTCTCAAAGGCAGATTGCGACAATCATCCGACGGCGCTTGATGATTTGGGGATGATGTATATGCGCGGTAGGGGAGTGGATGTCGACAAAACAAAGGCTGTAAAGTATTTAACAAAGGCATCCATGCTTGGAAACCGTGTCAGTCAGAACACGCTGGGTATGCACTTTAGCGATTATGCAAACCCCAATCCTGATTATGAAGAGGCATTTAAGTGGCTCTATATTTCTGCCGATTTAGGCTATGATCCGTCTCGCATCGTTCTTCATCTTCCCCGAAGTTTTGACTTGGGTTTGGTGACTCTGCCCGAGCCTGCTGAATTTGCCATGGTCACTCTTGCGGCATTGCTCAAGGATGAGGTGATGGAAAATACGCCGCGTTATCGTTTCGGCTTCAAGAAGTTGCTTCAGCGTGAAAATCAAATTGCTGCCAACGATGACTTCATCTCCTTTTTCTTCGGTGGGCTTTACTACAATGGCGATTTCGTGGAACGCAATGCCGATAAAGCTGCGCGATACTATGGCCGCATAATCGACCGCAACAAGTTGCCCGACAACATGATGGCGCTTGTCTACTACCGCATGTCGAAGCTCCTCGCCAACGGCGACGGCCTCCCCGCCGACCCCGAAAAATCTCAAGCCTACCTCCAAAAGGCCGCCCGCCTCGGCTNCCTCCCCGCCTACCTTGAAGTCGAACAGGTTTAGAGAGTAGAGTATAGGGTTTAGAGAATAGAGTGTAGAGTTTAGAGTGTTCTCCCGCGTTCTATCATGCTAAATTTTTTGTGCGTTTTGCCAAATTCTCGCAAAAACCGGTGTGGGGTGTTGTAATTTTGTCGGTGAGAATTATTTCACTCTATTTAAAAACCTACTAAACGATATCAGTTTATGAAAAACACGGTCAAAACTATCACTCTCACTCTTGACGAACTTCGCAAAATCATGGTCGACTCTGCTTCCGGTTTTCTGGAAGAAGCAAATAATTTTGTCGCTTTCAAAATAAAGGAAAAGGCCGAACGTCTTGAGCTTCAGCGCGAACGCCGCCGCCAGCGAAAGGAGCAGCAGAAGGCTGCTGCAAAATCTTCAACAANCTCGGAGTTCTCGGAGAACTCGGAGAACTCTGAGCACTCTGAGANTCCTCCGAAAACTCCCCTGAAAAAGTTGTTCTTCCCCTCAATAAGGAGCTGGCAAAGTGCATCTTATGGATCAACAACCGTCGCGAAGCCATGAAGGCAAACATCTCGCGCATTGTCCGCGAAATCGCTCTTTCGGGAGGCCGTNCGTCGTCGCTTGCAGCCATTGAGTCGGCACTTAAACTTCTGCTACGCATAGCAAAAGAAGCCTCGCAGGCAGCCCACGACCATCTCCACTCCAAATATCGCCTGCGCCCGGCATCGGCCATGATAACCCTGTAAAAAAGCAGATCCGGCGACCGCCCGAAATCAAGGGCCGCCGCCGGATAAGTAAAAGATTTNNTGACTNAGGCGAGCAATCAGATGCGTTTCAGTGTGATCTGCATGCCGTTGAGAGTGCCTGTCAGAGTGTTGCCGTTGATTTTCACGTCAGTGATTTTCTGNTCCACGTCAACCATCGACGATTTCACCTGCTGCATGGACATGTCGACAAGCTCCTGAGGCACACCTTCCATTTCAAATTTAGANAAGTTGAAGTCAGCGCCGGAGAAAGTAAAAGTGATGACATTGTCGGCATAGGTGTAGGTGCAGGTGCCTTCGCCCTTGATGTCGACTTTGGGCACGTCGCCGGTCATTTCAAAAGTCTGGCTGAGTTTGCCGCCCTCCTCGAAGTCATAGGTGACGTGGGCGTTCATGCCCTGCTGCAAAAGGTCTTGTTCCCATTTGCCGATGAGCTCGTTTGAGGCTTTTGACGAGCAGGAAGCAAGAGCGATTACCATGCAGAGAACGGAAAATGTTGAAAACAGAAATTTTTTCATAATTATATTTGTNTTAATGTTGTGGATGCTGCAAAGATAGTGTTTTTTTAGATAAAACCATAATTATCTGAAGTTTTATCCCTGACTTTCGGGATTCCAGCGCTGTCGGTGGAGCTCNGCGGCGCGGGCTTCGGCGGGATTGTTGCCGGGGTGCCAGAATGTCGGATGGCCNAGGTTGTCGGGGAAATATTGCTGATTGANGAAGTTGCCCGGATAGTTGTGGGGGTAGAGATAGTTGTGGCCATANCCCATATCCTTCATCAGCTTGGTGGGAGCATTGCGGATNTGGAGCGGCACGGGCTGATTGCCGGTTGAGCGNACCAGTTCGAGCGCAGTGTCAATGGCCATGTANGCCGAATTGCTCTTGGCCGAGTTGGCAAGATAGATTGTACACTGAGCCAANGGGATACGTGCCTCCGGCCAACCCACTTTGTGNATNACNTCAAACGTGGTGTTGGCCAGCAGCAGCGCGTTTGGATTGGCCAGGCCAATATCCTCNGCGGCGAAAATGATCATGCGTCGGCCTATGAATTCCGGCTCCTCGCCCCCTTCGATCATTCGCGCGAGCCAGTAGATGGCAGCATCGGGGTCGCTGCCGCGGAGCGACTTGATGAAGGCAGATATGATGTCGTAGTGCATCTCGCCGTTCTTGTCGTAGGCCGCCGGATTTTTCTGGAGCGAGGCTGTGACGATTTCATCGTTGATTTTGAGCGGTTGCCCCTCGGGAGTGGCCTGTTCGAGCAGGTCGAGAATATTGAGCAGCTTGCGGGCATCGCCGCCGGCAAAGCGGAATAGGGCAGAGGTCGATTCCACCTCCACGCCGTGGTCGCGCAGAATCGGGTCAGTGGTTATGGCGCGCTGAAACAGAGTGTTGAGCTCGATGTCGGTCAGCGGATTGAGCGTGTAGACCTGAGCGCGCGAAAGCAGCGGACGAATCACTTCAAACGAGGGATTTTCCGTGGTGGCCCCGATGAGCGTCACCGTGCCGTTTTCCACCGCCGCCAGCAGGCTGTCTTGCTGCGACTTGTTGAAGCGGTGTATTTCNTCGATGAACAGTATGGGNCGCTGGGTCACGAACATGCTGCCGGCATCAGCCTTGCAGCGGTCAATCACCTCGCGCACATCCTTCACTCCGGAATGTACNGCGCTCAGGGTGTAGAACGGCGCATTGGTGGTGTTGGCAATGATTTTGGCCAGNGTGGTCTTGCCCACACCCGGAGGGCCCCAGAGAATGAATGAGGCAATGTTGCCCGACTCGATNATGCGGCGAAGAATCGCCCCGGGTCCGGCTATATGAGTCTGCCCCACGTAATCATCGATNGTTTTGGGGCGAAGTCGTTCGGCTAATGGTAGATTCATAATGCAAAAATAGCGAAAAAAGAGCAATCGGCGTGTTAACGTAGGATAAAATAGAGCCTCGCGCAAAATAAATTGTTTTAAAGTTGCTTGTTTGTTAACATTTTTCGTTAACTTTACGATTCCAAACCAAGATTCCGGCCTCCGGACCCTCCGCNGGCATTTCGACNCTCGAAAAGCCGAGCGGAAATCTCCNGGGCGGCTGAACATAAAATCGGCTCCGGTCGTTAACAATATATATTAATGTATTAACAAACGATTTGATTATGGAAACTGAAAAGAAAACAAGCAGCATGCCGCGAACAATGCGCATGATATTTGGTGTCATCATGATTATAGTTTTTGTAGGAGCCGGAATCTGTTGCCTCTGCGGCGTGTTCCCCACTCTGTCGGGCGATTTTGAATGGCTTCGCTGGACCGCCGGCGTGGTGTTCATTCTCTACGGCATTTTCCGTGGCTACCGCCAGTTCAAGGGCATCGACGAAGATGTGACCACCCGCTACGAATAACCTCTCACTCCAAAGATTGCGCGATATGAAATTTCTTAAATATCTGATGATTGCAAGTGTGGCTNCCGGAGCCGTGTCGCTCTTTTCGTGTGGCCGTGCGCAGACCGGCGACTATCACAAAGGAGCCGCCTACGTTGCCTGCGACGCTTCGTTCCGCAATGTGATGGAGCAGGAAGTGCAGGTGTTCGAGCACAACTATCCCGGCTCCAACGTCATGGACATCTACGTTGACGAAGATGCCGCCATCGACTCGCTCCTCAACATGGACAATCACATCCGTCTGGCAGTCACCTCCCGCCCGCTCGACAAAAAGGAGATTTCCTATCTCAACAGCAACAATCGCTCCGTTCATCAGCAGGCGATTGCCGTCGATGCCGTGGCGCTCATCGTCAACCCCGAAAACCCCATTGAGTATATCGACAACAACGACCTCGTCGACATTCTCACCGGCAAGTTCACCACNTGGGACAGCATCGTGCCCGGCGGAAAGACNCTCGGCAAAATCCTCGTGGCCTTTGACCATCAGGGCTCNTCGACCGCACGCTACATGCGCGACTCGCTNATGAACGGTGCCCCCTTCGGCCCCAACGTCTATGCCCAGAAAACTCCCCGCGAGGTGTTTGACATCGTGGCCAAGACCAAAAACGCCATCGGCATCATCGGCGCAAGCTGGCTCACCGACGACATGAGCGGCGGCGAACTCTCTGCCGAAGAGATTGCNNGNCTCTCCGATGTCGACGCAACGGCCGAGATGACATCTTTCGTCACCGACGTCAAGGTGCTCCCCGTTCAGGGCATCGACGAACTCCAGACCTATCTCCCCACTCAATACAATATCTTCACCGGCAAGTACCCCTACTACCGGCAGATATATCTCATCTCCACAAGCATTCCAAGCTCCGTGGGCCACAGCTTCTTCACCTTCGTCACCAGCGCCGTAGGGCAGAAAGTGATTCTCTCCACAGGCGTCTGTCCCAAGGTGATAACCCCACAGTTTGTGGAACTTTAACGAATTGTAACAGCACTCGGCGTCGCGGACATTAAACCGCAGCGCCGGTTGCTTGTCATAATAGCAACCCCCAAAAAAGCAAACCAACTCAAAAAAACAAAATAATAACCTAATAAAGACAAAAGACTATCAATCATGAAACTGAGATTTCTGTTTTCACTCGCGCTCGGCGCTTCGATCGCTGCCGCTGCTCAGGGATATCAGGATGGTGTTGACAACTACAACGCCGACCGTTTCGATATCGCAAAAGAGATCCTGAACAACACAATCAACGACAGCTCGACCGACAAAGCCGTTGCCTACTACTATCTCGGCAACATCGCTTTTCTTGACAAGGACGTTAACGCCGCCAAAGCAAACTTTGAAAAAGGCATGGCCGCTAACCCCGAATACCCCTACAACTACATCGGCCTCGGTGAAGTGGCCCTCAAATCAGGCGACAAAGGTGCTGCTCAGAAGCAGTTTGACCAGGCCATGAAGATCAACAAAAAAGACACTGAGGTAATCGCTGCCGTTGCCCGTGCCTTCTGGAATGTTGACCCCGTTGCCTATGCCAAAGATATCCAGAAGTATATCGACAAGGCTGGTAAGGATTCCAAGTACACCGAACCTGCCGTCTACATGCTTCAGGGCGACATGGCCGCCAAAGAAGACCCCGGTAAAGCCGCAGGTCTCTATGAAATGGCCATCACTCAGGCAACCGAAAAGGGCGAAGTGAACCGCGAGGCTTATGTGAAGTACGCCCACGTTTACGACACCCACAACCGTCCCCTCGTTATCCAGAAGCTCGAAGAACTCAACGAGCTCGACCCCGAATCGGGTCTCGCTCAGCGTGAGCTCGCCGAAGTCTACTACAAAAACAATCAGTATGGCAAGGCTTGGAAATCATATGAAAAATATGTCAAGAACCCCAACCACTTCCGTCGTGACGAACAGCGCTACGCAGGTCTGCTCCACTCCGCAGGCGAACACGCTGAAGCCGTGAAATGGGCCGACAAGATTCTTTCTGAAGACCCCTCGGTCTACTATATGCACCGTCTGAAAATGCTCTCGCAGCACGCTCTCGAAAACGAAGTTGAAGCTGCAAAGAGCGGCGACGCTCTCTTCTCCGACCCCACCCGCGACTTCGTGCCCAATGACTATATTGTCTATGGCGAAGCCCTCGTTGGTGCCGACCGTGCAGGCGACGCTGTGGCTGTGCTCGAGAACGGCATTGCCAAAATCGGCGGCGACGACGCTGTGACCATCTATCCCACTCTGAGCGAAGCCTACAAGAAGACCGGCAACGCCGACAAGGCCATCGAAGTCTATGGCAAGTATCTCCAGAGCGGCTCGGCCACTGCCAACGACTGCTACGCTATGTATCAGAACTACATCGCCAAGGCCCGCGAACAGGAAAAAGGCTCTGCCGCTGCTACCGACGCCTACAATGAAGCTCTGAAATATATCAACCTCGCAATCGAAAAGGCTCCCAACGTTTACCAGTACTACTACTTCAAGGCTGCCGCCATCTTTGCCCGCAACGGCAACACTCCCGACGACGAATGTGTGGCTGCTGTCAACAAAATGTTCGACATCCTCTCGGCTGCTTCGCCCGAAACTCTCGCCGGTGCAAAAGCCGTTAGAACTGCCGGCTACCAGATGCTCGGTATGTACTACGTCAAGAACCACGATAACGCAAAAGCTCTCGAAAGCTTCCAGGCTGCCCTCGACCTCAACCCCGACAACGAGCAGCTCCAGAAGCAGGTTGAGTCGCTCAAAAAATAATCCGCAGAATTCACTGCTCCGTCACATCCACAGAAAGTCCGGTGACAGCTGACACGGAATAACAGACCACAGCAACTGTCGGAAGAAGCGCGCCACAATCGGCCCGTTTCTCCGGCAGTTGCCCCTTTTTTTACCGTTAGCCATGCCGGATTCTCATCAATCATTCTCCGCCAAATAACAATGAAGAATATCATCATCCGTTCGCTCTCAGGCGCCGTCTACGTTGCGCTGATCGTTTGCTCCATCATCTTTGCCGACGGACTCTACTTCCCCGTGCTCTGCGCGTTTTTCGCCGCTGTCGGAGTCTGGGAATTTCAGAAAATGACCTTGTCTGACTTCTACAAGGCACCTCTGACACTGCTCGTCGATGTGGTCATCACCATGTTGCTCCCCCTCTCCTTCGTGATTTCGCTGACCATGTTCGGCTCCACGGCAGTGTTCATCCTGATCTCGCTGCTGGTTATGGTGCGCTTGATCATGGCTCTCTATAGCCGCGACACTGACCCGGTGCGCCGCATCGCTTACTCCGCTGCATCGTGGCTCTATATCGGCATGGGACTCATGTTTGCATGCTACGCCCGCTGGGTCGTTGGATCGATGGGACTTCTGCTGATGTTCATCATGGTGTGGCTCAACGACACCGGTGCATTCCTCGTCGGCAGCATGATCGGCCGCCATCGTCTCTTCCCCCGCCTGTCGCCCAAAAAATCGTGGGAAGGATTCTTCGGCGGTGTGCTCTTCTCCGTAGCTGCCGGTGTGTTGGCTCCGATACTTTTCCCTGAGCAGTTCTTCGGCTTCACTCCGCTCTGCCTCGGAATCCTCGGCGCCGTTGTCAGCGTCATGGCCACCTGGGGCGACCTCTTCGAGTCGATGATCAAACGCCACTCCGGTGTCAAAGACAGCGGAAACATCATCCCCGGCCACGGCGGCATCCTCGACCGCATCGACTCGCTCCTCTTCGTGGCCCCGGCAATGGTGCTCTACATGTATATCTACACCATCTTCACCGACTTCATCCTGATTCAGGGCGCATAACCCATCGCTCCAATGCGGTTTACTTATGGAAAATCGAACTTTATAGGGCTCTCCTCTCAATGTAGGGACGCACCCTGGTGCGTCCGCAACCATCTGATTATCAATTCGGACGCACCAGGGTGCGTCCCTACAATTAGGGTAAAGCCAGGATAAATCAACCTCACTCGATTACTTAGGTAAACAGCATAACCCATCGCTCCTCCTCGCCTCATTTTGAAAAAAACTCTATCATCCAATCATTTATAACCATTTCAAAAAGACACAATGAGTGACCGCAGATATAATCTCCGTGGCGTTTCAGCCTCTAAAGAAGATGTCCANAACGCAATCAAGAATGTCGACAAAGGTCTATATCCNAAAGCATTCTGCAAGATAATCCCCGACATTCTCGGNGGCGACCCCGACTATTGCAACATCATGCACGCCGACGGCGCAGGCACCAAATCGTCGCTCGCCTANCTCTACTGGCGCGAAACCGGCGACCTCAGCGTCTGGAAAGGCATNGCCCAGGATGCGCTGATCATGAACATCGACGACCTCCTCTGCGTNGGCGCTACCGACAATATCCTCGTCAGCTCCACCATTGGCCGNAACAAACACCTCGTGCCCGGCGAAGTGATTTCCGCCCTTATCAACGGCACGGAGGAACTCCTCGCCCGCCTGCGNGAACTGGGTGTAATGGCCTATAGCACCGGTGGCGAAACCGCCGACGTCGGTGACCTCGTGCGCACAATCATTGTCGACTCAACCGTGACCTGCCGCATGCGTCGCGCCGATGTCATCAACAATGCCAACATCGCCGGCGGCGACGTCATAGTGGGCCTCGCTTCCTATGGCAAAGCCACTTACGAAACCGATTACAATGGCGGCATGGGCAGCAACGGCCTGACCTCGGCGCGCCACGACGTATTCGCCAAATATCTGGCCGAAAAATATCCCGAGAGCTTCGACTCCGCCGTGCCCTACGACCTGATCTATTCCGGCGGCAAGAAACTGACCGACGCAGTTGAAGGCGTTACGCTCGATGCCGGCAAGCTCGTGCTCTCACCCACCCGCACCTANGCCCCCGTAATCAAGAAACTGCTCGACGAAATGCGTCCCGAAATCCACGGCATGGTCCACTGCTCCGGCGGCGCACAGACCAAAATCATGCACTTCGTTGAAAATAAGCATGTCATCAAAGACAACCTCTTCCCCGTNCCCCCNCTCTTCGAGCTCATTCAGGAGCAGAGCGGAACNGATTGGGCCGAAATGTACAAGGTGTTCAACATGGGNCACCGCATGGAAATCTATCTCAAACCCGAGCATGCAGGCCGCGTGATTGAAATCGCCAACTCCTTCGGCATCGATGCTCAGATCGTTGGCCGNGTGGAAGATGCCGATGCCAACCGCCTGACCATCATCAGCGACAAAGGCACCTTCAATTACTGATAANCANGCCGATATGCGCCGCCCCACCCACTTGNTCCTGTCGCTGCTCGCCGTGGCCGCACTGTGCTGCTGCGCCTGCTGTCNCTGCCGGTCAAAATCGACAGGNGGCGGCGCTACGTCCGCGTCCGGCGAACAGGCTGACAGCCGGAGATTTCCCGACACCCTGCGCGTGGTCACCCTCTATAGCCCNACCTCCTATTTTATATATAAGGATTCNAAGATGGGCTATGACTACGACCTCGTCAGCCGNCTCGCCAAAGACAAGAAGATTGCGCTCAACCTGACAGTGGCCCAATCGCTTGCGCGCGCCGTCGAGATGCTCGACTCGGGCAAAGTCGACCTGATTGCCTACGAGGTGCCGGTCACAGCCCAGTATCTTCAGCATGTNNTGCCCTGCGGTGTNGANAACGTCACCCACCAGGTGCTCGTGCAGCCCGGCAAGCAGAAATCGAAGATTCTGACCGACGTGACCCAGCTCGTGGGGCGCGACGTCTATGTTGAGAAAGACTCGAAATACTATCATCGCATGCTCAATCTCAACCGCGAGCTCGGCGGAGGAATCAATGTCAAGCCCGTGGAACGCGACACGCTCATCACCGAAGACCTCATCGCCATGGTGAAGCAGGGNGAGATTCCGCTGACCGTGGTCGACAGCGACATTGCCGCACTCAATCAAACCTACTATCCCGANATCGACGTGTCGCTGACCGTAGGCTTCCCGCAGCGTTCGGCCTGGGCNGTGGCTCGCGACAGAAGCTGGCTCGCCGACTCCATCAACGCATGGGCGCGGCAGGAAGCCCCNAAGCGTCAGCGCAACACCCTGCTCAAACGCTACTTCGAGCAGAGCAAGAAACCCGAGGTGAAGGAAAAATTCGACATCGATTTCACCACCGGACGCATGTCGCCCTACGATGCCCTGTTTCGCCGCAACGCCGAGAAAATCGACTGGGACTGGCGCCTGCTCTCCGCNGTGGGCTACGTCGAGAGNCACTATGACCCGTCATCCGTCTCCTGGGCCGGTGCCCGCGGACTGATGCAGCTCATGCCCGCAACCGCCCGGGGTCTCGGACTNACCATGGACAACATCACCGACAATGAAGCCAACGTCGATGCCGCCGTNCGTCTCCTCAAGGAGCTCGACGGATCGCTGCGACGCCACGTCAAAGACCCCAAGGAACGAATCAAATTCATCCTTGCCGCCTACAATGCCGGCCTCGGCCATGTCTACGATGCCATATCCATTGCCCGCCATCAGGGACTGGCCACCGACGTNTGGGACGGCAACGTNGCCGAAGCCATGACCCTCAAGTCAAATCCCGAAATCTACAACGACCCCTCCATCTGNCGCCACGGCTATTTCCGCTGGCGCGAAACCTACGAATATGTGCGCAAAGTCATGGCCTGCTACGAAGAAGCCAAGCGCCACATNGCCCTGTAGAAGTCGTTTTCTTAGAAACTGTTTAAACTATTTATAACTGAAATCGAAAATGAAAAGAAAAATNTTCACCGTCACNGCNATCCTTTGTGCAGCCGGAATGCTTTGCTCNTCATGCATCGGCAGCTTCGCNCTGACCAACAAGCTGCTTTCATGGAACCGCCAGGTTGGCAACAAGTTTGTCAACGAAGTTGTGTTCTTCGCATTCTGGGTCCTCCCCGTCTATGAAGTGTCAGGCCTCGCCGACGTGCTCGTGCTCAACTCCATCGAATTCTGGAGCGGCACAAATCCCGTGGCTCAGGGCAAGAGCATCATCGAAGGTCAGGATGGCCGCTACATCGTTGACTGCGACGGCAAAGGCTACACCATCACCTCCGAAAACGACGGCTCAACCGTGCGCCTCGACTTCGACCAGACCGAGCAAACATGGTCAATGACCGTCGACGACCAGACCTTCGACCTGCTGACCTTCGTCGACGAAACCCACGTCTCGATGCCCGCCCCCGACGGCGGCCGCACCCTCGTAGAGCTCTCCCAGTCAGGCGTCTTCGCCTACCAGCAGCTCGCCACCACCCCCGCTCTCCTCGCAACCCGCTAATAGCCCCGCGCAAATCCACCGATTATAAATTGGGACGCACCGCAAAGCTGTTTATTTAAGCCCTGATTAAACCTTATAGGGCTCCCCTCTCTTTGTAGGGACGCACCCTGGTGCGTCCGCAACATGTTGATTATTAATTCGGACGCACCAGGGTGCGTCCCTACAATTCGGGTAAAGCCCGAATGAAATCAACCCACTCGATTCCTTAAAAACAGCATTGGGACGCACTCCGGTGTGTCCCAATGCTGTTTTTATTAAAGAACGAAATAGAAATAAATCGGCCGCATTGCGTTTATGGCTTCGCCGACTTGCGGCAACCGCTATTTTCGCTATTTTCGTGTGCGGTTTGGCTTATAAAGAAAAATGTTGTATATTTGCTTCGTCATCGCGATTTCGAGAGCGGAATCGAGCGATGAATCAAATAATTAAAGCGTTACTATCGCGCTTCTGTTCTGATGTCTTGGAACTTCGCAACTTCTTAAAGCATCGTCGGAATGGAGCAACAGTAGTGACTCGTATGTATGCGTTTGTGTATCCGCATGCACCGGCGCAGCCTCTTT
>JAAVDT010000037.1 GCA_014801655.1 Bacteroides sp.
TCTTCGCGTGAAAATCTGTAAAACCGGGCGTTGCGCAGAGTCATGCGGCTAAGTAGCCATGCCATCTGCGACCCTCGTTGGTCAAGGTAATCAGAGTGGCCGGCGGGAGGCGACACCGTGAAACGCCCCTCCCTGAGATCGAGAAACCTTCCGTGCCGCCATGTGGCCACGTCAGGCTCGATACCCAGCGGCACAGTCAGCGATGCCAGTGCCGCGATGTGAACATTGGCAAGTCCACGTGACTCCCTCCCTGCCAGATAGCGTGCGATCGCCCTCACTCCCCCGAAAAGCGGCTCATCGGCCATCGGCTCNCGNAGNACCGCGCTCAGAAAATCAGCCATAAAGAATCCCACTGCACTTCTNACCGGGTCGAGGCTCCCGTAGCCGGGCGACATAGCCCCATCGTCGGGGCGCACATCCTTGATATGAAACAACTCACGACCCGGAGTAATCGAAGCNACACACTCAAACGACGACATGGGCATCGTCAGAGCCCTNACGCGCGACGCAGCCGCCCCCTTTCCTGCTGCGATCAAAAGCCCCACGCGCCCCATCTGGCGGCTATAGGCCACCAGAATCGAACTTCGGTCACTATACTTTATCGTGCGCAAAGCCACACACTCCAGTCGCTGATACATATCCCCAAAACTACAAAAAAATCCCCTTCCCGCCAACATCACAACCGCATCACCAGTGCGCCACAAGNCGCAGCGGTCCCACCGGAATCCTCCTGATAAAAGTCCTGACATCATTTGTAGCCCCCGAAGCACGCTCACGGTAATATTCCACCATCTCGGCATCGTGTCCGAGCCACACACCCTCGAGCACACTGAACGCCACAGCCAGCTCCATCCGGCGCATCAGTGAGAGCGTCATACCATCAGCCATCCCAGCCGGCAGACGCATCACAAAATCCACCTTACCGTCGGCACGTCCGGCATCGTCAAGCCGACAACGCTGCAAGTGTTCCATCAGGTCTATCGCCAATCCCGAGCAAGCATCCTCCACCATCGTAAGCAGCAGACGCTCATGGTCACGCGTCACGGCTCCGTAGCGCACCCCATTTTCTCCTTTCACACCTGCCACAACCGTCATGGCCGAGACCGTATACACTCTGTTGAGAATCTCGGCAACCGACAGTTGAAACAACACATCATTTTTCAGATCACAATTCACATCCGTTTTCATTTCCGTTCAGTTTTTCCATTCATTTTTTGCAAAATTCTCCGCGCAGTGCGNTCACTCATGTAGAANCTCGGAGCGTTTCCCTCAGCAAGCACACGCGCCAGAGCCTCCGGGAGCCGCAGCCTTGCATGACTGCTCATTATCTCCACCTCCACCCGCTCCGCAAGATCATCCCATATCCCGCGTTTNACACCCGTCCAATTTCTGTGCCGGCTTCGCAGACGCCGCCGTAGTCTGTCCGACACACCCCGCCGGGCATAGTCAAACCCNACGTAAAACCCCGGTGCTCCACCATCAATAGCCCGGCGGATCATCTCTGCGGCCTCCAGATGCTCCCCGCGTTCCCATGCCTGGCGCAGTTCGCGCCTGTAGGCACTTAAAAAATCCCTGTCCCTCTCCTGTGTGTATTCCATAGTACCAGATAAAATTGTCGTTTTTACATCCGGGCATAAACAACACGTGGTAGCCNGCCCTTGTTTCATTGGCAAAACTACCACACACCCGAGCCAAAACCCGGTACTTCAATCAAAATAAAAGTTAAATCCCTCCCCACATCGCGCCCCCGTCGCGATACACAAGCCCACACCCTTAGCAGCGTATCCTCCCTGAGCGCCAACGGCGCAGTGCGCAATGCCTGAAAGGCATTTCAAAACACAATAGCCGGGTGCACCTTGGGGGTGCACCCGGTGAAAAGATCAAAGCAATCAGTGTCTGAAAGACACCTCGTTACAAGCCCACCAACTTCCCTTCCTGAGCGCCAGCGGCGCGATATCCGTGATTAACCCTATGCGATTATGGCTCGGAGAGCCTGAGCATAGGGATNGNCACATGCNCACNCNTACACATATAGCATCGGAGATGCGGCGCGATACACAATGCCGTTTCAGGCATTGACTATTCCATCCGGNATTACTTCAGCCACGACTCGGGATTCTCTTTTGTCTTCTCCCGGCGGATTTCAAAATGAAGTACACGCATTCCGGGNTTATCCTCGTCAAATGCNACCACACCCAGAGGCTGCCCNGCNCCNACGCGNTCCCCCTTGCCAACCGATATAGTCTCAAGATTGGCATAAACAGTGATATAGTCTCCGTGGCGGAGCATAACGATATTGTTGTAGCCNGGCTGACGGAACACAGCCGACACCACACCTTCATACACCGCTTTAGCCCAACGCCCNGATGTGAGGCCTATATCTATACCCGGATTATCAGTNTCCACCATCGGTAGCGAAGGATGTTTTTGGCGGCCGAATTTCCTTACCACCTTGTATTTNCCCTCAGCAGGCCATTGAAGCCGNCCCCGTGAAGTCCGGAATCCTTCGGATAGTTGNGCCGCACTGCGCGAAGTCGTCGCCTCCCCCTTCTCATCAGTCTTAACCACAGTCACCATTTCGGTAGGAGTTTCATCCTCTACCTGCGCAGTAGCGTTCTTCTTGCGGTTGCCCGATCCCGGTTTTGCAGTTTGAGTTTTAGTTTCCGGTTGTTTTGCCTGCTGCTTACCCTGAGTTTTGGTTTTTGCGGCCTCCGCTTCCGCTTTTGCAGCCTCCTGAGCTATCAGGCGGTCAAGTTCACGGTCAAGATTGTTGATCTCCTTCTGTTTCGCGGCAATCACACTTCTTATCTGCTGCTGTTCCTTGCGCAGCTGGGCTATAAGAAGGTCGTTGTCGTGCTGTTTGGTTTTGAGCTGCTCACGGTCACGTTCAAGCGACGCAGCCGCCACAAGCCGCTCCGATTTCATCTTGTCAAGTCCGGCCTTACGAGCCTCAAGCGCTACCTTGGCTTTACCTATCTCCTCTGCACGACGCGCACGCCACTGCGCAAACTGCTTCATGTTGCGGTAACGCCGCCACATCTGTCCGAATTCATCCGATGCAAAAACAAAAGCAAGTTCCGACATAGCTCCACGGCTACGCCGGCTCGCACGCAATGCCTGGGCATACTTCGTGCTCATATTGGTTATTTTCGCATCAAGCTGAGCTATCGTATCCTCAACGCAGGCGATAGCTGTGTCCATCAGTGCTATTTCTTTGCCCGCACGGACTATCTCGGCATCAAGTTCCTCGATTTCGGCTGTGAGAGCCGCCAGCTGTGCAAGACGCTGTGACGTGGCGCGACGGTTACTTTCAAGCTGTGCGCTCGACTGCTTCAACGCGCTGGCAGCCTCGCGACGCTGACGTTCCACGGCAGCTTTACCTCCCTTGGACTGTCCGGCAACTGTAAGAGTCGCACACACCATTACCATCACAAGAATCCTACGCCACATCCTCCATTCAACGCTCTTCGGCACCAAGCCATTTCAGAAGCTCGCCACTCCCGTTAATCACTCGCTTCGCATTACGCGGACGTTTCCATTCTCCCACCGTCTCCTTGTTCCACTGCGCGTCCTGCAATCCCCAGCTCACTTCAGCCGACACATCCATCCCCTCGATTTCAGCCTTCCATCCCCCGCGCATCACACCGTAGGGGGTCTCCACCTCGTCACCCGCTTCACACACCACACGGTGATTCCACACCTCAGCGGTGAAACTGGCAGGCTTTCCACCCTTGCATAGCAGCAGATCCTGAATGCGGCGTATGTCAAGCCGCCCCCCTTTTACCGGATCATGGCCGAGCCGTTCCCCCACCAGAGTGCCCGACATGCGGTCGTAGGCCCAAAGGGAATCTCCGGCGGCATATAGCGAAAAAAACTCCATGCCAAGCATCCTCACCGACAGATAAACCGACTCATTCCTTACCATGGTCAGACGTCCCGAAGCCCCCATACTCTTTCCACCCTCCACGTTAAGACGCGCAGGTATCACCACATTTTGCCACTCACGGCCGCCGGTGACACCGGTTCTGGAAGTGCGGCATCCGGCCATAGCGAGAGCCACGGCCACAGCCACGAGTATCAGTCGGTAGGTCTTCACTTCTGTAGATAGGTTTTCTGCTCGATCTTCCGTTTGAGCAGATCATTGTCAGGACTGAGTTGTAGAGCCTCCTTCCAGTATTCAAGCCCCTTGTCCGGATCAAGATTCATGAAGTATATATCCCCCGCGTGCTCATAGAGTTCTGCGCTTGGCTCTGTGTCATGCTCGAGAGCCTTGTCGATATACTCCTTAGCCGCATCAAATTTCTTCTGCTTGAACATCACCCAGGCATACGTGTCGAGCGATGTTGAGTTTTCAGGCTCCTCCTTGACTGTCCAGAAGCTAAGTTGTTCGGCACGGTCGAGATCACGGTTCTCACAAGCAAGATAATAGGCGCAGTTGTTCATCGCCAGCAGATTAGTGCCGTCCGTCTCAAGAGCCACATCGTAGTAATGAAACGCACTGTCCGTCTGGTTGTTTTTGTAGAACGCATCACCCAGGCTGCACTGCATCTGCGATAGCGTCCTGGTGTCTCTCTGGTCAGCTCCCGCGATCGCCTCACGCAGAAGCTCGATCGCCCGCACCGGATGATCAGCCACAATCTCGGCTGATCCGGTCAGAAAAGCAAGAGTAGCATCCTTCTCATGATACTTCAACCCGCGTTCACCTGCTTCGGCGGCTTTGGCAGCATTGTTGTCGCTTAGATATATCGTTACGAGTCTGTTCCAGTTATCCACCGTAGCGGGATCAAGGTCGGCGAGTATTTCGGTCTGTTCGGCGGCACGGCGATAGTCGCCGGTCACTGCAAGATACGACGAAAATAAATCCCTTATCTGCGGTTCAAGCGGGTGCAGGTCGGTCAGCACCGCAAAAAGATTCTCTATGCGTCCGCGTTGCAGGCTGTCGGTATAAAGTCCCTGGACATATCCACGCATCAGCTCCACCTTCTCCTCCACATCGAGGTCGGGCTGGCTGAGAGCGTTGAACACCTCCTTGTCATATCGTGCCGAGTCACCATGAGCTTGATAGTATTGTGCGAGCTTGAAGTAAGCCATGCCGTTCACCGAGTCCACGCCGATAGCCCGGTTGTAGTAGTCCACTGCGGCAGTGTCACGGTTCAGTGCCATCATCACGTCACCCGCAAAAAGCATCTCGTTCACCCCCTTTGGGTGAGCGGCAAGAAGCGTGTCAAGCGCGGCAAGCGTCGAAGCCGTGTCGCCTATCGCTATGTAGGCATTCATCTTCTGCGACACGATACCCACCTCAGTGCCATGCACGCGCTGAAGCTGATCGAAGATCCCTATAGCGCGGAGTATGTTGGCCGTATCACCCGTAGCACAAAGTGCGCTTGCCAGCCGGAAACCCGCATCAGGCTTGCGTGGATAGAGCGAGTCGAGGCGTTCCCACACCTTCAAAGCCACATCGCCGTGGCCGAGGCGTTCGCTGAGTGTGGCAAAAAACACACCCGAGTAGTAGTCGCCTGTACCGTTCTCGTAGGCATCAAGCATCTTTGCATAACCCTCCTCGACCGTGGCAGAGTCCGGATCACCCCCCATCGTATTGGCAAGAATCGTATAGAAACCGTAGTCACTGTTCACCTCGCCCTGAGTAGAGTCAAGGCTGTAGGCGTAGCCCAGCAGATCATAGGCCGACGCATAATTGTCATCAGCGATTTTCG
>JAAVDT010000019.1 GCA_014801655.1 Bacteroides sp.
CTCATCGGTAGCAATTTGCACTATTCGCTCGATAAGATACGATGGCTTAGGCGTCTCAAACGGACTGCGACCGCCGAAGATTGCTTTCAGTTCCTTCGTAGCAGCATCGGTGTGACCAACCTCGGTATAGTCCCAAAATGTAGTAATCAGTTTACCTTCAACCGCATTAAGATAGGTTTTTCTTGCAATACCACCCTGACCGTTCTTTGTGAAATAGAAACGCGGCCACGGACCGGTTTCCAATACTTTCTGAGCCTTTCCGCGTGATTCTTCCAGAGTTTTTTTTAGCATAATCGCTTTTACACCGCGACGCACAGTTTCAACCGGAACACCGCAAATCTCAGCACGCTTTTCTGCATCATCCAACTCGCGAAGTTCATATTCACACCAATCTGACATTATGTTTAACAGATCTGATTGTCCAATAGGCCAACAGCGTCCAGTGGTTGGGTAAATTAGATTTCCAGTAAAAGGATTTTGAACGGCATAGACCATTCCTTGATGTGTTGACGCGCTTGGTGCAAAAGCATCGCTATTACGCCAAAGAGTAAAATCGTTATCCGGATTTTTATAAACTGCGTTCATGCTCTCGTCACGCTCCAAGCGTTTAGGTAGCCAATCGTTAGACTTGCTGTAAACGAGGATATGGTCTGTTTCGGTCGGAATCCCTTTGGAATCGTTTCGGGGCGAATAGGTCTTATGCCAGATTACATCGCCTTTAAAGCAGTTTGCCCCGAAAATGTCATCACAGATTGTACGCAGACGCGACACCTCATTATCGTCAATCGAGATGAAGATTGCACCCTTTTCGGAAAGAAGCTGACGCAAAAGTACGAGGCGCGGATACATCATGCAGAGCCATTTGTCGTGGCGCGTGAAATCCTCCCCCTCCGCACCTACAATCTCGCCAAGCCAACGGAGGATGTGGGGATCGTTGACATTATCGTTGTAGCGCCATTTCTCATTGCCGGTGTTATACGGCGGGTCGATATAGATACAGTCAATGCGTCCTTCATATTCAGGAAGGAGCGATTTGAGTGCAGCAAGATTATCACCGTGGATTATCTTATTACCCGTACCGATGGGCGCAGTGCTGTCGGGGCATTTGCTATTGAAGCCATAGCGATGCTCCAACACGCGAAAAGGCACATCGGCGTGATGGGTGATAATCTTTTCTTTTCCTATCCAGTTGAGTGAAGGCATTATTCTTAAATATAAAAAAGAACATCCAAGCAGCATCTGAAGGCTGACCATATCGAGCTGTGCTCGCTTTGCAACTGCAAAGAACGCCTGTAACGACTACAAGGATGATCCCGAAGTTTTCGGCTCTCGCCGTATGTCTTTATTTGTTTACTGAATGGTCATTTTCAGATAGACGTTACTTAAATGCAAAAATAGTAAAATTTTCTGAGATTNCTACTATTAAACANTAGGAANTTTTGAGNGCAGTGCGCTGAATAAGGGGATGTTGGGTGNTTTCTATACTTGCTTTGTCGCTCTTTGCCTGATGTTGGGGNATNACCTTTGGAAGGTGAGGATTGGACGGGNANCGGGGGATAGAAACTTATCAGTTCNATTNNTTAGAGGTATTTTTCGGTGAGGCGGTGGTAGGTGCCGGAGTTTTTGATGGCTANTATGGCTGAGTCGATGCGTGTTTTNAGGGGTTCGCTGTCGAGGCGNAGGGCCCATGCCTGAAANTGGGTGAANGAGATGTTGGCGGCAATGGCTGCCGTGCCATCCTTTTCGGCAAGCGCATTTGCCACCCGTTCGTTGATGACACAATAGTCAATCTCGCCGATAGANGTCATCAGAAAAAGCAGTTCGGCACTGTAGTCGGGGTTGGAATGGATGAAAATGGTGTCGCCGATTTCNGANGCAAGATTGCGCAGGCGGTTTTCGGAAGGGGAGTCACTGACCACCCANACNTGTTTGTGGCCGAGATCAAGTTGCGAGCTGATGAGCGAAGAATTGTCGTTGCCCTGCGGGTCGCGGTGTTCCACCACCACCTGGCGGTCAAGATAGACGGGCTCTGTGAACAGAAACTGATCTTTGTATTCAAGAATCACCGGAATGTCGGCGGCCACAAGGTCATAAATTCCGGAGGAGAGCCCGGCAAGGGCTTCGTCAAGCGAAGTCAGAGGGTGAAATTTNACCGGCAGACCGGTNGATGATGATATCATGCGGAGCATCTCGTAGTTGAAGCCGCTGATGCTNTCGCCCTCGGCATAGTATGACACGGGCGAAAAGTCNATGGCCACATCAATCGTGTCGCCGCCGGAGGGAATATCGGCCGCNGAACCGAGCATCAAGTTGCGNCGATGGTCGGAGCANTGGCGCAAAAGAACCATTGCNATNACNGCGCCTGTCAGCAGCAACAGCAGGGTGGGAAGGAGTGTCTTGAATCGGGTAGGGAGCTGTTTCATCAGTTGGCAAAGTCAACCGACACGCCCATCTGGAAGCGTCGGGGATTCATGGGATAATGGGGCATCGAGAAGTAGTTGTTTCCGGTCATNCCCTGATTGACGTGCGACATCAGGATGTAGAATCGGGCGCGTTTCAGCTTCATGTTGGCATAGACATTCATGAACGGATAGTTGCCGATTTTGACTTCGCGCTGGTTGTAGAACGCCATTGTGGCAGGTTGAAATCCGGGNGCGGTGTAGCGAGTGTAGTAGTCGCAATCCAGGCCGAGGTCAACGTGAAGCACCTTGGCCACGGTGAAGCGGATGAACAGATTGGAGTAGACCGAAAATGCNGGCAGCGGAATGACGGACTGATCGGANGATGTCTGGAATGTGATGCGGTTGTTCCAGTTGAGAATGCCGAGTCGGAAATTCTGCTTTAGCGATGCGCTGAGCACCTGCACACTGCCGCCATTCTGTGTCGGCAGGCATTGGTCATTGAAATATAGCGCATTCTGAATGTTTTCNACGCCAACGTTGATGAGTGAGTTTGACTGNGGTATGTAAAGCTCTCCGCCAACGCGGAAGCGGCGTGTCTTGCCGAAGGAGTTCTGCCAGAGGAAGTAGTTTGACACATAGTTGTTCATCAGATAGGGGGCTGCTTCGTTGGCNAAAAGGCCATAGGCGGTTACGCGCACAGAGTCGTTGCGCAGCCGGAATCGGGCCGAGACATTGCCATTGGCATAGACTTCGCCCGCTGCCGGGCCAACGAGTCCGAATCGGGCGGTTGCCTCGTAGCGCAGGAGCTTGCCCTGCTGTTTGGTGAGCTGTCCGCCGACCCACAGNAGGTTTTCAGTGGCTTTGGGGGCGATGCGTTTNTCGTAGGGGTAGGGGCTGAGGATGTCGGGACGTCCGCCTTCGATNGTCATCGGAATGGTGTCAACGGCCTGAGTGTAGCGNCGCACCTCATGGGTGACATAGGCCGCCAGACCTGCCTTGGCATATTTATTGAAGCCTTCGAGAAGTTGAACGCCGATTGTGTTGCGGAGCGACCAATAGCCGGTGGCCGAGGAGCTTTCGCCGGTGGTGATGTAGTTGTTGTCCCAGAATGTTGCCGCATCGGTGGCGGAGCCGTTGAAGAAGCGATGGTGGCCGTCGGTGTAGTCCATGGTCCATACGAATGAGGTGACCGGGATGTAGATGCGGTGTGCAATCGTGTCGTCGGGAATGGAATCGACCGGAGGAATTTCCTGCCAGAAGCCGAGCTTATAGCGATGGTTCATGTAAAATTCCTGTCCTTTCATGCGTGTGCGGGCATTGGTCAGGTTAGTCGGGATACTCTTGGCGTCGATGGAAGTCTGTCCGCCCTGGAGCACGGCGGGGTCAGTGATATAGAGGTCATCGGTGATTCCGCCATTGTCTTGATTCAATCCGTTGTAGTGGTTGAAAAAGGCCTGATACTCATAGCGGTCGCCCATATAGGAGCTCGACAGGCCCCAGATGAGATTCTTCACGGCCTGATTGGCATACGAGCCTTTGGAGTAGATATAGTCAAGATTAGCCCCGAACTGCAGCTTTGCGCCGGCGTTGCCTGAAAAGACTGCCGTCAGTCGGTCCTGCTTGTTTTCACGTCCGCCGCCGGTGTTGTAGCTGAGCAGTGTCATCGGAATCGGCGAGTTGTAGAAAGTGTGGTTGCTTTGCATCGGCAGCCATGCCCGCAGTGCGTCACGGAAAAAGAAATCGCTCATTGGCTTGCGCTCAAAGTAGAGCATATTAAGTCCTGAGCCGCCGAGATTGCCCACTGATGCATAGGCCGGGCTCTGGGCTGAGGGCACGGAGCGCTGACCATAATTATAGAGCGCGGTGTCAATGGTGGCCGGCTCGTGGATTCCGAGTGGCTGGAGAAGTTCCCAGGCGTAGGACTTGCGGTTGGTTGTGGTGATGGGGGTCGGTTCATCAGCGCGGCAGTCGAGCACACCGACAACCAGTAATATAATTAATGTGTGAAGAATCTGTTTCATCGTGGCGCAAAGTTACGCATTTTTTCTGAAACCGCTTGTAAAATATGATGGAGAATAGCCGAAGGTGAATCAGAAGTCAACAGTGAGGCGCACGTTAAACTGTCGGCGGGTTAGATAGTTGGGCACCGCATACTGGAGATTGTTGACGTCGGTCACCCAATAGTAGGAGCTGACGTTGGAAATGTCGAAGAGGTTGAACACGTCGACTCCCAGCCAGATGCTCTTGAAGTGGCGCAGGAATCCTTCGCGGCTTTCACCATCTTTGAGCGGGGTGAGCAGGCCGTATTGCAGGCCGATGTCGAGACGCTTATAGGCGGGAGTGCGGAAGTAGCCCTTGTCGCGCGACGAACGGGGTGCTATCGTGGGCAGTCCGTCGTTGAAAATGCCTCGCAGAGAGAATTTCAGCTTCGGAAGTTTGGGGAAGTAGTCGGTGAAATAAACGGCGACACCATAGCGGCGGTCGTTGGGGCGGGGCACCTTCACTCCGTTGAGTGTCTCCGAGGTTTTCATCAGCGAGAAGCTGATCCAGGAGTCGCTGCCCGGCACGAACTGTCCGAAGAGCTTCATGTCAAGGCCCATTGCATAGCCGCTTGACTCGTTGCGGCCGCTGTAGACAATCTTCAGGTTGTCAATTTCATAGGGCACGAGATTACCCAGGGCTTTGTAGTAGGCTTCGGCCGAGAGCTTGAAGGGGCGGTTGATTGCGCGGAACGTGTAGTCTGTTCCTAAGATGAACTGGAGGCTACGCTGCGACTTGATGTCGGAGTTGAGTGCCACGGTGATGTTGCCGAGCTGGTCGGTCTGCTGCAGACGGAATTCTTTGTAGAATGGCGACTGATAATAGAGGCCTGTGGCAAAGCGGAAAGTCCACTGATTGTTGCGCTCTGGCACGAAGCCGAGGTTGACACGCGGACTCACCAGAAACTCTTTGTTGTAGCTCCAATACGACATGCGCACACCGGCATTGAGATTGAAGTAGCCGGCCGATGAATTGAAGCGGATGTTGTCTTGAACGTAGGCACTCATGCGGGTGGAGTTGAGGTCGTGGTTGGCCGAAAGATTATAGACCACCTTGAGCATATCAGGGTCGAAGGGGAGCGAATAGCCGGCCGAGTCGCGGCGTTCCCATTCGCGCGAACGTTCCATGATGCTCTCGCGCTTGAGCGACAAGCCATAGCCGAGAGTGTGTTTTCCGGTGCGCGACTCACCCTGCAGTGAGAAGTCGATAACGCTTGATTTCAGTCGGTTGCGGGCATGTTCATGATAGCGACCCACGCCAAGTTCACCACCCACTGATTCACTGCCGTCGGATCCGCCGGCCTGATCGAGCCAATACTCGCCTGAAATGTCATAGGCCACAAGCTCATTGGTCAGGAAGCCTGAAATGATCATGTTGAGGTCGGTTGACTTGGAGGGGGAATAAGAGAGGGTGTACGCGCCGAAGAAGGTTTCAAAGCGGTCTTTCTCCTGACCGTCGAAATAGACGGTGAATTTCTTGGCATCGTTGGCAGTGCCGAAGTTGGTGGTGCGGTTTTGCGGAGTGAATTTGTAATTGTTGATGGCAATGTTGCCCAGAAACGACATCTTCACCTTTTCAGAAAGGCTCAGTGTCAGATTTGTCTGATAGTCAAAGAACGAGGGGTCATATTCACCCTTTGTCTCCATGGAGCTGAGCAGCGAATTGTTCTTTTTGTAGCGCACACCGTGGAGCTGCGAGAAGCGCGATGAACTCTGGCCGATGGCCAGGCTTCCTCCCATCAGGCTCAGCCCCACCGATCCTTCAAATGATTCGGGGTGGCGATAGGTGATGTCGAGTGCCGATGACATTTTGTCGGCATATCGTGCCGGAAAGCCGCCGGTTGAGAATGTGATGCCGCCAACCAGGTCGGGGTTGATAATCGAAAGTCCCTCTTGCTGACCGGAGGAGATGAGCAGCGGACGATACACTTCAATGCCGTTGATATAGACGGAGTTTTCATCGTAGGTGCCACCGCGCACGGAGTATTGCGACGACAGCTCGTTGGAGGAGCTGACGCCGGCCATGGTGGTGACCATAGCCTCTACGCCATTGCCCGAGGCATCAGGCATCGAATGGGTGTCGGACGGTTTGATTTCTTGCATGGAAGAGGTCTGGCGACGGATTTCGGTCACCACCACATCGCCGAGCATCTCCGACTTTTCGCGCAGACGCATGTTAATGGTCAGCTCTCCGCTCGGTTTAATCAGAGTGCGTCGCTCTTCATTGAAGCCGATGCAAGTGAAAACCACCACCACCGTGTCGCTCTGCGCAGCCGACAGTTTGTAGTAGCCGTCGGTGTTAGTGGCTGTGCCGAGAGCCGTGCCGGCAATCTTTACGGTTGCAGCCACGATCGGTTCGTTGTCAGGGTCGGTGACGCGGCCGCGTATGGTGAAGTTGGCTGCCGAAATGGAGAGGGCAGTTGCAAGAAGAATGATAGTTGAGAGTATTCTTGTTGGAAACATCAGAATCGCTTATATAATAATGTGTGGTTTCAATGCACGAATCTGCGGTTGGAGAGCCGCAAAAATGCACCGACATAAAAAATTTGAGGTGTGTTCACCAAAATAGTAACGTTGAATCAGCCATAAAATTATAAAAATGGCTAAATTTGCACCATAATAATAAGAAGAATATGAAAATAGCAATCGTAGGCACCGGATATGTGGGGCTTGTTTCAGGCGCATGCTTCGCCGAAGTCGGTATTGATGTGACATGTGTCGACATTGACTCTGAGAAGATTGAACGGCTCCGCCGAGGCGAGATTCCCATCTATGAACCGGGTCTCGACGACCTCGTGCGCCGCAATGCGGCTGAGGGTCGCCTGCATTTTGCTACTGACCTGTCGGAATGTATCGACCGAGTGGAAGTGGTGTTCTGTGCCGTAGGGACTCCTCCCGATGAGGATGGCAGCGCCGACCTGAAATATGTAAAAGCCGTGGCCCGCACATTCGGCAGCCTGATTAACCGCTACACCATCTTTGTGACCAAAAGCACCGTGCCCGTTGGCACATCGGCCATTGTTCGCGAAGAGATCACCGGCGAGCTCATGCGTCGCGGAGTCGACGTGCCCTTTGAAGTGGCTTCCAATCCGGAGTTTCTGAAGGAGGGTGCCGCGATAAAAGATTTCATGTCGCCCGACCGAGTGGTCATCGGCACCGAATCGCCCCGCGCCCGCAAAGTCATGGAGCGCCTCTACCGTCCCTTCCTGCTCAACAACTTCAGGGTGATATTCATGGATATAGCATCGGCCGAGATGACCAAATATGCCGCCAACTCCATGCTCGCCACCCGCATCTCGTTTATGAACGACATTGCCAACCTCTGCGAGCTCGTGGGCGCCGATGTCAACATGGTGAGAAAAGGCATCGGGTCAGACGCCCGAATCGGAACCAAATTTCTCTACCCCGGCTGCGGCTATGGGGGAAGCTGCTTCCCGAAAGATGTCAAAGCCCTGGCACGCACCGGCCGCGAACATGGCTATCGCATGCGCATCATCGAAGCCGTTGAAGAGGTCAACGAACGTCAGAAAAGCATCGTGTTCGACAAAATCAAATCAGGCCTTGGCGGAGACCTTCGCGGCAAATGCATAGCGGTGTGGGGTCTGGCCTTTAAGCCGGAAACCGATGATATGCGTGAAGCCCCGTCGCTTGTGGTCATCGATCGATTGCTTGCCGAAGGAGCCGAAGTCAGAGTCTTCGACCCCGTTGCCATGGATGAATGTCGTCGCCGCATGGGTGACGCCGTGGTTTATTGCCGCGACATGTATGATGCGGTCAATGAGGCCGACGCCGTTGCGCTGCTCACCGAGTGGAAACAGTTCCGTATGCCGTCATGGGCCGTGGTGAAAAAAGCCATGCGTGGCGACCTCGTTGTCGACGGCCGCAACATCTACGTTGCCGACGAACTCGCCGAAGAAGGCCTCAGCTACCACTGCATCGGCCGCTGACCCCGCCCCAATGTCACCCCGGCTCACTTGTCGTCATACTCGATTCGGAACTTGTCAAGCACTCGCTTGAAATAATCCTGAGCCGTAAGACAAGTATCCATCAGATAGCCCTTGATTGAAGGCCAGTTTTTTAGACCATTGTAATAAAACATCTTCAATTCATCAGTGATGATGAACGGAACGAAGCCGTTGCGCAGACATTCGCGAAACATTATCAGTCGTCCAACTCGGCCATTGCCATCCTGAAACGGGTGAATTGACTCAAACCGATGGTGGAAATCAATAATATCCTCAAACGTCGGGCTTGCGTTGGCATTATATGTCGAGAGCAGAGCCGAAATTTCATCATGCACATTTTCCGGTTCGGTGGTGTCGATTCCGCCCACTTCATTCGGCAGACGTTTATATTCTCCGACGTTAAACCAATCTTTCCTTTCGTCTGATGTCCCTGATTTAAGAAGATAGTGGAGATACTTTATGTAAGGTTCGCTCAGCTCGCCGTCGGCCGTTGCGATAATATAATCGATGGCACGGAAATGGTTAGTGGTTTCAATAATATCATCCACTTTGACGCTGCTGTCGGTTATGCCGATTGTGTTGGTTTCAAAGATGTAGCGGGTCTGGTCTTGAGTCAGCCGGCTACCCTCGATATGATTGGAATTATATGTCAGCTCAATCTGTACCCGATGATAAATCCCACCTTTCATCTTGCTCTCCATCTGCCTGCGGAGAGCAGAGAGTAAGGCCGATTCATTCTGCGGTTTCTTCTGTTGCGGAGGCTTAGCATCGAACGGAATGTTCCAGGTCTTTCCCGAAAGAAACGCTCCTTCGATTTTTCCCTGATTGCAGTAGTTCCTCACGGTTCGTTCAGAAACATTGTGCAGATTAGCAAATTGCTTAACCGTAATAAACTTCATATAGATAGCAAAAGATATTTGATTTTCTTGCCGCAAATATAATAAAACTTGCCGATATCGGCAAGTTTTTTGCTTTCGTGCGGAAAAATTATGAAAATGATGGAAAAATAGGGTAGATTTTTGTCGGGTCAAAAATTATTTGTAGATTTGCACCGTCAACTCGAGATGACAACGACATATTGTTAAAAGAAGAAGCGTTTTGCTTGTCTTGCTAACGAAAACCTGAGAAATTTTCAACGAATGCAAGAAGGTAACAAGACGGTTCTCACGCTATAGCGTGGGCTGCTGTTTTCATATCTTTGCATTCAGGTTTTCTCAGGACCATCGTTAGCAGATGTGGTAAATCAGTCCACGTTTCTGTTTTTCTTAATCCGGTCAATGGGGCTGTAAGACCAATCAAAATCAACACAATTCAAATGAAAAAATTGATTTTAATGTTATGCGCCATCATGCTGTGTTCGGTGGCCGCAAATGCTGCAAACTATAGTGTAACGGTAACGACAACCAAGCAAGTCCAGTACCGAGATAGTAAAACAGACGCAGTCGTTTTGGCTACTTCTGAGGTAGGGAATGCGCTTAATTTCGATGTTGTGGCTGATACACCCTATGAGGCGGAACAAATAGCCTTACAACGATGCCAAGGAGCATGTGATTCTGGACAGTTCCATTTAGAGCAGAAAGGCATTATCAAAAATAATGTGAAGTGTGATAAATACGTCAAGGTTGTACCATTCAAAGCAGAGGCTAAACTAAAATAAAACTGTTAGTTCTTTGGGCAGTTATAAAAAGAGGCAGTGCCGATTTTTTCGGCATTGCTTCAATTATTCTACAACTACGGATTATTGGTAAAAAGGCTGCGCATTGAGTTGATGCGCAGCCTTTTCGGGTATTTAAGGTAAAAGTATGAGTGCAGGGGGAGGGGATTAGAGGAGGGCGACGGAGCGACGGATGAAGTTGTTGAGCTCGGCGCCACGGAGCAGGCCGTTGGCGAGGAGGGCGAGGTCGACAACCTGCTTGACGAGGGGTTGGCCTTCGGCATAGCGGGCGGAGTCTTTCTTGATTTCGCCGCGCAGATGGGTCACCTGCTCGTCGTTGCTCTTAATCTTGTTTTGCTGATCTTCGTTGGGCTTGCCGTCGGTGGCTTCCTTGCGGATGGCTTCGGAGGCATCGTTGGCCGCCGAAATGGCATCGAAGTGGGCCTGCAGAGAAGGCAGAAGGGCTTTGTCGGCATCTTCGATGATGCGCTTGATTACGGGGCTTTCGGTGTTGACAATCAGGTTGTAGCTATCGGGGAGCTCTCCGTAGAAGCTCATGCCGGGCTGCATTGCGGCCATGTCTTTCATTCGACGCATATACTCATTTTGAGTGATGAGAATCGGGTTGGCATCGGCAGAAAGGGCTTCGAATGAAACCAGGAATTCGGCTTTTTCAACTTTGGGCACTGAGGCGCGGAACACGTCTGTGAGCATTTCGCGCTGGTTGCCTGTGAGATTGACGTCGCGCTTGTCGGACTTCGGAATCAGATTGTCGACCACATCGGAGTCAACGCGGACAAAGCGAGATTTGTCGAGCTTGTTTTCAAGCATTCCGATGAAATGGTTTTCAAGCTGACCATCCATCACGAGCACACTGTAGCCACGCTCGGTTGCGGCATTGATGTAGGTGTATTGTGCCACAGGGTCAGTGGTGTAGAGATAGACCACATCGCCATCCTTGTCGGTCTGAGATCCTTCAATCAGAGTGCGGTATTCGTCGAGAGTGTAGTGTTTGCCTTCGGTGTCTTTGACAAGCACGAACTTCATGGCTGCGTCGCAGAATTTCTGGTCGGTCAGCATGCCATACTGAATAAAGATTTTGATGTCGTCCCATTTCTTTTCAAAATCGGCGCGGTCGGTGCGGAAGATTTCTTCAAGTCGCGAAGCCACTTTTTTGGTGATATAACCGGAGATTTTTTTCACTGCGGTGTCGCTCTGGAGATACGAACGCGACACGTTCAGCGGAATGTCGGGCGAGTCGATGATGCCCTGGAGAAGCATCATGAATTCAGGCACCACGCCTTCAACCGAGTCGGTCACATAGACCTGGTTGCAGTAGAGCTGGATGCGGTTTTTGGTGACTTCAAAGTTGTTTTTGATTTTCGGGAAGTAGAGGATGCCGGTCAGATTGAAGGGATAGTCAACATTGAGGTGAATCCAGAAGAGGGGATCTTCCTGACCGGGATAGAGCTCGTGGTAGAAGTTGCGATAGTCTTCATCGGTCAGTTCAGAGGGCTTGCGGGTCCATGCAGGCTCAGAGGCGTTGACCACTTTGTCGCGGTCGGTGTCGACATACTTGCCATCTTTCCATTCCTGCTCCTTGCCGGAAATCACGGGCACGGGGAGGAAGCGGCAATATTTTTTCAGAAGGGCATCGATTTCGGCCTGTTCGAGGAATTTTTTGTTTTCATCGTCGATGTAGAGGATGATGTCGGTGCCTCGCTCAGTCTTTTCGGTGGGCTCCATGGTGTATTCCGGCGAACCGTCGCATTCCCATTTCACGGCTGTGGAACCTTCTTTGTAGGAGAGCGAGCGGATTTCCACCTTCTTGGCCACCATAAAGGCCGAATAGAAACCGAGGCCGAAGTGACCGATGATGGCGTTGGCATTGTCCTTATATTTTTCAAGGAATTCCTCGGCGCCGGAAAAGGCTATCTGGTTGATATATTTGTCGATGTCGTCGGCAGTCATGCCGATGCCGTGGTCGCTGACGGTCAGAGTGCCCGCCTCTTTGTCAACGGTCACACGCACTTTCATCTCGCCAAGTTCGCCTTTAAATTCGCCGAACGAGGAGAGCGTTTTCAATTTCTGAGTGGCATCGATGGCGTTTGATACGAGCTCACGCAGAAAAATTTCATGGTCAGAGTAAAGAAACTTTTTGATTACGGGGAAGATATTGTCGGTCGTTACCCCGATTTTACCGTTTTGTTTTGCCATAATAAATATATGTGTTGAATTTTTTGTGTTCTGTTTGTATAACAACTGAGCAAAAAAAATGCCACATCAGGAAGATGCGGCATTTAGTGAATATTTGTTAAGTAGAACTGACAGAATTACGCTTTTTCTATGACAGCGGTGGTAATTTTGTCTGCCTCTTTGTCATAGTCAACGCGGATTGCATTGCCTCCGGTCAGCTCAGCGTTGATAATCATTTCGGCCAGATTGTCTTCCAGATATTTCTGGATGGCGCGCTTGAGCGGACGGGCACCATACTGTGCATCGTAGCCTTTTTCGGCAATGTAGGTCTTGGCTTCGTCGGTGATTTCAAGGTCGTAGCCAAGCTGGCCGAGGCGTTTGTAGAAGCCTTTGAGTTCGATGTCGATGATGCGGAAAATGGCCTCCTTGTCGAGCGGCTCAAACATGATGATGTCGTCGATTCGGTTGAGGAATTCCGGGGCAAACGCCTTCTGGAGAGCTTTCTGCAGAACGCCGTGGGCATAGGCTTTGTCGTTGGCCGAGGGGGTGTTGAAGCCAACGCCCGATCCGAAGTCTTTGAGCTGGCGGGTACCGATGTTGGAGGTCATGATGATGATGGTGTTTTTGAAGTCGACACGTCGGCCGAGGCTGTCGGTCAGGCGGCCTTCATCCATCACCTGAAGCAGAAGGTTAAACACATCGGGGTGAGCCTTTTCGATTTCGTCGAGAAGCACAACGGAGTAGGGGCGACGGCGCACTTTTTCGGTCAGCTGGCCACCCTCTTCATAACCAACGTAGCCCGGAGGCGCTCCAACCAGACGCGACACGGTGAATTTCTCCATGTATTCGCTCATGTCGATGCGAATCAGAGTGTCAGCCGAGTCAAACAACTGTTCGGCGAGCTTCTTGGCCAGATGGGTCTTGCCGACACCCGTGGGGCCGAGGAAGAGGAATGTGCCAATCGGTTTGTTGGGGTCTTTCAGCCCAACGCGGTTGCGCTGTATGGCCTTGACTATTTTCTGAATAGCCTCATCCTGACCGATGATTTCCTTCTGGAGCGTGGGAGCCATGTCGCGCAGACGTTTTCCTTCGGCCTGAGCGATGCGCTGCACCGGCACACCGGTCATCATCGCAACCACTTCGGCCACCTTTTCGTCGTCGACCGTCTGACGGTTGGCGAGCAACTGCTTTTCCCACTTGTTGTTGGCAACTTCAAGGTCGTGTTTCAATGTCTGCTCTTTGTCGCGGAAGCCGGCCGCTTTTTCAAAGTCCTGCGACTGGGCGGCTTCGAGCTTCTGGCGCGAGGCTTCCTCGATTTCATGTTCGAGCTTTTCAATCTCCTCAGGCACGGCGATGTTGGTCACATGCACTCGCGATCCGGCCTCGTCCATGGCGTCGATGGCCTTGTCGGGGAAGTTGCGGTCGCTCATGTAGCGTTCGGTCAGGGTGACACACGCTTTGAGTGCTTCGGGAGTGTAGGTCACATTGTGGTGTGATTCATATTTATCCTTGATGTTGTTGAGGATGGTGAGGGTTTCCTCTTCAGATGTGGGTTCCACCATCACCTTCTGGAAGCGGCGTTCGAGGGCGCCATCTTTTTCAATGTTCTTGCGATATTCATCAAGAGTCGTAGCGCCGATGCACTGAATTTCGCCGCGGGCAAGTGCGGGTTTGAGCATGTTGGCCGCATCCATCGAGCCTGCCGCATTGCCGGCGCCCACGATGGTGTGGATTTCATCGATGAAGAGAATCACATCTTTGTTGAGGGCCAACTCGTTGAGTATGGCTTTGATGCGCTCTTCAAACTGACCGCGATATTTGGTGCCGGCCACAATAGATGCCATGTCGAGCGAAACCACGCGTTTGTTGAACAACACGCGCGACACCTTGCGCTGCACGATGCGCAGAGCAAGACCTTCGACAATAGCCGATTTGCCCACACCGGGCTCGCCGATCAGAATCGGGTTGTTTTTCTTGCGGCGACTGAGGATTTGGGCGAGGCGTTCGATTTCAACCTCGCGGCCCACTACGGGGTCAAGACGGTTTTCCTCGGCAGCTTTGGTCATGTCGCGGCCAAACTTATCGAGGGTAGGGGTGTCTCCGCCACGGCGTGAATCGCCGCGCGACTGTCCGGCAGATGACGGCCGCTGCTGATTGTTGCCGGAGGGAGAGGATGATTCTGCCGGCCCGCCTTCCATCTCTTCTTCCTCGTCATCCTCGTCGGCTGCAAATCCCATGCGGGGTTTGGCAGCGTCGCCATAGATGCGCGAGTTGAGCGAATCGTAGGTGATGTTGGCGTTGCTGAATGGTTTTAGAAAATCCATGCTTGATGAATCGATGTTGTGAAACAATGCTAATAAAAGGTGTTCGACGTCGGCCTCAGGGCATCGGCGCTGGCGAGCTTCAAGAATGCTCAACCGGATTATGCGCGTGGCAGCCGGGCTGACGTGAATTTCGTTTTCTGAAATGTTAGTGTTGTTGTCAAGTCCCTGATCATAAAGCTCTTTAGAGAGATTTTTCACCAGCGAATCAATGGTTGTTTCGTCAGTGAGCGAGCGCATCAGCGCAACGGTGCGCTGCTTTTTGTCGCAAATCAGCGCGAGCAGCAGATGTTGCGGCGTGATTACGCGATTGTTGTGTTGCGTCGCTATTTCGGCACTTGCTGCCAAAATTTCCTTGACGTCGTTTGAGATTTGAGAATATGTCATTTCGGTCGTAAAAATGTATGCTTGTTTTGATTTGAATGTAAAGATAGCAATAATTGTGCCAAAATCTGCAACTGTCACATTTAATAATTCTTATAAATGGCAAAAATATGAAATTTCGCTGCCTGCCGTCCATCTTTAATCCTGCCGATGTCAGGCGAATGTTTGTGAAATTAACATTTTTTGAGGTATCCAACGGCAAAAAATCGCTCTTGATTGACAAAAAAACATTATCTTTGTATCTGATTTGCGCAAGTCTGCGGCATTGTCTGCTCGGTGCGAGTCAACTTTTTGTAAATCAATCAGATGAAAGTTTTAAATAGGATAATTATATAAAAGATTGTCATGTTGGAAGAAGATCGTATTTTAAAGATCAATATTGAAAATGAAATGAAGACGGCCTATATCGACTATTCTATGTCGGTCATAGTGTCGCGAGCATTGCCCGATGTCCGTGACGGACTCAAACCGGTTCATCGCCGCGTTTTGTTCGGCATGAACGAAATGGGTAATACTTCCGATCACCCTCACCGCAAGGCTGCAAACTGCGTGGGTGAGGTGATGGGTAAATATCACCCCCACGGCGACTCCTCGATCTATGGCACTGTGGTGCGTATGGCTCAGGACTGGTCGCTCCGCTACACTCTCGTCGACGGCCACGGCAACTTCGGCTCAATCGACGGCGACGGCGCGGCTGCAATGCGTTACACCGAAGTGCGTCTCCAGCGCCTCGGCGAAGAAATGCTCAGCGATATCGATAGCGAAACGGTTGACTTCCAGCCCAACTACGATAACTCGCGTCGCGAACCCGTGGTGCTCCCCACCCGTTTCCCCAACCTTCTGGTCAATGGTGCCTCCGGTATCGCCGTCGGCATGGCCACCAACATCCCGCCCCACAACCTCACCGAATGTATCAACGCCTGCGCTGCTCTGATCGACAACCGCAATCTGACCGTTGCCGACCTCATGCAGCACATCACTGCGCCCGACTTCCCCACCGGTGGCACAATCTACGGCTACAATGGTGTGAAAGACGCATTCGAGACAGGTCGCGGACGCATCATCATCCGTGCCAAAGCCGAAATCGTCACTGAGGCCAACCACGAAAACATCATCGTGACCGAAATTCCCTACAATGTCAACAAGGCACTCCTTATTTCATATATAGCCGACCTCGTCACTGAAAAGAAACTCGACGGTATCGCCGACATCAACGACGAAAGCGACTACAAAGGCATGCGCATTGTCATCAAGCTCAAGAGCGACGCCAACGCCAACGTTGTGCTCAACAAGCTTTACAAGATGACCCAGATGCAGGCTTCCTTCAGCGTCAACAACGTGGCGCTGGTCAACGGTCGTCCCCGCACACTCAATCTCAAGCAGATGCTCGAAGCGTTCATCGACCACCGTCATGAAGTGGTGACCCGCCGCACTCAGTTTGAGCTCCGCAAAGCCCGCGAACGTGCCCATATTCTCGAAGGTCTCATCATCGCTTCCCAGAACATCGACGAAGTGATCCACATCATCCGCAACTCCGCTTCAACCGAAGAAGCCCGCAACACCCTCAGCGAACGTTTCGAGCTATCCGAAGCTCAGACTGCGGCAATCGTGGAAATGCGACTCAAACAGCTCACCGGCCTCGAACAAGACAAACTCCGCGCCAACTACGAAGAGCTCATGGCCGAAATCGCACGTCTGGAAGAAATCCTCACCAACGACGTGGTTTGCTGGAATCTCATTAAGGACGAACTCCTTGAAATCCGCGACAAATACGGCGACAAACGCCGCACAGCCATTGACTATACTGCCGGCGACTTCAATGCTGAAGACTTCTATGCCGACGATGAAATGATCATCACCATCTCCCACCTCGGCTACATCAAGCGCACAGCCCTCTCCGAGTTCCGCACCCAGAACCGTGGCGGCGTAGGAGCCAAAGGTAGCGACACCCGCGATGAAGATTTCATCGAATACATCTATCCGGCCTCGATGCACAACCATATGCTCTTCTTCACCGAAAAGGGCCGCTGCTACTGGCTTAAGGTCTACGAACTTCCCGAAGGCGCCAAAAACTCCAAAGGCCGTGCAATCCAGAACCTTCTCAACATCGACCCCGACGATGCTGTCAATGCCGTTATCCGCGTGAAAGGTCTGGCCGACAAGGAATTCGTGACTTCCCACAACCTCGTGTTCTGCACCAAGAACGGTGTCATCAAGAAAACGAGCCTCGAAGCCTACTCCCGTCCCCGCGCCAACGGCGTCAACGCAATCATCATCCGCGAAGACGACAAACTCATCTCCGTTGAACTCACCGACGGCAACTCCGAAATCCTCATGGCCAACCGCAACGGCCGTGCAATCCGCTTCCACGAAAGCACTGTTCGCGAAATGGGACGTATGTCAACCGGTGTTCGCGGCATGACTCTCGATGGTGGCGACGATGCCGTGGTTGGTATGATCTGCATGGAACCCGGCACTGCCAATAACGTTATGGTTGTTTCTGAAAACGGCTTCGGCAAACGCTCCGTCATCGACGACTACCGCATCACCAACCGTGGCGGCAAAGGTGTCAAGACCATGAACGTTACCGACAAGACCGGTCGCCTCGTTGCAATCAAGAGCGTTAACGACGACAATGACCTCGTCATCATCAATAAGAGCGGAATCACACTCCGAATGAAAGTTGCCGACATCCGCGTTCAGGGTCGTGCCACACAGGGCGTCCGCGTCATCAACCTCGAAAAACGCAACGATGTCATCGCCTCAGTTTGCTGCGTCACCTCCGAAAATGAAGAAGCTCTTGAAGAAGAAGTGAAGCAGTTTGAAGAGGGCAACGCCGTTGAGTCAGCCCAGGGTGTGCTTGAATTCGGAGCTGAAGACAACGCTTCCGCCTCCGACTCTGAAACCGAAACCAACGAAACCGAATAATAACAAACTTACCTTAATAAATTAAATCGAACGATTATGAAAAAGATTTGTCTCCTGGGCGCTGCCCTGATGGCATCTTTAGCCTCTTTCGCTCAGACCGACGTCATCAAAGACGTTGAACGCGAATTGAAAAAAGGATCGCCTGATTATGCTGCTGCGATTAATAAAATCCAGCCGGCACTTTCAGACCCCACAACNGCAAACACAATGATGCCTTGGTATCTTGCTGGTAAAGCATCTTTCGGACAGTTTGAAAAAACNTACATGAAGGCACGTATGGGCGAGGATGTATCAGCAGATGACCAAAAAACTGCGGGAAAAGCGTTTGTCGATGGCTACAAGTACTATCGAAAGGCTATTCAACTCGATAGCTTGCCTGACGAAAAGGGTAAAATCAAGCCCAAAAAAGCCAAGGAAATGCTTAAAAATCTTCAGGGTTATCATGTTTATGCTACTTCAGCAGCTGATTTCTTAAACAGATCNTCGGATTACGACGACGCTTACGAAGCACTTGAAATTTATGTAACACAGCCTTATGATGCTTTCTATGGAAGTTATGCACCTGTAGCTCTTCCTGATTCAGTTTGGGCTTACAATAATTTTTTACAAGCATTTACTATGCTTGCCAGTGACCAGGTTAGTCACGATATGGAAAAAGTTCGTCGTGCCTCTACTAAACTTATCGCGGCTATGGATAAGGGTTACGTTAGCCCCGAGCTATTTACTTATGGCATGATAGCAGCCAGTCGCCTTGAGGACAACGAAATGAAAGCTTTATTTGCTCAGGCTGGTTACAATCATTATGGAACAACGGATATTGCATATATCGGAGAGCTTATTAACAATAAGTTGGAAACCGAAGATTATGATGGAGCTCTTGAATATGCAAACAAAGCTATAGCAGAAACAACCCCAACAGAAGAGAATTCATCAATTCTTTCACAGCTNTATAGTATTCAGGGTATCATTAACCAACGTCACGGAGATCTCTCAGCGGCAAAAGCATCATATGAAAAATCCCTTGAGATAAATCCTAATAATGGTGAATCTCTTGGAAATTATGCTCAAGCAATTCTTACAGAAATTAGTCAGAAAATGGATGCTGACTTAAGCCTGTCAAATGCTGATTTTGAAGAAGAATCTCTCAAAGCTGCATCATTNCTTGAAAAGGCATATAATTTAGATGAGAATAAATATCAACATTTCGCTGATACCCTCTATCGAATTTACTACAACCTCGGTAANAATTATATTGAGCAAACAAAATATTGGGAAGCACTGAAATAATTCAGNCCCAACGGATTTTAACTAATAGCTGATGGCGCGGCTCCAAATGCGGAGACCGCGCCATCTCTACGTTTGATAGAGCCCGATGCCAATGGTTAAATAATGTGAAATCTGAATCTTTGTCTGGCCTTAAGATGTTTCTATGATAAAGAATGACAATTAGATATCATTCCGCAGAGATTAATACACATTCAGATTATCAACTATTAAAACAACACAACTATGAAATTCTTAATCGTTTTGGCATTTATTTGTGCCTTTTTGGCAATCGGTTTCTTAGTGGCAACTTTGTTTGCATCAGGTAGCAGCGTCGTTCTTCCTTCAATCGGCGCAGGTCTTTCACTCGTAGCCTTCATCCTCGTATTCGTTGGCTATGTTTCACGCACCGACAAGAAGTAGCGCAGCATCAGCATCGCGCCACACGCTTATATTTAATAAGGTGTGGCGACCCCGAATGAAAAAACTCTAAGAAACTGTTTAAATTTATGTGCCAATGATTTTGAGAATATTTTTGGATGATTTTTGCGAGTTGAAGAGGGAGCAATGCGGGCATTGTGACCGATGAGACTCGGCGAAAAGCGCCAAAAAGATTATTAAAATCATGGCATATAAGCCTAATAATAAAATTTTTGACATAAATTTAAACAGTTTCTTACAGCATCGCGGATAGAACCGATTGTGTTCTTTTCGCGATGCTTGTTTTTGTGAAGCGTTTGAATATGCCGATTTGTTTTAGTAATTTTGCATCAAAAGCTAAAACTAAACCAAACAAGATATGTCGACCACAAACCAGCAATTTGATAAAGCCCTCAAACTCTGCCGCGACCTCTTTGAAAAGAAGCTCCGCGACTATGGTGCATCATGGCGAATCCTCCGCCCGAGCTCCCTGACCGATCAGATTTTTATAAAGGCAAAGCGCATCCGCACTCTCGAAACCACCGGCAATGCAATGGTCGACGAAGGTATCCTTCCCGAATTTATCGCCATTGTCAACTATGGTCTGGTAGGCTTGATTCAGCTCGATCTCGGTGTGGCCGACGCGGTCGACATTGACAATGATAAGGCAATGCAACTCTATGACGAATATGCCGATAAGGCTCGGAATCTGATGATTGCCAAAAATCATGACTATGGCGAAGCATGGCGAATGATGAGGGTGAGCAGCTACACAGATTTGATTTTGCAGAAACTCAACCGCACCAAACAGATTGAAGACCACTGCGGCCGCACCTGCGTGTCGGAAGGCATCGACGCCAATTATATGGACATGGTCAACTACTCGGTGTTCGGAATCATAAAGCTCACCGAATGAGCCGCCCGCTGCTTTCAAAATTAAAAGCGACAACGCTGTCGCCGAGACTCTCGGCGTGGATTGTCGTGATTCTGCGTCTGATTGTCGGCGCCACATTCATCATGTCGGGCCTGGCGAAATGCATCGACATCTGGGGCTTCACATTCAAAATCGGTGAATATGTCACAGTCTGGGGGCTGCAACTTCCGCAGACACTGTTTGTCATCGCGGCCATGGGCCTGTCGATTGCCGAATTTGTGCTTGGTGCGATGTTGCTCCTCGGATGCTACAAACGGTCAGCATCATGGTTGCTGCTGGCAATCATGTGCGGAATGTTGCCCCTGTCGCTATATATTTTTGTGGCCTCTCCGGTGGCCGACTGCGGTTGCTTCGGCGATTTCTGGGTGATTTCAAATGGNGCCACTTTCCTAAAAAACATCTTCCTGACTGCCGCTCTGATATTTCTTGCCGTTAAAAACAAGAGTGTAGGGGGCGTGTTCAGACCCTATTCGCAGTGGGTAGTGGCAACGGCTTGTTTCGTCTATGCGGTTGCCGTTGCTCTGTGGGGCTACAATGTGCAGCCGCTTGTCGATTTCCGTTCCTTCCCGATTGGCTCGCAGCTCATTTCGGCCGACGATGAAGATTCGGCCGACGATGACATTGAGTTTCAGTTCATCTATGAAAAAAATGGAGAGCAGCGCACATTCGGCGCCGACGAGTTGCCCGATTCGACATGGACTTTTGTCGACCGCGAAATCATCGGCGATGCTNCTTCCGAGTCAAAGACCGAGCTTGCGGTCTATGACGACGGCGAGGATGTGACGCAGGAGGTGGTGGCAACCGAAGGCCCGCAGCTGATTATCGTCGTGCCCGACTATCGCCGCGCAGGCATCTCCGGCACCTTTGCCATCAACGAACTCCATCATGTCATGGACTCCATCGGAGGCTCAATGATTGAAGTGGCCGCAATTCCCCGCGAGGAAATTGAACGCTGGCGCGACCTTTCAATGGCCGACTANCCCATTTATCAGGCGGAACCAACAGTGTTGAAGGAGCTGTCGCGAGGAGTNATCTCGGCCGTGTTTATCCGCGACGGACGCATTGTCTGGAAGCGCACCGTCCCCTCGATCGACCTTGACTCCGTTGTCAAAGCAGCGGATAAGAACAAAGCCATTGANTCACTTGCCATCGACTCCGGNCGCCTGTTGGGCTGGTGGACTCTCGGACTTTTGGGATTCATGCTGCTCGTCTGGGTAGTTGATTTTTCAATCGGAGCTCTGCATAATCGCTCCGCTAAGAAACCATCAGATGAAAAGGTCGGCGAAAAAGATTGACGGATTGCAAAAAATTGCGTAATTTTGCAACTGAAATGGCCGTCGGCATAGCTAAACCGCTATCGGCCTGACTCAGAGATTAAAATATTTAACTGATTAAATCATAAAGTAATGAGAAAAAACATTGTTGCAGGCAACTGGAAAATGAACACCACCCTGCCCGAAGGCCTCGAACTGGCTAAGAACGTGAACAAAGCTCTTGAAAATGTGGATGCAAAATGCGACGTAATCATCTGCACTCCCTTCACTCACCTCGCTTCTGTCAACGCTGTAATCGACAAAAACAAACTTGGCCTCGGTGCTGAAAACTGCGCTGATCATCGTTCCGGTGCCTACACCGGCGAAATCTCTGCCCCCATGGTGGCTTCAACAGGCGCTACTTACGTGATTCTCGGCCACAGCGAACGTCGTCAGTACTACGGCGAAACTTCTGAAACCCTCAAAGAAAAAGTTGCTCTCGCCCTCGAAAACGGCCTGACTCCCATTTTCTGCATCGGCGAAGTGCTCGAAGAACGCGAAAACGGCACTGCTTTCGACGTTGTTAAAGCTCAGATCGAAGAAGCCCTCTTCAACCTCTCTGCTGAAGACTTCGGCAAACTCATCCTCGCCTACGAACCCGTTTGGGCTATCGGCACCGGCAAAACCGCTACCGACGACCAGGCTGAAGAAATGCACGCCTTCATCCGCGGTGTCATCGCCGACAAATATGGCAAGGAAGTTGCTGAAAACACCTCTATCCTCTATGGCGGCAGCTGCAAGCCCTCTAACGCTAAAGCCCTCTTCGCCAAACCCAACGTTGACGGCGGTCTCATCGGTGGCGCTGCTCTCGACGCTGACTCATTCATGGGCATCGTAACAGCTTTTGAATAATCCTTGCTCGCCATCCTCTCAAGCCGGTCTTTCCGGCAAAGGAGTTGCGCATTGATTAAAAAATAATAATTAATAGTTAGGCTACGAAAATATTTTTGTATTTTTGTAGCCTAATTGCTTATCTACTCCTGCCTATGATCAATCAAAGTCACAGACGCGCGATTATTGCTCTTTTGATGTCACCCTTCGTGATTGCCGGCGCCTTTGCCCAGCAGTCAACCACTGCGGCATCAAAAGCAAATGCCGACACCCCGGCCTCTCCGGCCATCGTTGAGCATATCCGCAAGAGCAATCATCATGAAATTGTGGCCGGCGAAGAAATCATCCGTTTGCTGCTGCCAACCGAAAAAAGCGAAACGCGNCAGGACGCGAAGTCAACCCGTCGCACCGTCTATGTGGTTCAGGTCTATAGCAGCAGTGCCGGCGCCAAAGCCAAATCAGAGGCGCAGCGCATCATGTCGCAGGTGCAGTCGAAACTTCCCGGCACCGAATGTCGCCTCAAATGGTCCAACCCCAACTGGCGTGTATTCGTAGGAGCCTATGCCACCCGCGAGGAGGCCAATCAGGCNCTGTCGAGAATCAAACGTGCGTGTCCCGCCGTGGCCAAAGAGGCCCATATCGCCCGCGACACCCGCTAATACAANNATCGCCTCCTGTGCCCCATCTGTTTCCCAATTATCGTAAACCACTCCTGCATTTAATCCATAAGTAAAAATAATGTCGCAGAACGAAGAAGAAGTGATTGACCAAATCGCCGGACACTATGCTGAAATAATCCGCCTGATAGGAGAAGACCCCGNTCGCGAGGGCCTGAAAGACACACCCCGGCGTGCTGCGAAAGCTCTCTATTATCTGACGCGAGGCTATCGTCAGGATGTAGATGCCGTTATNCATGGAGCCATGTTTGAGGCGCCCGGCAGCGGAATGGTAATGGTCAGAGACATCGAATTCTATTCGCTGTGCGAGCATCATGTGCTGCCATTTTTCGGCACCGTGTCAATCGGCTATCTTCCCGGAGCCCACATCGTGGGGCTGAGCAAGGTTGCCCGCATCGTCGATATGTTCGCCCGCAGGCTTCAGGTGCAGGAACGTTTTGCCGAACAGCTATGCGAAGTGTTGCAGGAAAAATTGCAGGCACGCGGAGTCATGGTGTGGTGCAACGCCCGTCATCTCTGCATGCAAATGCGCGGCGTCGAAAAGCAATCTGCCTCAACCGTCAGCATAGCCACCCGAGGCGACTTCGCCACCTCCGAAACCCTNCGCCACCAATTCCTCGCCTCCCTATCCTCCAATCTCTAACCCCCCTCCCAAAAACGAAACAAGGCCGCTCTCGAGAGCGGCCTATATTTTTACCATAAATCAAGCAAAAAAAAGCAAGAACCGGATGTTGAGTTTATCGGCCGTGAACGGCCGATGATATCCGAATGGCCCCTAATCAACCAATAATAATATCCTCCGCCGGGCGCTTGGGAACACACTGCTCATCGGCCTCGTTCCGGAAATATTTATAGTCGCCATCGGTCGGCAAATCCACGATTTTCGCAGTCTCGGCAGGATAACCCATAGCCACCACATAAAGCGGCTGAAGATGCTCTCCCAGCCCCAACTCGCGGCTCAAAGCCGGCGCGTTAAACGCCTTGATGATGCAGCATCCTATTCCTTTGGCTGCCGCGCCAAGAGTCAGTGCTTCCAGTTGCAGACCGTCATCGCAAAGCTGATTGCCTGCAATTTCAGTGTCCAGACATTGCACCAGATAAGCCACCGGTCGCTGAGCTTCCTCCGGTCCGTCCCAATCCTTGTAATAGCCGGCCCAGGCGAGTAGGGGATACACACCTCGGCACTCATTGCGCTCAATCACGATTCGATATTTCAAGGGCTGAGCGTTTCGTCCCGAAGCGCATAATCGAGCCAGAGCCACAATCTCTTTAATCTCGTCAAACGAAATTTGTCTGGCGTTGTCGAAACGTCTGATCGAGCGATTGCACTCAAGCAGATTTCGGAGTTCATCAAATTTCAGCTTATTGTTCGTGGTGTCGGGATTCATCATTTGTGGGGATTGGGAATGAATGATTCAAAACTGTTGTCGCTATAATAAACGATGATATTCACGATTGTCTTTTTCTGATCGGAGTTAAACGAGATTGTCGCGGCAGGCGCACTTGCCGTCGACGGATTGTGTGCCTTTGACTCCTTTTTTTCCTCCTGCTCCTGGCGATTGGTCAGATTCTGAGCCGTAGAGTCGTCAGAAAAAATATCTGCTTCGTTTTGATCAAATATTTTGTCGAAGCTGATGCTGGTCGTATATTCCTCGTCCTTAGCTGATTGAGTGTCGTCAAAACTGAAAATGGCATCATTTTGAGGCTGCGAGGTTTCAATATTTTTATCCGTCAGCATATCTCCCTCGCCAAACATCAGCCAGAGCACGGAAAGTGTAGGGTAGGCCTCATGAATTTTGCTGATCAGCTCATCGCTCACTTTTTTGTTGCGGCCATTGAGGAGCTGCGAGAGAGTAGGGCGCGCAATATTGCAGTTGTCGGCAAACTGTGTCACCGGCACCTTTGCATACGTAATGAATTTCTTAAGACGAGAAACGATGTCCATAATGTAAATTCGTTAATGTAATCACATTGCAAATGTAATTATTAAATTTTAAATATGCAAATTTACGATTAAAAATTGCATTTTGCGAATTTAAACACGATGTTTGATTTGTAAATTTACATTTGCATCNGCAAACTNANTGCNGNTCANATGGTTGAAGTGTTAGTTTATNGAATNNGNGTAANNCNTTTATTANNAGTNAGATNCTTNNNGGTGTNCGCATAAATAAAAGCCCCATGAAGCAAATATGCTCCAATGGGGCTTATTTCTTAAACTTATTGTTTAGAGNAATAATATANATTNCTGATAATTAACGGAGTATTGTATATGTAAATCTTTGTTAACGTTGATTTTTTTACCTTTTGTAAATCGTTTTGCGAAGTTGAATCTCTTGAGTTTTTCTTGATCCGAAACGTTCCGGATCTAAAATGTCTAATGGTTGGTTTTGCAAACTGAGATTTTCTTCAATCTGAATTACATCTTCAATTCGTTATTTGGTTTTGAAATGTAATCAAACGATTTTCCAATATTTCAAAAGTAAACTCTTCGTTTGTAACCTTGGCAGACTGTATTGTTCTCTACTTGTTACAATATTATAACAATGAAGTTACTTTTTTGTTGTGTGGCGAAATGTTAATTAATAATGTTAATTTTTCTGACTTTTTCTGCTCTTTTTTGCCCCANTTTCCATCATTCCCAAGGGTTGTGNNTAAAGTAGGTTTTATTAACCAANNTGTGCAATNATCTTGCTCATTGTGTGNGTAATTTTGCAATGTCTTCAATGGAAGGCATTGCTTAAGATTCTTTTCTCACCTTAAATAATATATGTATGTCTATGGATGCTTCAGTTGTTTTCTCTGGTCATGTGATCAACAGTGTAAAGGCTCTCCCCGAGTCTGATCGCAGAGCTATTGCCAATGCTTTGGCCGGCGAATTTCTTCTTGGTCTAAACCCCGACGACGAGCTGACCCCCTTTCAGTCGATGCTCTANACCATNATGCAGTTCCACATCAAGCGCGACTCAACCCGCGCCCAATCCCCCTCTAACNCCTCCTCCACAGCNCTGGTCTCATAACCGAGCCNCNCCTTCCTCTCCCTCNNNANAANAATAAAANATNCNNGCCGGATGTTNAGTCTATCGGCCGTGAACGGCCGATGATCNCCGGATGGCCAAAANNCCATAACAAAAATCCATCCCCCCTCCTCTCTAAACTCTCCTCTCTAAACTCTCCTCTCTAAACTCTCCTCTCTAAACTCTATTCTCCGTCTCCTCAAGCTCAAGAGTAGCCAGCTCCCAAACGCTCATTGCATTTTCNAGCTTCTTTTGCAGCGAGGTGTGACGNTCCACCAATTCAGCATCATAGACTCCGGAAGCCATTTCCGTTTCTATATCGGCAATCTGCTGTTCTATTTCCGTAATGGCCGATTCCGCTTCTTCCACTTTTTTGCGGGCGCGACGAACCATTTTGTCGCGCTCTTTTTGTTCAGCATAGCTCAGCTTTGNCTGACGAGGCTCGGGAGATTTAGCAGGCTCCGCCGGCTTTTTCTGTTGATCGGAAGCAGCAGGCTGNGATGATTTCGCTCCGGTTGTGGGCGATTTCGACAGTTCCAGCTCTTGAAGCGAAGCCAGTTTTTTCTTTTCCAAAAATTCGTAGATGCCTCCCAGNCACTCTCTNACCTTACCGCCACCAAATTCATAGACCTTTTCAACGAGGCCGTCGAGAAACTCGCGGTCGTGGCTGACCACAATCACTGTGCCGTTGAAATCCTTTATGGCCTGTTTCAGGATATCCTTGGTCTTCATGTCNAGGTGGTTGGTGGGTTCGTCGAGAATCAGCAGGTTNACCGGCTCAAGCAGAAGGCGAATCATTGCAAGGCGCGTTTTCTCACCGCCCGACAGCACCTTCACTTTCTTGTCGGAAGCCTCGCCCCCAAACATGAATGCGCCGAGAATGTCGCGAATCTTAAGGCGGATNTCGCCCACGGCAACGCGGTCAATCGTGTCAAACACGGTCAGTTCTCCGTCGAGCAGCTGAGCCTGATTTTGCGCAAAATAGCCGATTTTTACGTTGTGGCCGATTTTCAGATTGCCGGTGAANGGAATCTCTCCCATGATNCACTTGACAAGCGTTGACTTGCCCTCGCCGTTTTTGCCGACGAACGCAACCTTTTCGCCGCGCTTGATAGTGAACGTGGCTCCGTCAAACACCTGATGGTCGCCGTAGCTCTTGCCAACGTTGTCGGCAATCACCGGATAGTCGCCCGATCGGGGAGCCGGCGGAAAGCGCAGGTTGAGATGAGANGTGTCGACTTCATCAACCTCGATGCGCTCGATTTTTGCCAGNTGCTTGATGCGGCTCTGCACCTGAACACTCTTTGTCGCCTTGTAGCGAAATCGCTCAATGAANTCTTCCGTGTCTTGAATCTGCTTCTGCTGATTCTGATAGGCGCGCATCTGCTGTTCGATGCGCTCTTGGCGCAGAGCCACGAATTTGGAGTAGTTGACCGAGTAGTCATAGATTTTTCCNAGCGATATTTCAATGGTGCGGTTGGTGACATTGTCAATGAACGCGCGGTCGTGGCTCACCAACACCACGGCATTGGCTTTCGTCACCAGAAATTGCTCGAGCCACTGGATCGATTCGATGTCGAGGTGGTTGGTCGGTTCGTCGAGNAGCAACACGTCGGGACGCTGAAGCAGAATCTTTGCCAACTCGATTCTCATTCGCCAGCCGCCGGAAAATTCCGANGTCGGACGATTGAANTCCTTTCGGTCAAAGCCAAGNCCAATGAGCGTCTTCTCCATCTCGGCGATTGAGTTTTCNCTCTCCTCAATGGCCAGAATCTCCGAAAGCGACGTCATCTGTTCAATCAGTTCCTGATAAGAATCAGATTCATAGTCGGTGCGGGTGGCAAGCTCATTGTTGAGCCGGTCGAGGCGCGCNTTCATTTCGTCAACATGAGAAAACGCCTTACGCACCTCTTCAATCACCGTCAGNGTGTCGGAAATCTCCATCTGCTGCGGCAGGTAGCCGATAGTCACATCCTGAGGTGCCGACACCGNGCCCGACGTCGGTTGCTGAAGTCCGGCAATGATTTTCAGCATGGTCGATTTGCCCGCACCGTTTTTGCCCACGAGGGCAATCTTGTCTTTGCGGTTAATGACATAGCTGATGTTGTCAAATAAAGATTTTGCGCTGAATTCAACGCTCAGGTTGTTTATGGATACCATCTTGAATGAGTTGCGTTTTCAAATCGAATTNCAAAATTAGCTAAATTTCAGCAAAAACCGGCNATAAACCCGACCGAAAATAAAAAAGCNCCAGGCATAGNAGCTTTTTCAAACCGCTATGCCTGGTGCGTTATGCTGTGGGTAGCCGGAAATTAAATTATCGGCGGCAAATGTATGTTCCTGTTTCGGTGATGACGATGTCAACCGGTATGTCGTGGGGCTCTGCTTCAATTTCGTCGACCAGTTGGAANTCGTAGGCCACACCGATGCGCAGCGCCTTGGTGCGGGAGAGCAGGCGGTCATAGTAGCCTTTGCCTCGGCCAATGCGGTTGCCTTGNCGGTCGTAGGCCACGGCCGGCACAATGATGAGCTCCATNGACTCCGGGTCAACGAGGTCATTGCCCGTCGGCTCTTCGATTCGGAATGCGCCGATGTGCATGCGCGCATTGTCGNAGGGCAGAATGTCNAGGTCTATGCCATTGACTCTCGGCAGATAGAATCGCTTCCGGTCCTGCCANCGGTCGATGAATGTGCGNGTGTGAAGCTCATCGGGCAGGGAATTGTAAATCAAAATACTGTCGGCCATTGCAAATGCGGCCAGCGACTCCAGTCGGCTGAACACTCTCTCGGCTGCCGACATTCGTTCGGTCTCTTCAAGAAGGCTTTTGCGAGCCTTCACTCTTCGGCGAATACTATCTTTGTCCATGGGTTTGATTGTTATTTTTTGAGTTCTTCAATGGCCCGGGCCACGGTGGTGTCGGTATCGTTGATGACCTCATAGTAGGCCGACGTTCCGAGCACATCGCGTGCAATAAGGGCTTTCAGAATACTAACAATCAGTTGGCGCGATTGGTTTATATAATACCAGCGAGGGGTCACTCCGCCGGTGTGGGCCGCATAGCTGACGAAGTCGTTGAGCAGTGTGTCNTCCGACGGCAGCAGTTTGAGAAGCTGCTTGGAGTCTTTGGCTTTCAGCAGCTCGTTGCGGTGGGTGTCGGTGTAGTGGAATGAGAATTTCTGGAACATGCCGGCGTTGAGCACCTTGATGTAGTAGTCGGTGATGCCGAGCGTGTCGTTGGCCACATAGATATCGGGCACGATGCCGCCGCCGCCATACACTTCGCGACCGCCAACAGTGTGGAATATCTGCGATTTGTCAATGCGCATGCTNTCGGCGTANAANGCCTCGCCNTGGGCNTAGCGTTCGGCAAGTTCGCTCGTGTAGTCGCTGAAATCGCCGGGAGTNTAGGANTTCTGGATGCANCGGCCCGANGGGGTGTAGTAGCGAGCCACGGTGAGGCGCATGGCGCTCTTNCCGGGNAGGTCAATCTGATTCTGCACGAGGCCTTTGCCAAACGAGCGGCGACCGATAATCTGACCNCGGTCATTGTCCTGAATGGCTCCTGCAAAAATCTCACTTGCGCTGGCTGAAATCTCATCGATCAACACCACNATGTCTTCATCCTTGAACGAACCGAGGCCGTCGGAAATAAATGCCTGATTGTAGTTGGNGTTTTTNCCTTTCATNGACACGATTGTTGATTCAGCGCCGAGAAATTCGTTGGCCATCTGCACGGCAGCCTGCATCAGTCCGCCGCCATTGCCTCGAAGNTCGAAGATATATTTCTTTGCACCCTGTGCGCGAAGGCGGGCAAGGGANGTGAGAAATTCTTTATAGGATTCGTCGGTGAATTTGCTCAGTTTGATGTAGCCGATGCCGGGAGCGATGATGTAGGAGGCGTCAACGGAATTGACGGGAATGTCGCCACGGGTCACGGTGAATGTCAGCAGCTCGTCTGAATTGTTTCGCTTGATGCCGAGTTTCACAGTGGTGTCTTTGGGGCCGCGTAGCGATTTGATGATGCGTTCGTTGCTCCAGTTGCGGCCTGCCACAATGGAATCGTCGATTTCAACGATGCGGTCGCCGGCCATGATGCCAACCTTTTCCGATGGGCCGCCCGAAATCACTTCGTCAACGGCAATGGTGTCGGTCAGTACGTTAAATTTGATGCCGATGCCGCTGAACGAGCCGGCAATGTCGTCGTTATACATTTCCAGTTCCGAAGCCGGAATGTAAGTGGAGTGGGGGTCGAGCTGCGCCAGAAGTGCCGGAAGCGAACGTTCGAGCAGNCTGTCGAGATTGACTGTGTCGACATAATTTTTGTCGATTTGCGACATTATGGCCTGCAGCTTGGCATAGGCCTCGGAGTCGGAGGAGGATTTGCGGGAGAAAAAGAAACTTCCGGTCCATATGCCGAGCGCAAGGCTGGCGGCGATGATCAGTGGAAGCCAAACGGAAAGACGTTTGTAGAGTGGTTTCATTGTCGTAAGATGCTATGAGTAGTGGTTTATTCTTTTGCGAGAGAAGAATCGGGGAGGAGGAGTGGTCAGGAAGTNTAAAGAGAGTCGATGTGGACACACTCAACGCCGGCGCGTGCCAGCAGGTCNAGGCCGTCGGTGATGCGGTAGAGCTCGTTGTAGACCACTCTTGTGATGCCGGCCTGAATGATCAGTTTGGCACATTCGAGGCAGGGCGACGCTGTGACATAGAGGGTCGATCCTTGCGAGGAGTTGTTGCTGCGGGCCACTTTGGTGATGGCATTTGCCTCGGCATGCAGCACATAGGGCTTGGTGACACCTTCGGGGGTTTCACACACGTTTTCAAACCCGGCGGGGGTGCCGTTGAATCCATCGGATATGATCATCTGGCCTTTGACGAGCAGCGCGCCCACCTGGCGGCGCTTGCAGTAGGAGTTTTCGGCCCAGATTGCCGCCATGCGAAGATAGCGGCGGTCAAGAAGTTCCTGCTTTTCCGGAGTCTCCATTGATATCGGTTTTTTGTTTTATTATACAAAGGTAATAAAATAAATTGGATTGTTTACCCGCATTCGTTAACTTTGCATAAAATGTATGGCCCAATGCATAATTATACCCTGAATTATTCACCGCTCTCCCGNTCATCCTTTGCCGATGCACTTGCCTCTGAGATTCTTGTGCTCGACGGAGCCATGGCCACAATGATTATGCCTCTCGGACTTGACGAAGCGGATTTTCGGGGCGAGCTGTTCGCCGGCCACGATGTTGCCCTTCNTGGGTGCTTCGAGCTGCTTTGCCTCACGCGCCCCAATCTGATTGCCGAAATNCATCGTCAGTATCTTGATGCCGGAGCGCGGATAATCTCCACCAACACTTTCAATGCCAANTCTCTGTCGCTTGCCTCCCGTCATCTTNCCGGGAGGGTCGGCGAGATATGCAGAGCCGGTGCGGAGATTGCCCGGCAGGCCGTTGACNGCTATTGTGAGGAGCAGGCGATAAGTCCTGACCGTCGTCCATTTGTTGCCGGAAGTATGGGCCCCGGGCCGGTGTCNCTTTCTTCGGCTGCCCGGCNGTCAGACGCAGAGGGCTCTCGAAAGTNTGANGCCATGGCGACAGCCTGCGCTGAGCAGGCGACAGCCCTCATAGAGGGTGGTGTCGATTTGCTCTTGCTCGAAACGGTGTTTGATACGCTCAACGCCAAGGCTGCCTCAACAGGTATTCAGCGAGCNTTTCAGCGTGTGGGCAAAACGGTTCCGCTGATGGTATCGGCTACGCTCACCGNGCAGGGCCGCCTCCCTTCAGGAGAGACTCTGGAGGAATTTATCGNAGCCATGCGCCATAGTGGAGCCGTCAGTTTCGGTCTGAATTGCGGCTTTGGAGCNAATGCTCTGTTGCCATGGGTCGAGCAGCTTTCGGCAATTTCGCCCGGCTTTGTCAGTGTCCACCCCAACGCCGGGCTGCCCGACCNGACGGGNCGCTATCGCGAGACGCCGGAGCAGATGGCTGCAGCGATTGCAGCGATGCTCCGGGCCGGATGGGTCAATATTGTTGGAGGATGCTGCGGAACCACTCCTGAGCATATCCGGTTGATCGCAGCCGAAGCTCGCCGCTTTCAGCCACGCCCGTCAGCACATTAGTCGATAAAGCGGCGGGTGAGGGAGCCGTAGGCATCGATNCGTCGGTCGCGCAGGAATGGCCACCAGCGGCGCACCTGCTCGGAGCGGCCGAGGTCGATGGTCTGCACATGNAAGGCTTCGGAGTCGGAGGGTGCGCGGTAGAGGAGTTCGCCCTGCGGACCGGCTATGAATGATGACCCCCAGAATTGAATGCCGTTTGTGGCGCCGGAAGGGTCGGGNTCATGGCCTACGCGATTGACGGTGACCACCGGGAGTCCGTTGGCAACTGCGTGGGCGCGCTGAATGGTGGTCCAGGCATCGAGCTGTCGCTGCTGTTCGTCGGGGGTGTCGGATGATTCCCAGCCAATNGCGGTGGGGTAGATGAGCAGGTCGGCACCGGCCAGGGCCATAAGACGTGCTGCTTCGGGATACCATTGATCCCAGCACACGAGCAGGCCGAGGCGACCCACCGAAGTTTCGATGGGTGTAAACCCGAGGTCGCCGGGCGTGAAGTAGAATTTCTCATAGTAGGCCGGATCGTCGGGAATGTGCATTTTGCGGTAGGTGCCGGCAATCGACCCGTCGCGTTCAAACACCACGGCCGTGTTGTGATACAGTCCCGGAGCGCGTCGCTCAAACAGTGAGGTGACGATGACCACATCGAGCTCGCGGGCAAGCGCGGAGTAGAACTCGGTGGCAGGGCCGGGGATAGGCTCAGCCAGAGAGCACAGGTCGGGATTTTCGGTCTGGCAGAAATAGAGTGAGTCGTGCAGCTCCTGATTGACAATGAGCTGAGGGCGCTCGTGACTTTCGAGCATCAGGCGGCGCATCTGATCGGCCAGACGCTGACGGTTAGCGGCCACATCGGCGGTTTTGGCCATTTGCAATATAGCGACGTTGAGTGTTTTTTTCATTTGTATAATCAGCTGATGAGTGGGTTATGAGAATGAAAGGGTGGGGAGAGGGAGCTGCATTGTGGCGCAGTGGAGCGAGCCGTGCTGACGGATAAGAGGGCGGCAATCGATGGTGATGACCGGGCGCTGGAATGCTGCGGCGATGATTTGCTGTGCGAGTTGGTCGTTGAGCGGTTGGCCGTAGGTGGGCATGAACACGGCTTGAGGTGTGGCAAGAAAGTTGGCGTAAGTAGCGGGCAGGCGTTCGCCATCTTCATCGAAGATAGGGTCGGGGAGAGGTAGCTCAAANAGATTGAATGGGGAGCCTTCGAGTGTGCGGAATTNGCGGAGCTCGGAGGCCATGAGGCTAAGCTCCTCGAAATGCTCGTCGGCGGGGTTGGTGCAGCCAACGTAGAGAATGGTGTCATCAGGCGCAAAGCGGGCGAGGGTGTCGATATGNGAATCGGTGTCGTCGCCGGCAAGATAGCCGTGGGTGAGCATGAGGGTTTGCTGCGAGCCGAAGTAGTCGCAGAGTTTGCNGCTCACGTCGGAGGGCGACAGCAGCGGATTGCGGTTGNGCGATAGCTGGCAATGGGCGGTGGTCATCAGAGTGCCCTTTCCGTCGCTCTCGATTCCCCCTCCTTCAAGCACAAAGTTGCGGCAGCAGACCATTGGCGCNGAGAGCAGGGAAATGGATTTGAGGTGAGAGCTCACGAGATTGTCGAAGCAAGCGGCGAATTTCATGCCCCAACCGTTGAAGCAGAAATCAAGCAAAGTCATGGAGCCGTCGGCGGGCGACTGAATGGTCAGGGGGCCATAGTCGCGAGTCCAGGTGTCGTTTGTCGGCACGTTGACGTAATAGATATTGTGAGGTGTGTCGAGAGAGCTNAGGGCCGTGCGGGCCGAGTCGGTTGAGGGCGCGAGAATGATGACATCGTGGTGGAGNGTGAAAGCGGCCACCATATCGACATAGCACCGGGTGACGTCNGAGAGCATCGGAGCCCANTCAGTCTCTTCATGGGGCCAGGCGATNAGAATGGCGCAGTCGTGTTCCCACTCGGCGGGAAATCGGCGAGGGGAGGGNAGGGAAGTATTATTCTTCATTATCGAAATCGTTGAGGGCATTCCACACATCGTTCTGAGAGTCGAGATATTCCTGGCAATAGTCGAGAAACCCATTGCGCTCAGTGGAGCCCGATTCGTCGCACCAACGGCGATAGGCCGCGCGCAGTTCGGGATCTTCGTGGATAGANTTCTTAAATTCTGCTTCGGCTATGTCGATGCTGCCGAACTGAGTGAGGAAGTCGTTGAAAATGTCAGTAATATGGTNCATAGCTCAAGCAATGGAAGATTGGAGGATAGATTAAAGAGGATAGATTAATTTGAAGCACCAAAATTATTTAATTATCGGCTAATAACCAAATAATTCACAAACTTTAGTCTTTANCCNTCCCCACCNCGGGGAATTGGTTGTTTGTCTTTGGGTGGCTTGNTTGGGTTGGAGCCGAGAATCGATGCCGGGGNNGGAAATTTTTTTGAAACTTTTTTGAATGGCGGAGCGTTTAACTGAAAATGACTCAATGATAAAGATATGAAACGCTATTTTTTGATTATGGTTGCGCTGGCGGGTCTGCTCGGACTCGGTGCTTGCAGCCCTTATGCGCTGGTCAACAGTGAAGTATATAATAATGCCGATTTGGCACAGNANAAGACATTCCGCATCGTGACTCCCGATGAGGGCAAAATGGTGCCGGGCATGCAGATGGTCACCTATTATAATATAGCGGCGGCTATCCGCGAGCAGATGGTTGAGCGCGGCTACACGGAAAGCTCCTCATCGCCGCTGCTGATCAATATCGGCATCACCGTTCACAAAGAATTGGCCACCGAGCCCGTGATGCCAAACTATTATCCCTACTATGGCCCCTATCCCGGCCCGGTGTATAATCCGTTTTTCATGTATCCGCGCCAATATTATTGGCCTGCCTATCAGAATGCTCAGGTCATCACCGGAATCTATCGCGAGGGTGTGCTGACAATGGATATGGTCAACATCAACGAGAAGCTGCCGCTCTATTCCGCCTCCGTGGCCACGATTCTCAACGGCAACGGTCAGGCCCAGTTCCGCAATCTCTCGGGCATAGCCGAAGCCGTGCAGACTCTGTTCTCGAAATATCCTGTGCCCCTTCTGCCTCAATATCGTAAATAACCGGGAGCGATGAAACGAATCTTCTCACTCCTGCTCCTTTTGCTTGGGGTGTCGGCTGCAGCGTTTTCGCAGACGTGGCAGCGCGACACCCTCGGCGGTGATTTCCAGTGTCGATATTTCGACCAGGGGAGCGACTATAGCGGCCCGGTCAGAAGCACTTTGGTCAGACTCCTTCCGAAGGAGCGGGCATCTGTTGCCACACTTTATATCCATGGGTTCAACGACTATTTCTTTCAGGCCGATATGGCCCGGCGGTTTGTAGACCATGGCTATGCCTTCTTCGCCATCGATTTGCGCAAATACGGTCGCTCGCTGACCAAGGGTCAGAAGCGGTGTCAGGTAAGAAATTTCGATGAATATTCCGCTGACCTCGACTCGGCGTTCGCTGCAATCCGCAGTGAGGGCTACGACCACATCGTGTTGATGGGTCACTCAACCGGTGGACTTGTGGCCACCTATTATCTCGATAGTCATCCCTCCACAAAGGTCGATGCCCTGATTCTCAACTCACCCTTTCTCGACTGGAACCTCGGGAAGAAGGAGTGGCTAATCGGTGCCGTCAGCGCTCTGGGGGCGATATTTCCCAACATCGGCATCAGCTCCGGCAGCGGAACGGCCTATGGCGAAAGCCTCAACGCCGACTATCATGGCGAATGGCAGTTCAACACCGACTGGAAATCAATCACGCCTACTCGTGTCGACCTGGGCTGGATTCGCGCCGTCAACCAAGCCCAGAAATATGTCCGCAAACACCCCTACGACATCTCTGCGCCGATTCTCCTGATGTATTCCGCCCGAAGCGTCGATGAGGAGAGCTGGAGCGAGAAGGTCGACCGGGCCGATGCTGTGCTCGATGTGAAAGATATCCGCAAGTATGGCATGCAGCTCGGCCACGATCTGACGGCAATCAAAGTCAACGGCGGCCGACACGACCTGGTGCTCTCGGAGCCCGACGTCCGCGAACCGCTCTACGACTACATCTTTTCATGGCTTCAGCGAACACTCCGGTCAGAAAAAATTTCTATCCGCGCATAGAACCATTTACATTCATTGAGTGTTATTATTGCAGAAAACCACAAAACGAAATCTATAACTCGCTTCAAACGCACAACAATATGAAAGAAACTATCTACACACAGCCCGCACTTCCCTATGCCAACGATGCACTTGCTCCCGCCATTTCGGCCGAGACCATCGAATATCATTATGGCAAACATGAGAAAGCATATATCGACAATCTCAACAAAATGATTGAGGGAACCGAATATGAAGACATGGCGCTGGAAGATATTATCCGCAAGGCCGACGGCGCTCTGTTCAACAATGCCTCGCAGGCGTGGAATCATATCTTCTATTTCTTCACCTTCGCCCCCAACGGCGCAAAGGAACCCACAGGCGAACTGCGCAAAGCCATCGACCTTCAGTTTGGCTCTTTCGAGCAGTTTAAGAAAGACTTCGTCGACGCCGGCGTGAAATTGTTCGGCAGCGGCTGGGTGTGGCTCTGCTGCGATGAAGACGGCAAGCTCGTCATTGTTCAGAAATCAAATGCCGGCAACCCTCTGACCGACGGCCTCATTCCCCTCCTGACATTTGACGTCTGGGAACACGCCTACTATATCGACTACAAGAATCTTCGAGCCAAGGCTCTTGAACAACTCTGGGACATCGTCGACTGGGACGTTGTCAGCAGCAGATACGAAATTGACTGACAGATTCTGAACCGCTCACATCCGACGGTTCACATCCTCAGCCTAACCACAAAGTCTTATATTTTATAAGCATAATGTGATGAATGGAGAGGGCGGTACTTGTGAAAGCACCGCCCTTTTTGCTATTTCAAAAAATTTGCTGTATATTTGTGAATTAGAATAATTTTTAATCTTGCTTATGTTATGATCGGAAGACGGATTCTGCAAGTTTTGTTACTTGCTGTCGTGAGCGGAGGAGCTGTATCGGCGCAGAAAAAGATATTTTATCCCGGGGCACCATCGGTAGATGTTATCATAGATAGATGGTAATCGGGTAGAGAATTGTTGGACTGTTATGCCTTCGATTAACCCGGATGTTTTTCAAACTACGGCTAAGGAAATCATATTTATCTCTGATAGAGATACTCTTAAGATTGACCAACTCAAGGAATGGGAAACGTTTGATTTTGCCATGGTGACAAATGAGGGCGATACTGCCAATGTCAGAGTTGAACGCATGGCCGCTAATCCATTTGAAAATCCCTCTCCTCAGTTATTGAAAGTATCTCCTTCAGGAGTTTTGACAAAATCTCAGGCTCAGTTTGATATTGACGCAATGATATATACTTTGAGCCAGGTTCATCCTGATATATTTTCAACTTGTAGTCAGGCAGAGCTATTTCAGGCCGTTAATAGGGCAAAGGCAGCGTTACCCGACTCGGTTTCGCCCGTCGACCTGTATCGGGTAGCTGCGCCCATTGTTGCTATGATTGGCGATGGTCACACAAATCTGAATTTTCCGTATAACAGTATATTCACCCGGCAAAGCAAGCAATTACCCGTATTTGTAGATGTGTTGCCCGACAAAACCCTATCATGTCGTTCGAGTCTTGATTCAATAATTGGCAGAGGCGACAAGGTGTTATCTATCAATGGAATCAGCTCGGATAGTATCGTGAATGCCATGTTGCCATTTGTAAGCGGAGAGAAAACTCACTTCAAATTATCAAGAGTCAATTCATTGTTTTCCGCTTTACAAAAAATGCTTTTCGATGCAGATGAATATGTGGTCCGTTATCAACCGAAAGGTTCTAAGAAGATATTGAGCCACGTATTCCCCGGAAGCACGTATGATGAAATTATGCAACGTTGCCCAAAAGTTCGTTCGGGTAATAAGCATGATATTTATTCCTTTGAGGTCGATAGTGTCAACAATGTCGCTGTTATGGATTTCAGAGAGTTCTCTAATACAAACCGAATGGTGCATTTTGCCGATTCGATGTTCAGAGAATTAAAAAATAAGAATATCACCAATCTGATAATAGACCTGCGCAATAATGGCGGAGGCAATAGCGAGGTTGGTGACATCTTGCTGCAGTATATTTCTCCGGAACCGTTTGTGCAGATGGAAAAGAGTTTGATTCGTGTCACACCGACAACCGCAAAGTTAATAGGTAATGGTTCTATAACTCCGATGTTTGAACTTTTTGAAACAAATCCCTCGGATTACATCTTGCCCAGAACTGTTGATCAAGGACATTATAACGGAAAGGTTTATCTTCTGACTTCAAATTCCACATTCTCCTCCGCAGGCTCTTTTGCCTGGGCCTTCAAGGTGTGTGGCATGGGAACCGTGATTGGCGAAGAGACCGGCGGAATGAATGTAGCTTATGGTGATATTCTGTCCTACGATTTACCCATATCGCAATTGAATATGTCAATATCATTTAAGCGATTCTGGCAATTTAGAGCCGATGAAAAAGATATTCATGGCACTATTCCGGATATATCTGTTCCGTCGTCAAGAGCACTTGATGAGGCAATGAAACTTGCCAAAAAGAACAAGCGAAAATAGCAAGACCCAATTACTTCAAAAGATAGCGGCCGCAGGCATCTTGCCTGCGGCCGCTATACTTGGCATATATACTGAAACCGGAAATTTCTTTTCAGCTCAGTCGAGCATCGTTGGATGCACCATAATATTTTAGTAATTTTGTGCTGACATTATTTTATTTATTCTTTACACAAAAAACTATTTATTATGGGAACCTTCTGGCTTAAAGTTAAAAAGGAGTATATTGAGGAGAATTTAGATGATTTGTTGAGATATCTGCGAGGCTATGATTATAAGAAAAGTCCTATGGGCGACAGTGATTTTATGTCGACCATTGATTGCATGACATCTTATTGCGATGAGCTTGCCGACGATTATCTTCGCCGCCCCGTCTATGAAGATGAAGCTGCCGACAGTGGCGCATCCTCGACCGCGATAAAGATTATGGCCGCTACGATGATTGCCCGCTACAATAGCGGAATGGATGCCTCGCGCCAGGCGTTTCAGCTCGTGTCGACTTTTCTGGCTACGAATGTCAATGTGTCGCCTGAGATAAGAGACTGTCTGTGGAGCATCATAGTCAGGCTGATGAGGGGAGGCGTGATTGAAAAGCTGCTGCTTTCGTGGTCGGTGCTTGAGATGTCGGAATTTGTTCAGCCTCTTATTCATCAGTTTGCCTCGGGCACGGTCATCAGCGATTCTCACGCCAAGGTGGTGGTTGAGAACAAAGGCATGGCTTTGCTCGACTCTGATCGCCTGCTGAAACTGTTCCCGACCATGAATGTGGCCGATTTCGAACGCTCCGATTCAGCTTCGCTCATTGCCACTTCGGGCAATCAGGTGGAGGTGATGGTAGCCGCCGACGATGTTGAGCCTTTGCGCGAGTTTGCCGATCTCGACGGCGCAATGAGAAATCTGTTCAATCATCAGAACGAAATCCAGCCGGCCGGCATAGTCAAGAAAGATTATGCCCCGGGCGACAGGCTGAGCGTCGTTGTCACCTCCATAACCAAGTTTGGCGAAAGCTACAATGTCAAGGCCGTCAGCATCGACCCCCGTTTTAATGAGATTGAGGGTTATATCCGATTCTCAACGTTTGCCCATCGTCCGGTCAACTCCAATATGCTTTCAGCGCTCAAGGAGGGCGACATTGTCAATGCTATACTCGAATTTGACGGCGATAAAGCGAAATTCAACATCTCCGCCGAGTTTGAGGAAATCTACCGCGACTTCGTCTATAGCGAATACAATGACTATCAGATTGAAGCCATCTTCAGTCACGAAGAAGACTGGGGCTCGGTGTGGATCACTCGCGACGGTGTGCGCGTGGTCATCCATAACGAGATAATGGACAAGCTCCATGATGAGGACTATGAAGCATTTGAATTTGTTGAGCAGCGCAAAATCAGCCGCCTGCCCATCTGGATTCGCACATATAAATCCATCAAGGAGGTGCCCATCACTCAGCAGCTCCGCATCTATGCCCTGCCGGATGTCGACCTCGCCGAGGATGCCGAGGTCATCGACACGTTCAACATGCTCGACGCCGACCGCGAGATGACCGGCATCTTCCTCGACTATTGTGCCGAAGACCAGATTTCGCTTCGCGCCAAAAACCGGTTTGACGGAGTGGCCGATGCCGCCGGACTCATCCCACTGTCGCGTCTGCTGATGCTCGAAGCGCGCAGCAACGACATCTCCACACGCAACCGCCTGCTCTATCTCTCGGCAGCCCGTATGCTGCTCAACATTGCCGGCCGCGAAGACGACTGCAACTTTCTCTACCTTGAGATTCGCTTCTTGCGCCGAATAGTCGATTTCGTGCAAAACCGTCCCATCGGCAACCTGATGCTCGACGAACACACCATCCGCTATCCTCGCGCAACGACCTATCAGCAGATCATCGGCAGCCTGATGAAATATAAAAATCCCGAGCCTTCGAGTGTCAAGCTCGTGCAGTCCGACGACCTTCTGACCGACAATGAAGTGGATCTCGCCCAGATTGACGCCCTTGTGCTTGCCTCAAACACCATCGTCGACATCGTGGGCCAGACAGAACTCAACAACATCAAGCGGTCGCTCTCCGATGCGCTCAATGTCGAGGATGAATTCCGCTCGATTCTTAACGAACGCACATTCTACGGCGTTGAAAGCATCTCGCTCGAATTCAAGAAATCCATCGTCTTCCCCCCGCTCAATCGCCGCCGCTACTCTCGCGAAGCCGCTGACCCCGAGCTGCAGCAGTGGGCCATCATGAAAGCCGTGTGCGGCTTCCTCAACTCCCGCAGCGGAGGCAAGCTGATTCTCGGAGTCAACGACTCCGGCTATGCCGACGGACTGGAAGAAGACATCGCCACGCTCTACAGACTGAAGCTCATCAAGGAGCCCAACATCGACAACTATCGCCTCTACGTTCAGCGCATCCTCGACAGAGCATTCGTGGCAGCATCTGAGTCAGCTCCGTCAACCGACATAGGCGTCATGAACATCACCTACGAGATTGAAAGAAACTCCGAAGACCGCGAACTGCTCCACATCAACATCACCCCCTACATCTACGACCTGGTGAAGTTTGCCCAGACACCTCCCACTGACTACGCCGAATCATATGTTCGCCACAGCGGACGCACCATGCCCGTCACCCGCGAGCTCCAGTCGGAAATCGAAATCTATAAGCGTAAGCAAGCCAATGCCAACACATCATCGTCAGACATCGTGCGTCTGCGCGAGGCGATGAAAAACCGCAAAGTGGTTAAACTCCACGCCTACACCTCGGCATCCGGCACCTCCGACCGCCTCATCGAAGTCTACAAAATCTGGGAAAAACAGGGTCTCATCTACGGCTACGACACCGTCCGACGCACTGCGCGAATCTACAAAGCCACCCGCTGGACCTCAATCGAAGTAACCCCCAACACATGGAAAGATCCCAAAGCCGAAATCAACGTCGAAATAGACCCCTTCGGCTTCATAGTGTCAAATAAAAACACCCACAGCGTCGACATCCTCCTCACCAAATACGCCTCCCTGCTGCTCAAAGAAGAATATCCCGCCGTCAAAATCGAAGAAAACAAAATGACATCCACCGCCGCCAAATACCCCCACCGCTTCCGAGCTATCGTCAGCTCCCTCAGCGGCATAGCCCGCTTCTGCATGGGTCTCCCCGGCAACATAGAAATCCGCTCCCAATCCCTAATAGACCACATCGCCTCCCTCCAATCCTTCACCTGACCCCCAGTCACCCAAAGACAGTAGCCACAACAATATTCGGTATATATCAGCACCATTGATTAATGTTCCTTACAACAATCAGTGGTGTTGATATTTTTGTTTTTTCATCTGCGATTCTGAAAATTTTTTGCAGGACAGATGATAAAATTCAAAAATAATAATTACCTTTGCCATGCAGACCGCTTTGCAGAAGCCCCGGTCTGGGGTAACGTGGAGTGGGATGTAGTGAAAATACATAAAAAGCGTTTATCCGCGCTGATTCTTGATTGTTGGAAATTCTCGCAAAATTTCTTCTCTGTCAAGGATTGAGCAACGGTAGATGCCCGTGGATATGTGATTATCATGCTTTCGGCACAGTGTTTCGGGAGAAATACGTCCGAATGCTATGATTGCATATACAAGCGTGGGCTTCTGCGTTGCCGTCCAACAGAGAAAGGCAATGCGAGAAGCCTCCAACAGAAGGACGGTAACAGATACAGATTCCTACGCTTTTTTCGTACAATATCAAACGCCAACGAGAGGATGACCGCGGCATATGAACAATCAGTGACTAAATATCGAGTTACATTTATTTATGGCTCTTGGCATCTATGGGCCGATATTGAAAGACCTCAAATCAAAGAGCAAGACAGGCGAGGTTTTGCCGATTTAGCCCAATTAGCTGTCCATATTGCATTAGAATCACTCTCAATAGTTTCCGAAAATCATATTGCACATGATTACACTATTTGGGAATTGAAGAAATCAGCTAATGGTTTACACTCTGTACAACCAGTGTATTCGTTTGAGACTTTGGCGAATGAGTAATGTCTAAAGAATTTTACCCATGTTCGACACTTTTATACTGGTACAGTTAAGTTTGAGAACCATACCCTTAAATATATTTTTTTAGTACAGAATGAAAAAATATCTTATCACCATATTACTTGCGCTCGTTGGCTTTCTTAGTGGCTCAGCGCAAATTTCAATGTCTACAGCGGCCTACGTCAGAGGTTATTGGACCTCATGGGATAAAAAAAATTATAGTGACGGCTATTTTTTCCACCGAGATTTTGATTTAAAAGGTCAAGTCTATGGGGATACTTTCTCAGGCATGGAAATAAGAAAATCTGGTAAACAGCCTTGGGATTGGTGTTTCAAGTTTGAAATTGATAATTATATTAAGCCTGACAAAAAGGTACGCAAGCTTCATCAGAAAAATAACACATGGTATGAGTATACCGGCTGGGTTGAATATTATGTAACTGATGATTATCCTACTATTGCCAAGGTACTGGAGCACTATCAATTTCCGATGATACAACCAACTGGCGATTCAGCTCGTGCCAAACGTAGAGCTCGTGCCACCATTAAAATAGCACCATATAAAAAAGAGCCTACTTGCTTTAATATCTACTTTGATGGGGTAGGAGTAGGACTTTCATTTAGTAATTTTCCATTTGAAAAATCGTATGTAGTGAAGTAAGTTATGAGTGATTCCAAATTCGATAGACGAGATTTCTTCAAGAAGTCTTTTAAAAGAGCACTCCCGATGATTGGAGTCCTTATAGCGCCTACACTTCCGTTGTTCGCTTCTGAGTCAAATTCTGGAGATTATTGCACAGGCTCCTCTTGCACCGGACTTTGCTTAGGTAGCTGTACGGGCAACTGCAAAGGAGAGTGTAAAGGTGGATGTAAAGGCGACTGTACCGGTGCTTGTAGTGTTCAATGTGCAAGTGCTTGTGGACAAGCCTGTGCAAGTGGCTGCGGTCAGGTTTGTGGAGGCGGTTGTGTCGCTGGTTGTCAAGGCCGTTGCGAGTCTATATGTAAAGATGACTGCTCCATGGGGTGTCAAGGACAGTGTACCTATGGATGCTCTGGTGGTTGTAAAAGTGGATGTTCAGGCTCATGTAGTGGCAACTGTGGCAACGGATGCGGTGGTAGTTGCTATGGTACGGCTCGTATATTCTAATGGAGAATATTAAGAACCTTCGAGAACCATGGGAAGGTGGTGTGGCGAAAAACATCACCTTTATTGTCACGAAAGATTGTCAGCTTGCGTGTAAGTATTGTTACCTTGTCGGTAAGAACGACAAAGAACGGATGTCATGGGAAATTGCAAAGCAAGCCATCGATTATATCTTATCATGTGAAACTGATTTTAAGGAAAAGTCTGTCATATGGGATTTTATCGGTGGAGAACCATTCATTGAAATAGATTTAATTGATAAAATATGCGACTATCTAAAACTGGAGATGTATCGATTAAGGCATCACTGGTTTGACTCTTATCGTTTTTCATTTTCTACAAATGGAATAAACTATGATTCTCCCAAGGTGCAAAACTTCATAAAGAAGAATCATCAACATCTTTCAATTGGTATTACCATTGATGGCACCCAACGCAAACATGACTTAAATAGAATTTGGAAAGGAGAGCTTCCCGAACGGGGCAGTTACAAAGATGTTGTACGTAATATTCCTCTATGGCTATCACAATTTCCGGGAGGAGCGACCAAAGTTACCATAAGTACGGATGATATTCCATATATCAAAGAAAGTGTATTGCATTTATTCTCTCTCGGAATTAAAGAGGTAAATATAAATGTCGTCTTTGAGGATGTCTGGAACCCAGACGATGATAAGCGTTTTGAGGAACAACTAATTGAGTTGGCTGATGCAATCATAGATGGTGATTTCTATTCTGAATATGCTTGTTCTTTTTTCGCAAAATTCATCGGGAAGCCGATGAACTCTACAACCGACAATCAAAATTGGTGTGGCGCGGGGAAGATGATAGCTGTGGATGCCGCAGGAAACTTCTATCCATGTACTCGTTTTGCGGCTTATTCGCTTCGTGATAAGAAACCTATAATCATCGGCAACGTGTATGATGGAATTGAAAAGAACTTATTGCGCCCATTTTTAACTCTTGATAGAACCACTCAATCACCGCATAAATGTATTGAGTGCGAAGTTGCGAGTGGATGCGCTTGGTGTCAGGGTGAAAATTATGATGCAGCCGACACAGATACAATATATCAACGATCAACTGCCATCTGCAAAATGCACAAGGCTCGTGTGCGTGCAAATAACTACTATTGGAATAAGCTTTATCGCAAACTTGAACAAGAAAATTCTTCTGAATCATGCTAAAATATCTTATAGTGCTTCTTGATGATAATGCAGTTTCGTATTGTCATTATTCTTCCAAGACAGAGCGTGAAGTATCAATCTCGCCCGATGTGTTGAAAAAAACTATATTTTGGGCAATGAGGGAGAATCTTTCTGTTCAGTTTGTTTATTCTGATGTTGATGTGTCAGATGAAATAGCTTCTTTAATTGATACAATTGATCATACTGATATAGGTCCCTCTGATGCAGATATTATTGTTGTGGATGATTGGAATGATGTCTCAACAATGAATTTTGTTAAAGGGCGGTCGTATGTGTTACGAAGCGGATTTAAAGACCTGCTAACCAATGGTGAATTTCTTAAATTCATTCTCTCACTTGTTGACAGGTTAAACATTGTGATTAAAGATGTTGAGAATTTTTCTGATAGTGACATAGAAGAATACAAATCATTTTTGGACAGTCTGATCCCTACAATTGTTGGTGAGTATAGGTGTGGTCATCAAGTTCAACTTAATCTTCTGACTGATCGCTTGATGTTAACGGAGATGAACAATTGCAACGCTGGATATGAGTCAATAACTCTTGCTCCTAATGGAGAATTTTATATATGCCCGGCATTCTACTTTAATAATCAAAAAAGCGTCGGGGATATAGATAGAGGTCTTGAAATTAAGAATTCTCAGCTTTATAAATTGGACCATGCTCCGATTTGTCGCATATGTGATGCTTTTCAGTGTAAGCGGTGCGTTTGGCTTAATAAGAAGATGTGCCGTGAAGTAAACACACCGAGTCACCAACAATGCGTTATGGCTCATGTAGAACGTTGTGCCTCAAAAAAACTTCTTGACGAGTTTAGAAAAATAGACAGCACTTTCATGAGTGAGATTGATATTCCTGAACTGAAATATCTTGACCCATTTGATAACATAATAAAACAAAACAACAAATAATGAAGAAAGAAGTAGGGCGCGTTACTGAACAAGAACGCGATGAAATAAAAAACTTGTTCGAAAGAAGAAATGGTCTTAATGAATTGGCTAAGATTCTGACTACAGACAATCAAGAGCTTTACGAACGATTGGTAAAGGATCTTGGTGAAACCTCATCTAAATTCCAGGACTGGTGGAATCGCATGGGCGAGAAATATCAGTGGGAATCGTTGCTGAATGGCAATTGGGAGATTGATTTTAATGATTGTACCATCTATTTAGTTACTGAGGCATGATACCTTGCATGATTGGCGCGACTGAGATAATTCTCATCTGTGCAGTGATACTCCTGATATTTGGAGGTAAAAAGCTACCGGAACTGATGAAAGGCATGGGTAAAGGCGTGAAAAGTTTCAAGGAAGGCATGAATGAGCCTTCAGAAGAAGAAATGAATCGCAGAGTTGAAGAGGAAATTCAACGAAGAGCAAATGCTCAGCAACAACAAAAAGAAAAGGAAACCACTAATGAATAATGAAGCGGATTCCGAGGGCGGATTAATGACATTCGGAGGGCATCTTGAGATTTTGCGCAAGATGCTTTTCCGAATCATTGCGGTAGTTGTTGTATTTAGTTTTGTTGTATTTTGCTTCAAAAAAGAAACTTTTGCCATATTGTTAGCTCCACATAATTCAGATTTTTGTACGTTTCAAATAATTGAAAAATGGTTATCGGCATTTGGGTGGGAGTTTCATTTTGATGAGTATGATATTCCGCTGATAAGCACAGAGTTGTCTTCGCAATTCATGACACACCTGACAGTTGCGTGCATCTTGGCGTCATTATTGGCGTCACCCTATATTCTTTTTGAATTATTTCGTTTTATCTCGCCTGCATTATATGAGAGTGAGAAGCGTTATTCCTATTTTGTCGCTGTTATAGTTTATATCTTATTTTTGATGGGGTTATTTATGAGTTACTTCATATTGTTCCCTATTTCGTTTCAATTTTTGGCAACATATCAAGTTGATGAGTTTGTTAAAAGTACCATAACATTAGACTCATATATTTCAACATTTATGACACTGACATTTATAATGGGTGTCGTTTTCCAACTTCCGATATTTGCCTATATTTTGGCCAAGATGGGATTTATTAATGCGCACTTATTAAAAAAAATTCGTCCTTATGCCTTTGTGATTATAATGATAATAGCAGCTTTAATTACGCCGCCGGATGTATTTACTCTAATCCTTGTAACCATTCCAATCTATGGTTTGTATGAATTAAGTATTGCTGTTGTAAAGAAGTGGGGGAGTAATGATGAAAATCTGGAAAACATTGATGTAAATGAGCAATGACAATAGTCAGAATTTTTTTTGGGAGGGATTGAACTAAGTTTGAACCGGGGGAATTTTGGTGGGTTGGGGGATTTCGGGTAATTTTGGGGTGCTTTTTTAATTTTGCCCTTTTTAATATTGTTTTATAAGTGTGTGTATGATTAGGATTCGTTTTTGCAGTTGGTGTTTTGCGATGTCGATGACTTTTTCGGTTGCTGTGGCGGGTTATGCTCAGTCGGAAAACGGTGGTGAGGGTGGCGAGGTGGCCGGAATTGCTACCGCAGCTGTCTCGGAGTCGAGTGTTGAAGCTAAGGGAGGAAAATCTTCCGTAACTGCGGCGGGAAGTGTCGAGAAAAAGGGGGGTGTTCCGCCGGTGGTGCATCCCCGAGTTGGGGAATCGTTGGAGATTGCCGACGGTGTTAGTCTCACGCTTGTCGGCAAGCTGCAAAATTATTATGGTAGCGGCAGCGATGCCGATATTCTTTCGCCTAAAAGCGTTAATATCCATCCGTCGGGCAAGAAGTTTTATGTCAATTCGCTGGAGGGTGGCAAGACGTTGGTTTATTCGTTGCCCGACCTTAAGAAGCTGGAGGTGATTACGCATAGTTTTTCGGCTAAGGACTCGGCGTTGTGGGCTCCTTCGTCGGGATTGTTTAAATTCCGCCACTATACAAAGAATCTGGACACGTTTATGGGCAAACCTGTTGAGAGTGCGTTCAGTCATGGCGGCAGGTATCTTTGGGTGCCTTATTATCGGCGTTCGTTTGACCTGAATGCACAGGATCCGTCGGCCGTTGCGATTATCGACACCGAGACTGATCGAATCGTGAGAATGATGGAGGCGGGTGTGTTGCCTAAAATGGTAGCGGTTTCGCCGGATGGGGAGACGCTTGCCATTGCGCATTGGGGCGACAACACGGTTGGGCTTATTGACATATCTTCGGCTGACCCGAAGCAGTGGAAATATAAGGCAAATGTTGTGATTGGCCGACAGTTGTTCCATAATTTCAGTTTGACAACCTCGGTTGACCGCGACAGCAACACCGGCGAGGCGTTGCGCGGAACAGTGTTTTCGCCCGATGGTCGGTTTCTGTTTGTTGGCTGCATGAGTGGCGGTGGAATAGCCGTGATTGATCTTAGGTCGCAGAAATATGTAGGCAAGATTTTGGGATTGTTGCCGAATGTCAGACATCTCGTCATCCGTGGCAATTGGCTATATGCCAGCATCAACAGATCGGGTCAGGTGCAGCGTATTCCCCTGAGCCGGTTGATGGCAGCGGCCGAACAGATGAATGGACGGAACGTTGAAGTGGCCGGTTGGGAGTCGGCAAAAGTTGCCGGGGGTGCGCGGACACTTGAGCTCTCGCCGAAGGGCGACTATATTTTCGTGGCTTGCAATAGCGGTAGCGCGCTTTGTGTGGTTGATTCAACTATGAAGAGTCGCGGACAGATGCCGGCCGATTCCTATCCTGTCGGACTGGATGTTTCGCCGGATGGCAAGTGGCTGATCACCACTTCGCAAGGTCGCAAAGGCCACGGCGGCAACTGCGTGGATATCTTTCAACTGACCGGTCTGGAAACAGATTTCACTTCGGCTGCTGACGATGACTGCGCCCGACCGACAATGGATTCCAACGCTCCGGCTGTTGAAACCTCAGTGCAGGATGACTCCTCCTCTGTCAACCGCTCGCACCGGTTTATAATAGTAGCTGTGGCGGCGGTTCTGATGGCCATATTGGCGGCAATAGGGCTGAAAGTCCGTAAGAATCATAGCAGAAGAAAGCATTGACAGCCAACGGCAATCGTGATTTGGTTGCCGTAAAAAGCATAAACCCTTGCAACTTTTGAGGTTGCAAGGGTTTTTGTTGTAGCGAATCCGGGAATCGAACCCGGGTTTCCACCGTGAGAGGGTGGCGTGCTAGGCCACTACACTAAATCGCCGTTTTGCATCGGGTGGCGCGGAGCTCGCTTGCTCCTGATTGCGATGCAAAGTTACCTATTTTTTTGATTATATCAATATTTTTTTGCCGAAAGTTTTTCTGTCGGGGCGAAAAATATTTTGTTGAGCGGGGAGGAATTATTCGAGCACGATGTCGGCGAAGAATTCGGGGCGATGGAAGTCGGGCTCGGGGGTGTCGATAGGTGCCCAGCTGAGGAAGTGGGGAGTGGTGGTGAAGTCGGCACATTTGTAGAAGTTGCCTTTCATCCGGATTGGCTTGCCTTCATATTTGAGGTTCATCACCGAAAGGGGAATGGCCACGAGCAGGTTCCAGGAGAACATGCCTTCGAGTTCTTCAAACGGGCGGGTGCCGCATGAGGGGTAGCGCTTGATGGTGTCGAGCTGGGCGTCGGTGAGGGGAGTGCCGTTGTGGCGGTCGGTGCGACAGGCGGCGTGGATGGTGCCGATGCAGTTGAATTCAAAGTTATAGTAGGGGAGTTGGCCGTTGGGGCACACGAAGAATTCAACGCAGGAGTCTTGGTGGACGGAGGAGTTGTTGGCATAGTTGACGGCGCGCAGATAGTTGCAGCGAACCACGAAGTCAATGTAGATGTAGTTGCCTGAATGGGCAATGCTGACGGCGGTCAGCGGGCGATATGGAAATTGGTCTTTCCAGTTGAGGCAGTCGACGGTGCGGCGAGCGCCTTTTTCGTCGAGTGTCTTGATGATTTCATCGGTGTCGAGATTGTCGAGCTGAGGAATGTAGGGGACGGAGAGATGTTTTTTTTCGTTATCCATGATAAATGATGTTGTAGATTCCGTGAATGAATCCGAATCCGGCCATGACCAGGAGGATTGAGGCGATGATTCGGTTGATGAGCCACATTGAGCGCACGTTGAAGTGGGCGCGCACTTTGTTGACGAAGTAGGTGATGACCAGCCACCAGCTGAGTGCGCCGGCAATAATAGCAAGATAGCCGGCAACGTAATGAAACGCCGTGTAATGCGAATCGGTGAAATTGAAGCGTGCATACAGGCCTAAGATGAAAAACAGTATCAGAGGGTTGGAGGCGGTGAAGAGGAAACCGGTGACGAAGTCGCGCCAATAGTCGTTGCCGGAGGAGGAGGTGGGGCGCAGGGCGCGCGAGGGGTTGGCGCGGAAGAGATAGATGCCGTAGACTATGAGCAGCGCGGAGCCTATGGCCTGGAGGATGTTTTGATTTGAGGAGATGAAGTCGTTGACAAAGGAGAGGCCCATGCCTGTGAGCAGGCANTAGAAGATGTCGGAGAGTGCGGCGCCGACACCGGTGCATAGGGCTGACCGTCGGCCTTTGTTGAGCGTGCGCTGAATCACGAGCATGCCAATGGGACCCATCGGCGCCGAAATAAAGACTCCGATGGTGAATCCTGAGAATAATATGTAGAGCAGACTCGCCATTGTTATGCAAAATTAATAAATGGTTTGCGTTATACCAAATTCTATTGCGGTCGGTTTAGAAGAAAGAGGGGTGGGTGCGGCGTGANGCGTCGATTCGCAGGAGGATGAACAGGAGGATGGTGAAGCTCCAGAGNGATGANCCGCCGTAGCTGAAGAAGGGGAGCGGGATGCCGATGACGGGACACAGGCCTATGACCATGCCGATGTTGATGGCCAGATGGAACATGAAGTAGGAGGCGACGCAATAGCCGTAGACTCGCCCGAANGTGGAGGGCTGGCGTTCGGCNATGTGCATCACTCGAAGTATGAGAATGAGGAATGCGAGGAGCACAGCCGTCGAGCCTACGAATCCCTGCTCTTCGCCTATGGTGCAATAGATGAAGTCGGTGTGTTGTTCCGGAACGTATTTGAGTTTTGTCTGGGTGCCGTTGAGATGGCCTTTGCCCATCAGGCCGCCCGATCCGATGGCGATTTTAGCCTGNTTGACATTGTAGCCGGCGCCGAGGGGATCATCTTCGATGCCGAGGGTCACGCGGATGCGCTTCTGCTGGTGGGGCTGAAGCACNTTGTTGAAGGCGTAGTTGACCGAAAANAAAAATGCTATCGACACGACCACGGCTCCGACCGTGACAAGCAGTTCGCGGGCTTTTGACCCCAGGGCAAGGCCAATGCAGTAGATGCAGGCCACTGAAATCACGGTCAGAAAGTAGACCATTCCGCCGANTTCCAAGCCAAGAGCCGAAGCTCCCCANGCAAGCAGTGCAGTGCCGACAAACCAGAGCAACACATTGCGTCCGGCTATGAATCGCTGGCAATAGAACAGCAGCATACACACCATGATTATCATTATCATGATGAACACCATTGCCTCGCCCANAGGGATGCCCATGAAAAGGGTGTCGGTGTATTTGACNGCAAAAATAAATATCAGCACGGCACACAGGGCNGCNAGCAATATCANGCCGCTCATTCCCTCGCGATAGAGCACGAGAAACAGGGCGGTGTAGGCGAGCGCCGAGCCGGTTTCTTTCTGAGCTATGACAAGCAGAATCGGAATGATGATGATGGCNAGGGCCTTTACATAGTTTGANCGGGAGGCGTTGAGCTTGAAATTGTAGCCGCTGAACAGTTTGGCCAGGGCGAGGGCNGTGGCAAATTTGCCGAACTCNGCAGGCTGAAATCGCAGGCTCGGGGTGATGACGAGCCATGAGCGCGAACCTTTGATGTCGGGCGCCACGAATATCGTCACGAGCATGATGACCAGCAGCAGNAGATAGATAGGGTAGGCGTAGGTTTCGTAGACTCTCGCGTCAAATGTGAGAAGCACCACGGCGAGAGCCAGCGCGAGGCCGATCCAACCTACTTGNTTGCCGGAAAACTCGTTGAAAGAAAACATGCTGGCATTGTCGAAGTTATAACAAGCCGCGTAGATGCTGTAGACGCCTCCAGCAACGAGCAGGAGGTAGAGCACCACCGTGAACCAGTCGAGATGGCGCAGGAGCGATTGATCAGTGTTTCTTTGTGCCACTTCCTATGATGGTATTTGCGTTCAACATTCNTTCTTCAATGTAACGGCGGTTTTCGGCTATCTCGCCTTTGAGATATTTCTCTATGAGCAGGCTTCCGATGGGCACGCCGTAGGTTGCGCCGAAGCCGGCATTCTCAACATAGACACAGATGGCAATCTTGGGGTCGTGGTANGGCGCGAAACCGAGAAACACTGAGTGGTCGCGGCCGTGGGGGTTCTGGGCTGTACCGGTCTTGCCGCACACTTCGATGTCGGGGAGGTTGGCGAGGCGGCAGGTGCCTCCGGTCACGGCCATGCGCATGCCTTCGGCCACNGATTCAAAGTGGTCTTTGCGGATGGGGGGTGAATGNCGGTCGAGATATTGGCTTTCCATCACGGTGTCCTGAATCTCCTTGACAACATGGGGCGTNACGTACCAGCCGCGATTGGCAATGGTGGCTCCCAGATTGGCAATCTGAAGGGGAGTGGCCATGATTTCGCCCTGGCCGATGGACACGGAGATGATGGAGTTGGCGCTCCAGTGATCTTCGCCGTAGGCTTTGTTGTAGGTGTTGGCGTTGGGGATGAATCCNCGGTTTTCGCCGGGAATGTCGATGCCGAGCTTATAGCCGTAGCCGAGCTCCACGAGATAGTTTTTCCAGACTTCAAAGGCCTTNGCGGCAGATCCGTATTTNCTTTTGCGGTCAATCATGTTTTTGAAACCCCAGCAGAAATAAGCGTTGCAGGAGGTCTGCAGGGCGGGCTTGAGAGCAATGGGGGAGCCGTGGCCGTGGCAGCCCACGCGCAGGCCGCCGTTGATGTAGCCGCGATAGCAGGGATAGGCNGTGGAGAGTGAGATGATATCTTCTTGCAGGAAGATGAGACCCTGGGCGGGNTTGAANGTGGAGCCGGGAGGGTAGGCACCCTGAATGGATCGGTCGAGAAGTGGCTTATAGGGATTTTCGCGGAGCATTTTGTAGTTTTTTCCGCGATCACGTCCCACGAGCAGCGAGGGATCATAGGAGGGGCTGGTGACCATGGCGAGCACTTCGCCTGTCTGCGGCTCGATTGCAACGACGGCTCCGATTTTGTTTCTCATCAGCTGCTCGGCATATTTCTGAAGCTCCATGTCGATGCTCAGCTTGATGTTGCGTCCGGAAACGGCCTTCTTGNCGTGGGCNCCATCCATGTAGCGGCCCTGAATCTGACNGTTGGCATCGCGGATCAGAATCTCCTCTCCTTTTTCGCCGCGCAGATATCGCTCATAGCTTTTTTCGACACCGAGGTCGCCGGTGTAGTCGCCGCGAGAATAGTAGTTGTCGCGCTTAATGTCGTCGGGCGACACCTCGCGGATGTTGCCGAGCACGTTGGCTGCGCAATCGTAGTTGTATTCTCTGAGTATTCGCTGCTGGATGTAGAATCCGGGGAAGCGATAGAGTTTTTCCTGGAGCTTGCCGTAGTCTTCGGCCGTGAGGTGGGTCAGGAGGGTCTGCGGTGTGTATTTTGNATATCCNGGATTGAGCCGGCGGTCCTGCATGTCGTGGAATCGCTGGCGGAGCTGCTGAGTNGTCAGGCCAATGGTGGAGCAGAAGTCGAGGGTGTCGAATTCCTGGACGTCGCGCGGAATGAGCATCACNTCGTAGGCCGGGCGGTTGAACACCACCACATTGTCGTTGCGGTCATAGATTATACCTCTGGAGGGGTAGATTGATTTGCGCATGAACGCATTGGAGTCGGCATCATCTTTGTATTTGCTGTCAACCACCTGAAGGTTGAAGAGCCTGAAAATGTAAATGCCGACCAGAAGGCACAANAGAGCACCTATTACATATTTTCGTTTTTCTAAGTTATAGTCTTTTCTCACTTTTTTGCACGTTTAAGCTATCGATTCCGAGAATCAGCAGTGACGTAAGGATTGTGCTGCACACAATGCGCAGGAGCAGCCGCTCGGGGTGGGCGAAAGAGAGGTCTTCGACCGNGAACACGATGGCGCAATAGAGGAGGCAGAATGTGAGCACATATCTGAAGAATGTGAAACCTCCAAATGTTTTCANTCCCGGATATTGGTCGGAAAGCTCTTCGTCGCGGAGCACATAGAGCCGGATGACGGGGCGACGCAAAGCAATCGTGACGGTGGAGGCGAGAGCATTCAGTCCGGGAGTGTCGGANAATATGTCGATGATGAGTCCGAGCAGAAAGGCAATGGTAAANTGCCATTCTTTCGACATCGACATGGGGAGCTTAATCAGAGTGTAGATAAACACAAGGGGCAGCGCGAAGCCAAACAGAAACACGTGGTTGAACACCAACACCTGGGCGAGTATCAGTATCACAGTCCACACAATGAGTGAAATAGCCGATCTGTTCATGTCTGCTTGCTGTTTATTTCTTTTTGTTTATCTTTTCGTCGGCNTCTTCTTCAACTTCGNGGAGCTCGTCGGTCATGTTGTCAATCACCACTTTCACTNTGCTCAGCTTAGAGAAATCGGTGAAGAGTTTGACATTGAGTGTGAAGAAATTGTCGTCATAGTCTTTCTTCTCNCCCATGATCACACCGACGGGCACACCCTCGGGGAAGGTGGTCGANTAGCCGCTGGTGATGATGGTGTCGCCTTTGTGGAATGTNGAGTGGCGGGGAAGNTCGCGCAGCAGGGCCACACGGCTGTCGTTTCCGTCCCACACGAGNGATCCGACCTGCTGGGTGCCTTTGATTTTACACGAAATCGGCAGGTTGCTGTTGAGCAGCGAAATCACACGCGACGAGTGGGGACCCACAACGTTGACTTTGCCAACGATGCCGTTGCGGTCAATCACACCCATTTCAGGCTTCACGCCATCGAGCGCGCCTTTGTTGAGNGTNATATAGTTGTGGGGGCGGTTCACGCTGTTGTTGATCACATGGGCAACGATGAAATCGTAGCGTCCGAAAATGCTGTCGGNCGATTCCTTTCCGGCAATTTCCATCTCCTCAAATCGGGTGATGCGGTCCTTCAGCCGGAGCATTTCAAGTTCGAGCTCGGCGTTGCGGCGCTGCAGATCGTCGTTGATTTCNCGAAGATTGAAATAGCCTCTGACATTTGCCGAGGCATTGTAGACGCCGGAGGCTACGGAGTTGGCCGAAGTCAGATAGACGGAGTGCTGATAGGGNTTCTGCTCAAAAAGCAGACTGCAACTCACCACCACATAGATTGCAAACAGAATCCATGGGCGCCATTTCATCAAATAAAACAACAGGTTGTTCATTTTACTTTTTCAGCCAAGAGATGAGCGATGATGAGAGTAAGTNCTGATAAANACGTATGCCGACACAATAGGTCAAAGACAATAATGCCGGCTGAGCGGCATTATTGCCTGACCATTGTCAAACGTAATTTTTTAGCGGATAAGGAATGAGAAGTTGTTGATGTTTCTCAGGGCCACACCGGTGCCTTTTGCCACAGCCAGAAGGGGATCTTCGGCAATGTGGAACTGGATGCCGATTTTGTCGGTCAGACGTTTGTCGAGGCCGCGGAGCAGTGCGCCGCCGCCGGCAAGGTAGATGCCGTTTTTAACAACGTCGGCATAGAGCTCGGGGGGAGTCTGTGCGAGGGCTTCGAGAACGGCCTTTTCGATTTTCGAAATGGTGTTTTCGATGCAGTGTGAAATCTCCTGATATGACACGGGCACTTCCATGGGGAGCGATGTCATGACGTTGGGGCCATGGACAATGTAGTCGGCCGGCGGATTCTCAAGGTCGGTCAGAGCGGAGCCAACATTTATCTTGATAAGTTCGGCAGTGCGCTCGCCCACGCGGACGTTGTGCACTCGGTGCATGTGTTCCCGAATGTCGTTGGTCAGGTCGTCGCCGGCCACCTGGATGGATTTGTTGGACACGATGCCGCCGAGCGAAATCACGGCGATTTCAGTCGTACCACCGCCTATGTCAACGACCATGTTGCCCTCCGGGGCAACTACGTCAAGGCCGATGCCGAGAGCGGCCGCCATCGGTTCGTAGAGCAAGTAGACGTCGCGTCCACCGGCATGCTCCGATGAGTCGCGCACGGCTCGGATTTCAACTTCGGTCGATCCGGATGGGATGCCGACCACCATTCTCATCGAGGGGTTGAACCAGCGGCTTTTTGAGCTGGCTTTATGAACGAGACCGCGAATCATCATTTCTGCGGCGTTGAAGTCGGCAATCACGCCCTGGCGAAGCGGACGGATGGTGCGGATGTTTTCGGGTTCTTTACCATACATCCGCTGGGCTTCTTCGCCGACGGCCACCGGCTTGCCGGTGCGCAAGTCGATTGCCACGATTGAGGGTTCGTCAATGACGATTTTGTCATTGTGGATTATGATGGTATTGGCCGTTCCGAGGTCAATCGCAATTTCTTTTGTGAAAGAAAATAGTCTTCCCATTTTTGTTTATATATATAATATGAGGTGGGGGAATGTGATATGTAAATTTGATGTAAAGTCGGGGCTTAGTGTTTGAAGTGGCGGATTCCGGTCTTGACCATTGCCATTTCGTTTGCGTTGCAATAGTCCACGCTTTCCTGGTCGCGGATTGAGCCGCCCGGATGAATCACGGCTGTCACACCTGCTTCGTGGGCAATCTCAACACAGTCGGCAAAGGGGAAGAAGGCGTCGGAAGCCATCACGCTGCCCTGGAGGTCGAAGCCGAATGAGCGGGCTTTTGCTATGGCCTGGCGCAGAGCGTCGACGCGCGAGGTCTGACCGATGCCTGAGGCGAGGAGCATGTCGTTTTTAGCAAGCACGATGGCGTTGCTCTTGCTATGCTTCACGATTTTGTTGGCGAAAAGCAGATCGGAAACCTGCTGGGCGGTGGGAGCTTCGTTGGTCACTACGGTGAGGTCGGCGGGAGTTTCAACCGCGAGGTCGCGCTGCTGAACCAGTGCGCCGTTGAGCACCGAGCGATATTGCATGGTTGTGTCGAGAGCCTTGAGCTGACGGAGCACAATGCGGTTTTTCTTCTGGAAGAGAACGGCAAGAGCTTCTTCGGTGTATTCGGGAGCGATGATCACTTCAAAGAAAATCTTGTTGATTTCTTCTGCCACATCTTTGTCGATGGGGCGGTTGGCGATAAGCACGCCACCGAATGCCGACACGGGGTCGCCTGCAAGAGCGTCGGTCCATGCTTCGAGAATGGTCTGGCGGGTAGCGCAGCCACAGGCGTTGTTGTGTTTGAGAATAGCAAATGTGGGTTCTGCGAACTCAGCCATCAGCGACACGGCTGCGTCGATGTCGAGCAGATTGTTGTAAGATATTTCTTTGCCATGAAGCTGCTCGAACAGTTCGTCGAACTTGCCGAAGAACGCACCGTTCTGGTGGGGGTTTTCGCCATAGCGGAGGGGCTTCTTGTCGTCGAGAGCCACGCGGAGCGCTTCGGGAGCTGTCTGGCAGAAGTTGTCGAAGTAGTTGAAGATGGCTGAATCATACCCCGAGGAAACCTTGAATGCTTCTTTGGCGAAGAAGAGGCGATCTTCGAGCGATGACTGTGCGCCGTTTTTGCCAATCATTTCGGCAAGGGGAGCATACTGGGCTTTTGAAGCCACGATGATCACGTCGCGATAGTTCTTTGCGCCGGCGCGAATCAGCGAAATGCCGCCTATGTCGATTTTTTCAATGATGTCGGCGTGGTCGGCTCCGCTGGCCACTGTAGCTTCAAAGGGATAGAGGTCAACGATCACGAGGTCGATTTCGGGAATCTCATACTGCGCGATCTGAGCTTTGTCGCCTTCGTTTTCGCGACGGTTGAGAATGCCGCCGAACACCTTCGGGTGGAGAGTCTTGACACGACCGCCGAGAATCGAGGGGTAAGAGGTCAGATCTTCAACAGCTTGGCAGGGATAGCCGAGGCTTTCGATGAAAGATTTTGTTCCTCCGGTGGAGAGGAATTTCACACCGTCGGCATGGAGCATTGAGAGGATGCTGTCGAGGCCGTCTTTATGATATACAGAGATTAATGCTGTCTTGATTGGTCTTAATTCTGTCATTTAGCTTTTGTTTTAAGGAATTTACGTTTTGAAAGTGCAAATTTACTAATTCTATTCACATTATAAAATAGCACGGCGAAATATTTTTCATCTAAAAAGCAACTTTTTTCATTTTTTGTAATTATGACCTCCAATTGCCGTGGGACAAATCTGAACCATTTTGATTCATCGGGCGTTTTCAATGCAGAACAATGACTGTTATCATTTCTGAAATGTATCTATATAAACAACTCTCAATATGAAAAAGATTGGTATTTTCTACGGAACTACTACCGGCAGCACAGCCCTGGTGGCCAAAAAGATAGCTAAAGAACTCGGCGTGGCTGACGAAGATGTGAAGAATGTGGCATCGGCCGCTCCCTCCGATTTGGGCGACTATGAAGCCGTTTTGCTCGGGTGCAGCACCTGGGGCGATGGCGACATGCAGGGCGATATGCACGACTTCATTGATGGCGCATCGACCCTGATGCTTCGCGGCAAAAAGATTGCTTACTTCGGATGTGGCGACGATTCGATGTCCGACACATTCTGCAACGGCGTCGGCGAAATGTATCGTCGCATGGCGGCAACCGAAGCTCAGCCCATCGGCATTTACAACACCTATGGCTTTGAATTTAACCACACCGGCGCGGAAGTCGACGGCAAAATCGTTGGTCTGCTCATCGACAACACTAACCATGAAGACCTCACCGACACGAAAATCAAAGAATGGTGTGAGGAGCTGAAAGGCGAAATCTGAAAAGAGCCATAATTTTTTGTCTGACGCTAAGTCGCTGATATATCGTTTGTCGCCATGATTGCGGGCGCATTGCGAAATATTTTTGCTGAAAAAAGTTGCAGAAATATTTGGCAGTTCCAATAAAAACGCCTACCTTTGCACTGCAAAAACGAAATGGCGGGATAGCTCAGTTGGTTAGAGCGTCGGATTCATAACCCGGAGGTCCCGAGTTCAATTCTCGGTCCCGCTACACATCGAAGCCCTGATTCCAAACGGTTCAGGGCTTCGCTGCGTCTTGCAGTCCCCGGCACGGTCGGTGGCCTGACGGCAACCTCCCTTATGCCGGGGCTTAAGGAGGTCACGTCGTCTCCGACGACTCTTCAATCTGTCTTCGCCATCGTTTGAAGCCACAAACGTGTCCATTTTTAATGCAGATTTGATTCGGCGGGGATGCTGATTTTGACTGCCACAGGGCGGAGATAGTATTTGGCGTGAAGGTGGTTGTGTGCGGCTTCGGCTGCTTCGGAGCTGATTTGCAGTAGTAGATTCATCGCATCCTCGATGGTTGAGAGAGTAGAGGAATCGCCGCCGCTGCGGGCAATTTCGCGGACAATGCGGCGCATATTTGATTTCAAGGCATCGCGGCGATTATTGAACCATAGAATACACTTGGCAAGTTCCTTATTGAGCGGAAGATAAACTGTTTTGGGGGAGTTTTCAGAGTACTCGGAGTACTCAGCTGCAGATTTTGCGGCCTTTTTCTGCTGCTTGCGCTGGCGGCGAAGTTCGCGCTGACGGGCAAGACGTTCGGCTTTTTCTTCGATTTTTGTGGCAATGAAATTTTTAGCGGCTTCAACATTGCCTGACGCAGAATCGTTTACGATATTGTTAAGCTCGTCGATGGTAAGAGTGATGGTTTTAACTGTGTTTTTCATAATCAAATAACATTAAGCAGGTTTCTAAAATACACCGACAAAATTACAACATCTCCGCCCCCACTTTGCGAGAATTTGGCGAAATGAAATATAAAAATAAAAAATTCTTCCTATACATGACTTCAGGCGTGGATGCCATCTTTTTAACCTTATATTATACAAAAGAGGCTGTGTCGTAATTAAGGTTTACGTCGCAGCCTCCTTTTTCTGAGTTCTGAGTTTCGGATAATTTTCAGGCAACAGATTTTTGTGGATTTTTCCAAAATATCCGATTCTCAGGCGA
>JAAVDT010000020.1 GCA_014801655.1 Bacteroides sp.
CCACTTTTTCAAGTATATCTATGCTATTATCCGGAGTACAATCATCCACAAATATATACTCTATGCTTTTCAGCGATTGCTCGAAAAGCGAACGAGCACACCGTTCGATATATTTTTCCTGGCCATATATCGGTATAATTACACTGACCTTGTGGTTCAACATTTTCGTTTCTTCAAACTGTTTTGTAAAAATTCAATAGCGAACTCTCTTTTTTTATTTAGTATAGTTTCAACCAAATCCCAATCAATTTTCTCACCGGCGACTCTCATTATCGCTTCTTCACTTCCATTCTCTACAATTCGCGACTCCAGGCCGAGTCCCTTTAGCAAAGAATATATGCGAGCCGAGCCTCTCCATGTATTATTAATTGTGACAAAAGGTTTTCGGAAAATAATAGAAAAAACCGTTCCATGAAACGAATCCGTCACCACAAGTTTCGCATCCCTGAACATAGCCAACCATTTGCATGGCGACATATCGTCATCACCTTCAGCCGCTTTTTTATATTCATCAAGCGACATATTATTGACAATTCGCTGCAACATCTCATTGTCAATAGAATCGGAGTCCAAAATGTAGCTCCATAAAAAATGCGTTTCCCGGCTGTCCGGTTCCTTAATCAAGCGTATATAATCGTCTGCTTCAAGCAACAACGTGGGATCAAGTGTTACGACAGCCTCTCGATTAAAATAATAGTCAAACAGTTCAACACCTGATTGTTCCCTTACCGATACCGCATCAATTAACTCTGCTGCCTTTTTGCATTGAGAGATTTCTTTTATGGAATATTCACGATCCGACGTTCCAAAAGAAGCTGCATAGGCTATTTTTATAATCTTGGGGTCCTTCACAAACCATAGATACATATCCTTCAAATCTTTGTTGAAAATTGGTCTCCAGACCTGATCACTCCCTGTGATTACAGCATCAAAACCGGCAATCTGCCACTGGCGATAACTATAGACATAGCCGGTCTTATCTATATGCGAATTAACAAAGTCGTCAAAAACAGCCTTCTCTCTTTTCGGATGCAGGGGTATAAACCGACGTCTGCGACTTGGCAGGCAATATAACAACAATGACTTCACCGTTGATTTAATGTATTGAAAAACAGACGCAGAGGCAAAATAATCAATCGTGACGGGTTGATGACCAAGTCTCTTTAATACAGTCTGTAAGGCAAAGTTTTGAAGCAATCCGCCATAATTATAACGCAGGGGTTGCGTTACGATTCCTATTTTCATATCTCTATCTTATTTCAAAATGCGTTTGACAATTCTTCCCAACTTTCGCCAGGCTCTTTTTAATATACACGGATTTGACTTTTTCAGAGTGTATTCAATCGCTTCAACGCCCTTGCGCTGCCACTCCCGCCAAAAACACTTTTGCCACTTTGTGGATGGAACAGACTCTGAGATAGCACTATTATACCTCAATGCCGATTCATAATCCGACTTCTTCAGCGATACGCCACAGTTATTTACCGCACGAGCGCCTTTGTCGGTATGAATCAATAACACTGAAACGCCCTTATCATCGTGGTCACACTCCGCCACTTGTTTTATCCCCCAAAAATCGCCAAGTGTCACATCGCTTCCCGCACGTCCTCCTTTTGCCGGGCAGGCAAAACAAGAGGGTCGCAAATAAAAATTTTTCAGGAAACCTCGCATAAATATATTATGCTCATGATTCTCAAAATATTCTGTTGGAGCGGAATCACCACCGAATGAAATCGCCATTCCATAGTTTTCCCACCCAAGACGCTTATCTCTGAAAGTAACTTTTTTTATCTTAGCCCCGGAGCCTCCTTGTTTCTCTGCCACCATGTCCAAATATTTTCTCCAGACAAGCGGACTCGGCACGCCGTGACAAATAACGTCAACCAACAATAATAAATCACCATAGTCCTTTCTGAGATAAAGACGCAATCCGGCAACCTGACACGGTGTTCCGGTAAACATAACCTTGCGTCCGGCATCTAAAAACTTCTTTACCGATGTGAACGAGCCTCCCATCACACTCTGGCTATACTTAGAGCCTTGAAAACGTTTTAAGTCGTCGATAGTGTCAGTGTAGCTGTGTTCAACAACCTGCGCATCATCAAACTGCGCCCCAAACACTACACCGCCATCTTCAATCACCTTGCGCGCCATGGCATAAAACACACCACCGGAAGAAGATTGCATCAAGACATCGCTATCTTCGTTTTTTGCGGAAAATACATCAATCGGCCTATGCTGTTCTCCGGATTGGATTACCGGGCAAACCCTGTCGCATAGGCCACAATTCACGCATAAAGATTCGTTGACTTTCGGATACAAAAAACCTTCGTCATCTTCCTCAAAGGATATACATTTTTTTGGACAGACCGAGACACAGGCACTGCATCCAACACAATCTTGTTTATCTACAATATTTATCATATTCTCTTCATTTCTTGCTTCCCAGTCTCAAAGCGACAGCACGAAACGACTGTCTGATCAAGCCCCTTTCATAGTCATTCATTCCGAACAAATAAAGTAACGGAATATAAACCACCAGATAAACCGCAATCCCGACAAACAGCGTCGATGGATTTGAATAATTAAAATATGGCCAGGTTGCCAGTCCTCCAATCATCATGAGCAGTGGCACAGGTGACATTTTGCAGATCTCTGACCAAAATGCCGCAATATCAAGATTCTGTCGTTTTGAATAATATATATTCATTATCAGACCTTGCCCAATCAACAATGCGCCTCCGATTGCTATCGCGCAACCCAAAGGACCCATTACGCGCGACAAAATCACCTGAGCGATGAGACTCGCAAACGAAATGCCCAAATAAAGCAGCGACCGGAACTTCATCTGATTTCGGGCCTGCAATATAATAATCCCCAAATTCTGAATCAATGGAATTAAAAGCGCAAAAAAGAAAATCAAAGTTATCACATAAGACTCGCCATATTCCGGACCGGCCCAAACGCTGACAAATCCCCTGCCAAAAACCACGAATCCGGTCAGCACCAATGCAATAATCAAAAACTGTATTCGCCCCGTCTTGACAAATAGATTTGAAATTTCCCGATCTTCATTGTTCCGGGTAACTATCGCCGTCATTTTAGGCAACATCACACTAATAATCGACGTTGAGAACAACATATACATCTGCTGAAGAGTAATCGCAACCGAAAAAACGGCAACAGCCACAGTTCCAATCAGCGCACCGAGAACAAACTGTCCCGTCCCCCAGTATATTTTATCCATAATCGCGTTAAGGAATATCCAGAAAGAGTAAATCCCGATTTCCTTAACAAAACCCTTATCGACCCTTGAAAACTCTATCTTGATTTTCAGTTTGCGCATACAATAAACATAATTTATTATCAGGGTCAGAATATTGAACACGCTCTGAACGGCAACAAGCGCCACTGCTCGAAATCCCAGTTTCAGCACCGCCACAAGAACAATCGTCGACAATACGATTCTGAATATATTGACCAACCTCTGAAAAATGAAATCTTCGTAGGCAGTTATAATAGAGCCAAATACGCTCATCGGAAATGTGATAGCCAGATTGATTACCAAAAGTATGATCATGGTCTTAGCCTGACTGAGATCCGATAAAGACATGGTGTTTTCAAACAACACATCAACATTAAAATACAATCCCAGACCACCCAAAAATGCAATCAATCCAATGATACTATACACGACGATGAACATACCGAACATTTTCCATTGTTCGGACTCCCTCCCCTGGCTTCTGTATTTCGCAGTATATCTTACGATTGCGTTTCCCAGCCCCATATCCAAAAGCGTCAAATAAGCAATAATTGATGCCACCAGCGAATACAACCCATACTCACTTTGTCCAAGACAACGCAGCATGTAGGGAGTGTAGGCCAACCCTACAATAGTGTTTAATGCTATGATGACATAGTTAAGTACCGCACCAACCTTTATTTGATTCATACTTTAATTCGCTTTTATCCATTAATACAACACTATCACTTGCGACATTGAATGATCCATTGCGTTATTCTCGGGCCAAGCACCTGCTTGATACGCTCACGCCATTTCGGCCATCCGGAAACCCAGGATGCAGCCCAATGATGAATCGATACCGTATTTTCCGTGACTTCAAGTTTGCGGGCATCTCCATGTATCGGACAGAAATAATCTACCGGATATATGGTCAACCCTCCAACGACCTGCACTTCATCTGTCTGCTTAAGCCCTCGTTCAATCAACATATCGGTCGTGTATTCCACAACGGTTTTCAGATTCATAGAGCCATCCTGATTAATAAAATTCAGCCGTGAATACAATTTCAGAATATCCTCGTATTCTTGCATACCCGCAATGGCAGCTAATCCATTACCCGGATTGACCGCCATATACGCACCTCTAAGCTTTGCCTCTTCACATGTGGACTCACACCCCATAAATGGTCCGGACTCAATTATCTTGTCCAGACTTCTAATAACCTCCACATCTGTGTCGAAATACAGACCGCCATAGTTATACAATATCCAAAAACGTGCATAATCGCTCACAAAAGCGTATTTTCCAGCCTTATATGCTTCCGAAGTGTATGGAATGACATTTACATCAAAATTTGATTCATTCCATTCCTTAATCTCATAATCAGGCAAATATTTACGCCATGACGCAATGCATTTTTTTGCTGACTTAGGCAAAGGTTTGCCTCCAAACCAGCAATAATGGATAATTTTCGGTATATTATGACTCATGTGAAAGGTCGCTTAGGATTTGCTATTTCACAAAATTAGCAATTACAACCGACATTGCAAAATTAGCATCTCAAAAATTCGGCTTTAGATTCACAATATCCATAACTGCATATCGTTTTATTGTATATACTACTTATAGAATGGACCCGAACACGCATCAAAAAAAAACATTAAGATATGAGACCATTGACATAGCAAAAGCATTTGCTATTATCCTGGTGGTAGTTGGACATTTTCAATCGCCGTACATGCCTCATGGTTATGAAATCATGCGATCCGTAATATATCTTTTCCACATGCCTTTATTCGTTTTTGTAAGCGGGTTTCTATATATAGCCACATGGCGTCCGACATCCTACAAACATTTTGTTGTAAAGAAATTCAAAAGGCTGATGATACCATATTTGTTCGTCTCTATTATTATCATCGGTTTAAAATTACTCACACCCGGAGCCATGACTGTGGAGAATCCAGTCACCTGCCACGCATTTTTAGAAATATTCTACAGCCCGGCTGCCGGTTTTTTCCTTTGGTTCATCTGGGCTCTATGGTGGATGATGCTTATTATACCTCTATTCCATACTCCCGCATCCCGATTTTGGCTATTCATTCTGTCTATTCCTCTTCATTTCTATTCCCACCTGCTTCCTGAAACATTCTGCTTGAAAGAGTCGGCAAACATGTTAGTGTTTTTCTGCGCCGGATCTATAACAGCAGACTATATGAATATCAAAACCACAAACCGCTTGAATTCTGGATGGCAAATTATTTCAATTTTATTTTTTATACTATGTGCATCTGTTCTTTTAACGCATCAATTTCCTCCCGGCTTTCGATTCTCCTCTATCTTATTCCTCATAACTAATTTTTCAGGCATAGCAATGTTTTTATCCCTGTCAAATTATTGGAGATTATATGCTCCAAAAAAAATATTGCAACAAACATTTTCAATTGCCTATTCCTCTTTTTTAATCTATCTACTTCACACAACTTTTGAAGGTCTTGCAAAGGCAATTCTCTATAAATATGATTGGTTCATGCTCCACCCACTTTTAGTATCTGCTTGGATAGGAGCTACTATCGTTATTTTGTGTGGCACACTAATTCCCTACTGGCTTGGCACCAATATTTTTTCCAAATTCAAACTCACCAGCTTTCTATTTGGTATTCAACACAATGCACGATAGCCTCTGATTTTTTTCCTAATTCATATGATAATTATATAATATTATTATCATTTTTACGTTTCTTAGATTAGTGCCCTAAAATTTATCACAATGAAATCAACCGGAATAATCTTTGCTATTTTCATCACTCTGCTTATCTCCTCCTGCAAAACCAAACATGACCTGACATATTTTGAAGACATTCAGAACTCAACTTCCGGTGTGCTTCAAACTCAGGACTATACCTATCGCCTCGAACCGGAAAATGAACTGACTATTACAGTCAATTCCTCCGTCCCCGAAGCAACTGCCATGTTCAATCTCCCCTTAATCAACCCTGCGGCACCCTCTACCACCACTACCGCCTCCACTCCCCAGGTTCAGACCTATATCATTGACAACAAAGGTGACATCGACTTCCCCGTGCTCGGCAAAATTCATGTTGCCGGCATGACCATCTACGAACTCAAGGACTATTTGACAAAGCGCATCTCGGAATATGTCAAAGACCCTATCATCACCGTCAACTTCACCACCTATAAAGTGACCGTTATCGGCGAAGTGGGCGCCCCGAAAACAATCCGAATCGGCGCCGACCGCTACAGCATACTCAATGCTCTCGGCGACTGCGGCGACCTTACCGACTATGCCCGCCGCGACAACATCCTGGTGATGCGCCGACTCCCCGACGGCAACATTGAATATGGCCGCATCGACCTCCACAACTCAAACATCACCCAGTCGCCCTACTTCTGGCTCAGAAACAACGACGTCATCATCGTTGAGCCTAACGGCATCAAGCAGGATAACTCGAAATACAATTCCAACAACGCCTACAAACTCTCAGTCGTTTCCACCATCGTAGGCATTTCAGCAAGTATCATCTCGCTTGTCATCGCCCTTGCCGTAAAATAATAAAACCCAGACAGAGCTCGGATGCTTAGCCTTAACCGGATTTGCTGTTATCTGATTATATTCGGAGTCATCATTTTGATTCCGAGTGTAAACTTCATTACTTATAGTGATGAACTCATTTCCGTTTCTTTCCTTGCCATCGCTCTTGCAGATTGCATTATCAACCGGTGTTGGAAAAAATACAGCCTGCTTTGGATTATCATGTCCATTCTTTCCATTTATGCCATCTACTCTCTGTATCTTCCTTACAACACCCTGCGCTACATTCTTCTTGACTGGATTATTGAACTGAAGCCATTAATCCCATTTTGCGTTCTTTTTGCAATCGGCCCGAGTTTCACAAATCCCGAAAAGAAGTTAATTCGTATAATCTGTTGGATAAATATTTCCATAATTGCAGTCTGCTTTGCATTAGGCATGAGTGTCATTAAAACCGTGATGTTTCACCCCGCATACCCTTCAATGTATGCCCTGATTTCCGGCTTACTCTTCTATTATTGCTCATTGTCAAACGACAACGTCATCTCGGATAAAAATCTATGGATATCAATCGCGATGATGGCAGTCGGCATATTTGGTTTTAAAGCAAAATTTTTCGGAACATTCATTCTGTCTTTATACCTCCTTTTATTTTATAAGCCTGGTATCTGTCGAAACCTCAACTACAAACATATTCTGATTTTAATTATCTTATGCCTGTTGGTTCTTGGCGCAACATGGAATAAGATTAATTACTACTTTATACAAGGAGACACCGACTCATTCGACTTATCAACGATTGAATCTTTTGCCCGGCCGGTTCTATACATGACTGGTGGCCTGATTCTTTTGGATCATTTTCCGTTCGGAACCGGCCTTGCCTCTTTTGCAACTTTTGCTTCGGGCGAGAACTACTCCTTAGTTTACTATGAGTACGGAATTAATAACGTTCACGGACTATCTCCAAATCAACCTTACTTCATCTGTGATGCCTTTTTCCCCTCATTAGCACAATATGGATTTGTTGGACTATTGCTATTCATATATTTTTGGGTCTACATATACAGCTATCTGCGAATAATGATTCGTACAAACCCTAACTTATATCGACCGCTATTCACAACCGGAAGCATCTCTATTATATTTATTCTAGTAGAATCAACTACCGGAACGACTTTCACTCAAACCGGAGGCCTAATAGTCATGTCATTACTTGGCATTGTCTGCGCTAAAGGCAGATTATTAAAGCAAAGTGAACGTCTTTCAAACACTAACACCCTCTGTATAAACAAACAAAAAATATAAAAATGGAAAAAGAAGAGTCTACACTTGACCTCCGCCGATTTTGGCGCGCCGCCATGCAATGGCGTTGGCTTCTCATTGCCGGTACCGTATTACTCACTGCCGCCGGCGCTTGGTTCGGATTCTCCCGACTCACAAAATATGAAATCAATGGCGAAGTGCTCATTGGCGACAATTCCGCCGAACCTGACTCCCGCGCCGGAGGTTTGCAGCAGATGATGCGCACCTTCTCCGTGGGCGGCTTCTCAGGCACCGCCGTCAACAACGAACTCATGATTCTTGGCAGCCACGACGTGTTCCTCCGCACCGTTCGTGCCCTCAACCTCAACCGAGTCTACATCGCCAAGAATGCCGAAGGCAAAAAATCACGCCTTTATCAAGACCTTCCCGTGCGCGTAGAAGCCCCGGCCGAACAGTTCGACACACTCAATGCCGCGTTCAACATCAAAATCAAATTCCTCGAAGGTGGAAAAGTTGACATCCGCGCCACAAAAGGCTTCTTCAAAACCCTCCTGACCGAAGCAAAAGGAGTCACACTCCCCTACGATCTCAAGACCCCCTACGGATCCTATCAGATTCTCGCCGGCAACGACTTTGACCATAACCCCTACACCCAGGTGAATGTCACAGTGACCGGCAACGAACTCGCCGCGACCGACCTCTACAAGCAAGTGATGCTCGACACCCCCGACAAGATGGCCGACATCATCTCCCTTGACTACTCATGCGACAATGCTCAGCTCGGCATGGCCACAATCAACGCCGTCATGGGTGAATACAACTCCAAACGCCGCGAACGTCTCCACGAAACCTCCAAAAACTCCATTCAATACTACGACGAGCGCATAGCCGAAACGTTCAAAGCCCTCCAGCAGTCGGAACAGGATGTAAAAGAATATCAGAAGAAAAACGAACTGATGGGCGTTGACTCCGAACTCGGACTGCTCGTAGAGGACGCCGTTGGCACAAAGCGCGAAATCCGCACCGCCAACTACAATATCGCCTACTATGAAACCGTGCTCGACCTGCTTCGCAACCGACTCGGCGACGACATCCTCATCCCCCAGATGGAAAGCCTCAGCGACCCCAACATCGAAGCCATCAACGGCGCCATTCAGGCCCGTCGCGATCTGCGTCGCTCAGCCACCGAAAACAACGAAGCACTCGTGCTCCTCAACAAACGAATCGACGACCTGCGCGACCTCATTATCGAAAACTCTACCAAGATGATAGCCAAAGCCAAAGCCGATGTGCGCCATCAGCAAGGACTCGCCACCTCCGCCCAGGATCGACTTAACGCCTATCCCGACTATCAGCTCGACCTCGTCAACCTCATGCGCGACAAGGAAAACCTCAATCAGCTCTATCTCTACCTCGTCAACCAGCGCGAGAGCGCCGTGCTTCAGCTCTACTCAGTGGCCAACGTCGGCTACGTCTTCCAGCCCGCCTACGTCGTTAAAGAAGCCGGCATCTTCAAGAAACTCATCTGGCCCATCGCCACATTCATCCTCTCAATCGCATGCTGCATCTTCTGGAGCCTGCTGATGATGTGGTGCTCACGCAAAGTCAAAGACACAATGGACCTTGCGTTCCTCGGCATCGAAGCCAATTCAGTCAACGTGGCCAAATCGCCCGGAGCCCTCAACACCCTGCGCAATCGAATCACGGCCAACCCCGACATCCGCGTACTCTACTTCAACGCACTCCCCGGCACCGAGACAATGCGTCAGCAATTTGCCGAAACGCTCCTCTCGATCGGCCGCAACGTCGAAGTGCTCACCGGGTTCAACAACAACGACGCCATTCTCACCCCCGACACCCGGCGTCAGATAACCGAAGCCCTGCAGACCAACGACTATGTGATTGTCTCAGTACCCGATCCGGCCAACGTTTCCGACCTCGAAAACGCTATCAACGCCGACAACGCCGCCCTGCTGCTCTCGCTCCGCTCAGGCAAGATGACCCGCAGCCAGCTCAAGCAGCTCCTCAAAGGCCAGACAGTCGACAAAGTGTTCACAATTATATGTGGATAATTTGATTCGGCATGACTATAATAAAAGCGGGCGATTGCCGTTTATTGTATAGATTGGTCCGTTGATGGACTTCACATTTCATATTACGTTGCTATGACTCAATCCGTTCCAACCGACGCTTCAATAATCCTGACTTACCGCTGCCCGATGCGCTGCAAGATGTGTAACATCTGGAAGAATCCCACGGATAGGAAGGAAGAGATTAAGGCGTCTGATCTCAAATCACTTCCCAGATTGAAATTTATCAATCTGACAGGTGGTGAGCCTTTCATCCGCGAGGATTTGGCTGAGATCGTTGAAGAATGTTACAAACACACTGACCGCATCGTCATCTCCACCTCCGGATGGTTTGACGACCGCGTCATTGACCTCGCACGCAAATTTCCAAACATCGGCATCCGCATCTCAATCGAAGGTCTGAAAGACAAAAACGATGAGCTCCGCGGACGCGAAGGCGGCTTTGAAAAAGGCTACCGCACCTTACTCAAACTCAAAGAAATGGGTCTGAAAGACATCGGTTTCGGATGCACCGTGTCCAACAACAACTCCAGCGACATGCTTGAGCTCTATCAGCTCAGCCGCCGCCTAGGGCTTGAATTTGCTACCGCTGCCTTCCACAACTCATTCTACTTCCATAAACACGACAACGTCATCACCAACCGCGACACCGTGTGCAAAGATTTCGAGCAACTCATCGAATGGCAGCTCAAAGAACATCACCCCAAGTCGTGGTTCAGAGCCTATTTCAACATGGGCCTGATAAACTATATCGACGGCAATCGCCGCATGCTTCCCTGCGAAGCGGGCACAACCAACTTCTTCATCGACCCCTGGGGTGAGGTGTATCCCTGCAACGGCATGGAGGAAAAGTTTTGGCTTGAATCGATGGGAAATATCCACAACGCCGACTTCACCACAATCTGGAACAGCGAGCAGGCTCAGCGTGTCCGCGAGCAAGTGCGCAAATGTCCGAAAAACTGCTGGATGGTGGGCACAGCCTCCCCCGTGATGCACAAATACATCAAGTATCCCTTGAAATGGGCCGTCAAAAACAAGCTGCGCTCACTGCTCGGACGCCCTGCATGCCTCGACAAAAAATGGTGTGACGTGGGTCAGGACCCCGCGCAAGGCAATTTGGGACGTCAACAATAGCAACAACAACGGAAATGCGTATCGTCGTCACAGGCACTCGAGGAATCCCCGAAATCCAGGGTGGCGTAGAGACCCACTGTCAGGAGCTCTACCCACGCCTCGTTGCGCTTGGCCATGAAGTGACCGTCATTCGCCGCACCCCCTACATCTCTGAAGACAACCGCATCGCAGAATATAAAGGTGTGAAGCTCATCGACGTCTATGCTCCCCGAAAAAAAAGTTTTGAAGCCATTGTCCACACCTTCCTGGCCATCCTTCGTGCGCGAAAGCTCAACCCCGACGTTGTCCACATCCATGCCATAGGCCCCGCACTGCTCGTACCGTTCGCCAGACTACTCGGCTTGCCCGTGGTCATGACCAATCACGGACCTGACTACGACCGGCAGAAATGGGGTCGCCTTGCCCGTTGGATGCTACGCACCGGTGAACGCCTCGGCACTCGGTTCAGCAACCGGGTGATCGTGATATCCAAAGTAATCGCCGGAATCCTATCCGACAATTACGGCCGCACCGACTCAACACTCATTTACAACGGCGTTTCCCGACCGAAGAAATCAAAATCGACCGACTATATCACCTCCCTCGGGCTTCAACCCGGCAAATATATTGTGGCCGTTGGACGCTTCGTTAAAGAAAAAGGCTTCCATGACCTCATCGCAGCCTATCGCCGGCTGCAGCCCACCGACTATAAACTTGCCATTGCCGGCGATGCCGATCATCCCGACGATTATTCCGAACAGCTCAAAGCCGAAGCTCGCCAAGCCGGGGTAGTTCTCACCGGATTCATCCGTGGCGAGAAAATGAATCAGTTGATGTCAAATGCTGCATTGTTCGTCATTCCATCCTATCATGAAGGCCTCCCCTTCTCGCTCCTTGAAGCCATGAGCTATGACCTCGACACCATTGCGAGCGACATTCCGGCAAATCAACTCGACTGCCTGAATCCTTCCGACTTCTTCCCCACAGGAAATGTTGAAGCTCTGGCAGCCAAAATAACAGAGAAAATGAAATCACCCTCATCCCGCACCTACGATCTGGAGGCGTATGATTGGGAGAAGATTGCGCGGCAGACGGCTGATGTTTATTTGTCGCTTTTGAAAAAAGAATAGTCCATTCTCAGGAAAATTAAATAATCCTTTCTCAGGAAAATAGAATTATCCATTCACACCGAGTGCTTGCTACCTCGTAAAAAACAAGAACATGAAACAACCTTTACTCCACCCTGAAGCCGGTCGGCCGACCGGCTCTGCGTCGACCGACGCCAACTCCTCTCACAGTTCCAATCAGGCTCCAACCGACGCTGCCGTCGGGCCGCGCGCACGCTTTTCGCCAACGTTTCTCGTAATGGCGGTGCTCTTTTGCGTTTGCCTGATTGTGTCGAATCTGATGGAAATCAAAACCGTGGCCATCGGTGCGTTCACCATCACGGCCGGAGTTGTCACTTTCCCCATTTCCTACGTTATCTCCGACTGCATCGTTGAAATCTATGGCTTCCGATCGGCCCGATTTGTCATCTGGACCGGCTTTGCCATGAATCTCCTCGTCTGCCTCCTGCTTCAGCTCGGCCTTTGGCTTCCGGGCGACGCGCAATGGACAGGGCAGGAGGCCATGCAGCTCATTTTCGGAGCAGTGCCCCGCATTCTGGTGGCTTCATTCGGAGCATTTCTCTGCGGATCAATGGCCAATGCTTATGTCATGGCCCGCATGAAGTCGGGCCGCGAAGGCTCGCGCGGCTTTTCGCTTCGCGCCATCGTCTCTACGCTCTGGGGCGAGGGCATCGACTCCGTAATCTTCTTCCCGATTGCTTTTGCCGGAACGCTCCCCTGGCCCGTCATCGGGTCGCTGATTCTGACACAAACCCTGCTGAAAACGGCCTACGAAATCGCAATCCTCCCCCTGACACTGCACATCGTCCGCCGACTGCGCGCCTATGAAGGCCATGACGCTGCCGGAAACACTGCGGGCTAACCCCTGACAATCAGCTCAGAGGTTCGCCTCCCTTTGCTTTCAGCGCAAGCAGCAGAATTTCGGCCGGAGTGTTGACCACATAGTCGGCGCCATGGTCGCGCAGCTCCTGCTCTGTGCGGAAACCCCAGGTTACGCCCACCGAGGTCACTCCGGCGCGGCGGGCCGTGTCCATATCCACACCCGAATCGCCAACGTAGATCACCTGCGCCTTCTCCGTTGGATACTCCGAAAGAATTCCAAACACAATCGACGGGTCGGGCTTCACAGGCATATTCTCTCGGTGGCCCCAAACGGCCGCCCACTCATCATCGCCAAAGAAATGGTCAATCAGTTTGCTGACTGCCTCCTGATATTTGTTGGATGCAACAGCTATGGCTATATCATTCTCGCGCAGGCGGTGAATCAAATCCTCTATGCCGCGATAGGGGCGAGTGTGGGTGGTCAGATGCTCATTATAATATTTAAGGAAACTATCATGCATACGCTCCAGATTTTCCGGAGTGCGCGCATCTTCCGGCAGCACACGCTCAAGCAGGCGAGTCACCCCGTTGCCAACGAAATAGGGATAAGCCGCCGGTGAATGTTGCGGATAGCCATTGTCGCGCAGCGCAAAGTTTGCCGCCTCAGCAAGGTCGGCTATCGAATTAAGCAACGTGCCGTCAAGATCAAATATAACTAACATATCGTCAAATCTTTAAATTCATTATTCTTCTTAAATTCCTTAGATCCGCCACTCTCAAAACGGGTAGCCGACCGAGAAATGAAATGCCGTGTCGCGCCCCCAGCGGGGATGAATCAGCGGCCATCGCTCCTGATTCATAGCCGGGTTATAGGCCTTCACGCCCAGGTCGAATCGCAGCAAAAAGTAGCTGAAATCCATGCGTATGCCAAGGCCGTAGGCCAAAGCAATCTGTTTCCAGAAGGTGTTGAAATGAAACATTCCGCCCGGCTGATTTTCATAGTTGTGGATGGTCCACACATTGCCGGCATCGACAAACGCCGCGCCCTCAAACACCCAAAACAGCTTCGCGCGATATTCCATCGACAGGTCCAGGCGAATGTCGCCACACTGATTGATGAAGTCAGTCACCGAGTTGCGCGAATCAAACGAACCCGGACCGAGCGTTCTGACCGCCCAGCCGCGCACACCGTTGGCACCACCGGCATAGAACCGCTTCTCAAANGGCAACACACGCGAGTTGCCATAAGGCACCCCGATGCCGAACCCGGCATGAAACGCCAGTGCATGACGCTGCGAGAAATTGCGAGTCAGAGCATAGTCAATCTCNGCCTTGGCATATTGCGAATATTGAATTCCGAAGAGCTTATAGACACCATCNTCGCGCTTCTGACCGCAAAGCGATGAAATGGCATAGAGCAAGTTGCCCGCCGTTTCCACTGAAGTGCGCAGCGTGTAGACTCTCGGTTGCAGCGTGTAGCGCTTCAGCGTCGAAGCCACCCTTTTGTTGGTCAGATTGAGCGTGTAGCCCATGCGCATGATGAAGTGATCCTCATAGCTATAGCGCAGCAGCGGGTTGCTCGGCGCAATCTGATTGATGAAATCTATTGTCGACTCNGGCAGATACACATAATTAATATCCACCAGATCCCAGGTGCGACGCACACGGTTGTCGGGTGTATTCCATTTATATTTCCAGGCGGCGCCGGCAATCACGCGCGTGTATTCCGGCCGCTCCTGATAGTTAAACGATGTGGCCAGCTCCGTCGACGCCTTGCTGCGCTGCTTATAGCTCCGGCTCAGAAACGGCATCATGAATTTCGGGAAGGTGATGCCCACTTCAGCCGCATATTCCGTGTAGCGGTCATTGATAAGNTCGGAGAGATTGCCCGANAGACTTTCATAGTTGACNCGGAATTTCGTTGTCAGCAGATTGCTTCGCTTTCCGAGATTGCGATGCTGATAGGCCACACCCACACCNAAGCCAAAGTCGCCCTCGGANTTGGTGCCTTCAAGTTCCAGTGTGATGCCCTGCTTCTTGTTGCGGGTCAAATAGATAAACGCATCGATGCGCTCCGTGCCGTCGACGTTGCCGATGGGCACCATCTCGATATTGACCGACCTGACGATGCCGAGCTGCGCCAGCGCCTCATANGTGCGGTCGACCGCCCGCGGATTGTAGGGCCGGTCGGGCCGGATGAAACATTTNTCCTCCAGAATCGAAGGCACGATATACTTATCGTCGTCGGGATAAATCACCGTTATTCCCTTATAATTCACCGTGTCAGCNCCCTGGGCAGGAATCTCTCCCCGGCGGGCAAGCTGCGTCGAACCGGCCACAAACACCACCCGATTGATCGAATAGCGCTGNTGNAGCTCCGTAGCTCCGGACTCAGCAGCCTGACCTGCCTGCACCTGGGGGTGAGGGGGATGNACCACCATGGTCANGTCNACGTCAAGCGAATTTTCAGCCGTGTCGGCAACAAAAGTGATATACTCCTTTGCAAAAGCATAATAGCCGGCCGCCCGGAGGCGGTTGGTCAGCCTCGTGCGCTCCTCATCAAGAGCCGTGCGGTCAAACAGATCGCCTTCGGCAACGGTGAAATTCANNGAATCAGCCATGATCACACGCCCAACGGCCGAGTCNCCGATNTCATAGCTCAGCGACCGAATCACATGAGCCTCGCCGGGATGGAGATTGTAGGTCACNGTCATTTTGTCGCCACGGGCGTTGAGAGCCGTGTCCACATCGACCGTGGCATTCATATATCCTTTATTGATAAGCGCCTGCCGGAGNTGNAGCTCCGATGTCTGCGTCAGAGCATCATCATAGATAACCGGCGCCTGTCCCAGACGTTGCAGCCAGCGGTTATACCACTTAGTGCTGTCGCGTCCCGACATATTGTAGAGCCCCAGTTGCAGCTTGGCAAAACCCAGCACCTTGTGGTTGGGCTGCTGACGCACATAGTTGATAAACTCCGCNCTGTCCACACCCGATGAATCATCGACATGAATGTTGACCTCCTCAAGCAGCTGCTCACCGGCAGGCACATGACGAGTCGAGCTGCAGGCCCAGGCAATGGCACCCGCAACCACGGCAAAAACTATGCGTGACAGCGTTCTTTTCATTTTCCAACTGCAAAGTTAACGCCCCTCGCGCCAATTTCAAAACAAAAAATAATCAAAAACAAGTGGGTCATCTGACAAAAAAGCAGTAACTTTGCACCGTGAAAAAATCACACAAATAGCCAATCTTCGGAATATCACTTAATTACATATTTCATCAATGGATTTTTCCTGGTTAGTTAATCTTTTAGGCCCCGGACAAACAAGTTTGGCAAGCACGTTGGTGCTCTATTCGTTTGTCATTGCCCTGGGTGTTTTCCTCGGCAAAATCAAAGTGGGCAGCGTGTCGCTCGGCGTCACCTTCGTGCTCTTCGTGGGCATCATCATGGGCCATCTCGGCTACATTGTCAACCCCGAAGTGCTGAAATTCATCCGCGAGTTCGGCCTCATCCTGTTCATCTTCGCAATCGGTATTCAGGTGGGCCCCGGCTTCTTCTCCTCATTTAAAAAAGGAGGTGTAAGGCTCAATATGCTCGCTGTAGCAGCCATCGCGCTCAACGTAATCATCGTTCTGGTCATCTATTTCATTGAAGATGGCCACACTACGATGCCCGCCCTCGTAGGCGTGATGTCAGGCGCAGTCACCAACACCCCCGGCCTTGCTGCCGCCCAGCAGGCNGTAGGCGACAATGTAGAGGCCATCAACACCATGTCAATGGGCTATGCCGCCGCCTATCCCCTCGGCGTGTGCGGCATCATCGGAGCCATGTTTCTCATCAAAGCCATNTTCCGCATCCGCATCGACAACGAAATCAAGGCTATTGAAGAGGAAAACGAAAAGCTCCACACCAAGCCCAACTTCGTGTCAATCGAAGTCACCAACCATCTGATCAACGGCAAATCGCTCCGCGAACTCCACGACATCGTTCAGTGTGACTTCGTCATCTCGCGACTCATGGACCAGAGCGGCAACATCATCATCCCGACATCTCANACTCAGGTGCGCGTAGGCGACAAGCTCTATGTCGTTATCTCCACCACCGACACCCCCCGCTTCGAATCCGTCGTNGGTCCCGAAGTGGAAGTGGACTGGGAAGAAGTGACCCCCAGCCGCGTGGTTTCTCGCCGCATCCTCATCACNAAGAGCCAATACAACGGCGTTGCTCTCGGTTCACTCCGTCTCCACGCCGGCTATCAGCTCAACGCNACCCGCGTTAACCGCGCCGGCGTTGACCTGCTCGCATCGCCCGACCTNCGCCTGCAGATGGGCGACCGCATCACCGTNGTTGGCGACCTCAACGACATTGACCGCCTGGCCAACCGCCTCGGCAACTCAATGAAGCGNCTCAACGAACCCAACATGATCACCATCTTCGTCGGNATCCTCTTCGGCATCATCGTAGGCTCCATCAACCTCGGCTGGGGCATGAAGCTCGGTCTTGCCGGCGGTCCGCTCGTGGTGGCAATCCTTCTCAGCCGCTTCGGCTACAAGTTCAAGCTCGTCACCTACACCTCATCCTCTGCCTCCCTGCTCATGCGCGAACTCGGCATCTGCCTCTTCCTCGCATCCGTGGGCATCTCATCGGGCAAGGACTTCGCTGCAACCGTGTTCAACCAGACCGGTATGTGGTGGGTAATCTGGGGCTTCATCATNACCTTCCTNCCCATTGCCATCACAGGCTGCATTGCCCGCGGCGTCTACAAAATCAACTATCTGACAATCATGGGTCTCTTCTCCGGAGGCTACACCGATCCCCCGGCACTTGCCTACGCCAACTCNGCTACCGGCAACGATGCCCCCGCCGTGGCCTACTCCACCGTTTACCCCTTGACCATGTTCCTGCGAGTAGTAGCCGCCCAAGGCCTCATCCTCGCCTTCATGTCCTGACCCCNTTCCCCCTAAACAATCATAAGCGCGNAGCCGACANCCGGCTCCGCGCTATTTTTTTTGAAATANAGTGGCTCGCTTAAAGTCAGTCAACGACTTTAANGACTTTAANGACNTTAANGACCNTAANGACCTTAATNNACCTTTNAATCAACCAATNATGGTTNTCNACCAAATTNAAANNNNCNAATCTATAGTTTTCCACCAAATTTGAAATGGCGNATNTATGGGTTTCCACCAAATTTGGAGGNGTGGNGGAAGTGGATGGTGAAGGTGGCGCCGGGGGTGGAGGGGGTTAGAGCGAAGGTAGCGGAGTGGGCGCGGAGGATGTCGGAGATGAGCATCAGGCCGAGTCCGCGGTCGGGACGTTTGGTGGAGAAGAAGGGGGTGAAGATGCTGCGCATGGCTGCGTCGCTTAGGCCGCGCCCATTGTCGGCTATGGCGAGGGTGTCGGCAGCGAGGGTNATGTCGATTTTGCCGCCGGGGGNGTCGCCGATGCTTTCGGCAGCGTTTTTGACTATATTGACAATGGCGCGCTCAATCAGCATCATGTCGAGCNGCAACGGACGCTGCGCGTCATCAACCGCAAGCTCCACGGCTATCCCCTCGCCTGCCAGCGCACGGAGCGCGGGCATCATGCGGCGGAGTTCATCGCCGAGGTCGGTGGGCACGGGGTGAGGCGCGGGGAGTTTCACTATGCCGGAGTAGCCGCGCACGAAGTCAAGAAGATTGTTGCACGCGGTGCGGGTGCTTCGGATTGCCGANGTGACCACTCTATCGCCGGAGTGCATCTCGGCAAGTGTATCGAGCACCGAGTTTACAGGCCCCAGGGTGTTGCCCACTTCATGGCCTATGGTGCGCACGATGGAGTTGAACACATTGCGCTCCGAGGCAATGAAGTCGTCGGTCAGCACCTCAATGATATAGAACGTGCGGCGGAAACCGGAATCCATGAACCACAGTCGCGAGCAGCGGTAGATTTGCGACGAGGCAAGACGCACCACTCTCGATTCTTCAGGCCTCAGCGAAGCCAGCTCTGCATCGAGTTCCGGAGTGTGCAGTTTGCGATAGACGGGATTGGCCTGCACCACATTGTCGTCGAAATCGCAAACGGCTATGCCCAGCGGCGACACTTCGATGAGTTTCGAGAGGAACAGATTTTGCTCCTTCAGCTTCAGGCGCTCGGTNTTCATGGTGTCCATCAGGCGATTGAAGAGGTCGATGACATTNTCGGCNTCAGGCTGACCGGTGTGGCGCAAACGACTGCCGAAATCCTGACTGCGAAGCAGATTCATGCCGTTGCCAATGGCATCGAGCGGACGGCACACGGCCCGNTATCCAAGCGCCAGACACAGCAACAGAGCAGCCGCGAGCANAAGCAACGCGGCNACGGATGAGGGTGAAAGNAGCGCCGTGGCAGTCAGAACCACGGCAAAGATTGCGGAGAGCAGAGTGAAGATTCGATATCTCATAGGCCATATTTTTCGATGCGTCGATAGAGCGCCTGACGTGTGATTCCNAGTTTCTGGGCGGCCANGCTCAGATTGCCGTCGCACACATCAATGGCGTGGATAATAGCCTCCCGCTCCATCGATTCGAGGCTGTCAATGCGCTTGGCATCGCGGTCAGACCGATCGGCATCCGAGAGCAGCCGGCGAATCTTCGAGCGCAGGTCGTCGTTGCTCCAGGGTTTGGTCATGAAATCGGCAGCTCCATATTTCATGCCCTCCACGGCAAGCGGAATCGTGCCCCAACCGGTGATGAGTATCACCGGCACTTCAGGCCGCAACACCTTGATTTTCCGGAGCATTTCAATGCCCTGCTGCCCGGTTGACGAGAGCGAAAGATTCATGTCGAGAATTACCAGACGCACCCTTTCGTTGCGCACGGCGGCAAGGGCATCACTCTCTGTCGACGCCTCTACCGGCTCCAGTCCGCAGCGCGTGGCGAGCAGACTGAGCGATGATCTAACCGCCACATCGTCATCGATTATCAACAACATAATGCAAATATAGTCTATTTAAGTAAGAGTTCAAATTTAACCGATAGTAAATGATCAAAATCTTTTAAATTTGAACACTTACTTATTTCAAATATCGTTCAATATCCTCATCAATCAAGCTGCCTGACGCATAGTCGTAGAGGGTCAGCGACCGGAGCTGATACCAATAGCTCCAGAAGCGATAGAGCTCATTGATGTAGTTTCGCATCGATTCATCTTTGCGCGACTGCGAGTCGTTGAGGTCGAGCGTCGAGATTGCGCCGATGAGATAGGTCTGCACGTTGGTGTCGTAGCGGCGGCGGGCAATTTCGTTGGCCCGGTTGGCAATGTCGAGCTGTTGCTGCTGATTGCAGAATCGCTCNACCAACACATATAGCTCCTGGTTGAAATCCATTGTCTCCTGACGCAATCGGCTCTCGGTCACGCGACGGTTGCTCTCGGCCACCTTGACTTTTCCTTTTCGCTTGCCCCAGTCGACAAGCGGAATTGAAAATCCCACCTCCACGAGCTGATTGCTGCGCAGGCGCGAATAGGCCTCGGAGAAACGCGAATCGGTGCCGGTGTAGCCGATCTGTGCGAAAAGGCTTATCTGGCGCATATCGCCCTTTGCCTTAGCCACTTCATATTCTGCTTCGAGCTGACGGCGGCGGATATTGTGGGCAAACTTATTGTTGGCCAAGGCCTGAGCCAGGGCATGGTCATAGCTTATCCGGGCCACAGGCACTGCCGCCGGCACCACAGGCCGGATTTCGACAGACTCGTCCATGTCAAGATGTGAACGCAGCGAGAACATATTGGCTTTCAGTGTGCTGCGGCATTGCGTCAGCTCGGCGTCGGCATCGAGCATATTGAGTTCCATCTGCAGCAAATCATTGTTGCTGATCTGGCCCATCTTGCGCTTCTCCTGAGCCACGCCGTAGAGCTTGCGGGCGTTTTCCAGATTCTGCTCCGCCGTCATGACATTCTCGCGGCTGAGCAACAGGTTGAAATAGAGGTTGACAGTCTGCAGGGCAACATCTTCGGTGGCGCTCATAAACTCTGCCTTCGCTTCGGCATATTTCACCGGCTCAATGCGGCCGCGCCATTTCAGATTGTTCACGCCGAAAATGGGCTGCGAGAGCGAAAGAGCCACGGGGATACTCATAAACCTGTTGGCCGGTCCGGTGACTCCATACTGATGGAGGAAGTCGAGCGACGATGTCAGCCGCACACTTCCGCCGGTCAGCGGAATGTTCTGAGTCACGGAAAGTTGCATCGATGCATCGAGAGTGTGTGATCTCACGAAGCTATAGTTGCCCAGCTCATTCATGTAGGATGAATAGGCGTCGGTGTAGGAGGGTGCGGTGGCGGTCAGCGAAATCTCCGGCAGGCGGTCGGCGCGATAGGTTCGCCACTCCCAGTAGGCCGTGCGCAGTTGGTCAAGGGCCACTGCCGAGCCGACGCTCCGGGTGCGNGCCATCGCAATGGCTTCGTCGAGCGTCAGCTCAAGCTCGTCGGCCCCGGCTGCCGCAGGCGACAGCGCGAGAAACAATAGTAATAGAAGCTGCAATCTTTTCATTGGTCTTTGAGAGCGTATGCCGGATTGATATTCATTGCCTTGCGAGCCGGGAACCAGATGCCGGCCACAATGAGTAGCGCCATCAGACCGACGCTCATGGCCAATCCCTGATAGACCATAGGGCTTGCGAGGGTCACCGGAGTGAAAGACTCGATAAGNTCGCTGATGAGCCCTTCATGGACTACGGCAAGTATCACCACCGTGGCCACCACTGCAGCCACTGCAAGCAGAATCAACCCCTCGCCTATGAAGCGGCGGAAAATGTCGCTGCGTGTGGCTCCGTTGACAATTCTGACGGCTATCTCCTCAACTCGCTGCTGAGTTCGGAACCAGAAGGTGCCGAGGAAGCCGAGGAAAATCACGAGCAGCAGGAACACCGCGCATATCAGGCTGTTGCGTATCTGAATATCATAGTCGAGATGNGCCACTTTGGCTGCAGCTTCGGCCGAGCGGATTTCGGCGAGGTAGGCATTGCCGTGGGTTTTGTCGGCGCGGGTAAGCGATTTGACGAAGTCATCTCCCTGACCGGGGCGAACACGAATCACAAGCGACTGAGGTACACCATTTTCAGGCATCGGATAATAAACCACGCCCCACTGCGGCTCATAGTCGGAGCGACGCAGACCATAGGCCACGGCACTTACCCGGCGCACGGAGGCCGTGTCACCTCCAAGAAACGCATCCTTCCCCACCATGTGCCAGGGATTGTTTTTCCCCTCTTCGAAATAGACGTCGGGCTCGGAAATGATGATTTCGCCGCGCTCGATCACCTCAGCAAGCTGCTCGGTCGAGTGTCCGTCGCGCGACTGAATGCGATAGGCCCGAATCACGTCAGGAGTCACATACTTTATGTTGCCTGAATATTGAATCGTGTCTGCGGTCAGATAAAAACCGTTGTAATTGTAGTTATAGACACTTATGCTCGCCCCTGAGCCCAGAATTTCCACATGGGGGTTGGCCCGCAGTCCGGCAATAAGAGCCTCGGCATCGGTCTTTTGTGAGTGAACGCTGTCGTAGGGCTGATAGAACTGTGACTCTTCGGGAATGAAGTGTATCTCGGCAAAATAGAGATTGTCAGTGTCATAACCGCGCTCGCTAAGGCGCACATTCAGCAAGCCCCACATCATCGTGAAGATAAACCATAGAATCAGGCTGACGATGATCAGCTCGATGACAATCCATAGATTGCCTCGCCATTCGTGGCGCATCTGAGATATAAGTTTTCTTTTCATGTGTCTCCTTATTTGCTGTTGAGGGCTTCGACCGGATTCATGCGGGCTGCCTGCCATGCGGGCACGGATGCGCTCAGAATGTTGAGAACGAAGCAGATGATGAGTGATGTGGCGATGGTGGTGAAATTGAGAAAGGCGCTGACGGCCGGGGTGTCGCCCTGGTTATAGTATTCGATGCCTTCATATAGGCCGCTGTAGGTCGCGGCAAAGATGATGCCGAGTGTCACACCCACGAAGCCTCCGGCCAGGGTCACGATGAAGTTTTCGGTGATGATGTCGGTGATGATTCGGCGGCGGGTGCAACCGAATGCACGGCGCACGCCTATTTCGTTGACGCGACGACGCATGCGGCTGTGGAGCATACTGCTCAGGTTGATGGCCGGGACTATCAGCAGAATGCCGTAGATGACCCAGCGCATGCGGCGCGAGTGGCTCGCATCAGGAGTGGTGTTTGATCCGAAGAACGCTGCGTCGGCTAAGGTTGACTGCTCGTAGGGCGCCTCATGATATATGGTGCGCTTGCCCTCGGCGGCGAGCTGCGCATCGAGCTTTGAATAGCGGGCTTTCACCTGATTGCGGAGATGCTCCATGTCGACGCCCGGCTTCTTCACCATGGCCACGGCCATAGAGCCAAGATAGTCGGTCCACTGACCGAATGTGTCGCCGGGGCCGGTGGGGATTACGATTTCGGCATGACCCAACGTGGCAAGGCTCGAATTGTCGCGTATCACGCCGGTGACGGTGTAGACACTGTTGTCGACAATGATTTCCCGACCCGCCCATGGGGCGTTGCCAAGAATCTTCCGGGCCGTGGATTCGTTGATGACAGCGAGCGGCATCAGGGCGTTGGCCTCCTCGGCGGTGAAATAGCGACCCTCCACGAGCGGATGGTCAAACACCTCGAAAAAGCCGGCATCGGCGCGACGCGACTGAGCGGTGATGAAATCGTCGCCTCCGGGCGCATAGACTTCCGACTCTTCGGGACGCATTGTGTAGAAGGTCATGCAGTCAATGCCGTCGAGTCCGTCGTAGAGCATCTTGGCAGCTGAATAGGATAGGGCTGATGATGAATTGTTGCCCGCATCGTCGATGTTTTCGATGTGGAGATTGGCACCGATAACCAGGTTTTCGCGACAGCTTTCGGGAGCGAAAGGCACCGTTTTGGCACGTTGCATCATGACCACAACCATGATCAGGAACACCGACATGGCCGTAGCCAGAAACGTGACCCATGCAATCACCGGCTGGTGGCGCATGTCATAATATATCTGTTTGAGTTTCGTCTTCATAGCGATGAATCATTTGGGTGTGTGCGGGATGTCAGGATATCACGCGGCCGTCGAAGAAGCGCACAATGCGGTCGGTCTCGCGGGCCTGAGCCTCGTTGTGGGTCACCATGACTATGGTCGTGCCATCCTCTTTATTTAATGTGTGGAGCAGGCTCATCACTTCGGAGCCCATCTTGCTGTCGAGGTTGCCGGTCGGTTCGTCGGCAAGAATTATCGACGGGGAGCCCACGATGGCGCGGGCTATGGCCACTCGCTGACACTGTCCGCCGGAGAGCTGCGAGGGCATNTGGGTCAGTCGATGGGTCATGTTGAGGCGCTCCATCACCTCCTCCACCCTGCGGCGCCGCTGCGATGCCGACATGCCGCTGCGGTAGATCAGCGGCAGCTCCACGTTGGCGGCCACGTTGAGCGACGGTATCAGATGGAAGCTCTGAAACACGAAGCCGATGTTGGCGTTGCGGAAATGCGACAGGTCGGTGTCGCCGGCCTTTTCAAATGTTCGGTCGAGAAGCTCAACAGTGCCGGAGGTCGGGCGGTCGAGCAGACCGATGATGTTGAGCAGCGTCGACTTGCCGCATCCGCTCGGGCCCATGATGCTGACAAACTCGCCGCGTTCAACGCTGACATTGACATTTTCCANGGCCGTGGTCTCTATATCTCTGGTCTGATAGACCTTGGTGATTTCCTGTAGCTTGATGATTGACATAATGTGTGGGATGTATTTTTGATTGGGGGTTATTATTTGATTTTCAGCTTGCTGTATTTTCTGTATTGCTCCATGTCGCCGGTGGCCACGCGGTCGCCCGGTTGCAGTCCGGAAACCACTTCAACATGGCTTCGGTTGCTGTCGCCGAGCTTGACACGGCGCTTCTCAAGGCGGCCGGCGCCGTCGGCAACAAACAGGTCGTAGTCGCCTGCACCTTTATAATAAGGGCCCATCGGCAGGCGCACCGCCCGGTCGCGGAATCCGCAACTGACATACATCTCGGCTCTCACTCCGGAGCGCAAGCGGCTATGGCGCGGATCGTCGGGGTTGACAATGAAGCTGACCACTCCGCCCTTCGATTGGGGAGTGATGTTGGTGATGGTTCCTTCGAGCTCGGCGCTGCCGATGCGCAGGAGCACACGCGACCCAACGGCGATGCGTTCGCTCAGCCCCTCGGCAATCTCGCCGCTCACCTTGAATGCCGACAGATTCGACACCACCGCCACCTTCTCGCCCGCCGAAATCTGCGAGCCTATTTCGTTGACAATGAATGTCAGGATGCCGTCGTGGGGCGCCGTGATGCGTCCGCGCTTGAGNGTAGAAGCCATGATGTTGAGATCTTTGCCTATGCTGCTGACGTTGAGCTCCTGCACCTGCTCGGCTGCCCGGCTGCGAAGCTGCTCGTTTTCGAGCCGCTGGCGGAGCTGCTTGAGTTCGAGCTGAGCTGTCAGCAAAGCCGTTTCGGCAGCACGCACACGGTCGCCCGTGCCGCTTCCGAGGCTGTCGAGCCGACGCTCATTGTCCAAGTCGACACGCCGCTGACTCAGCTCCATCTCCTTCACCGAAATCTGCATCGACAGTTCGCTCAGCGCNGTGCGCGACTGAAGCTGAAGCTGCGTCAGCTCCTGGCGGCTCTTGCGCTCATTGTCGAGCATCTTGTCATAGTTGGTCTGCTCCGTTTCAAGGTCAAGTTCGAGCAGAGGATCGCCGGCATGCACACTGTCGCCTGCCATAGCGGCTACGGCCAGCAGGCGCGTGGTCACGGGCGAATTGATCACCTCCTCATAGGCAGGCACAACCCGTCCGGAGGCCGGCACCGACGTCTCCATATCAGCGCAGTCGACCTCCGACATCACAAGATCGCGACTGTCAATTTTCTTCTCGACCATCATCAGCAGCCCGACCGCAGCCAGTCCGACCGCAGCCACCGCGCCGCCAATCCTCAGCCAGAGCTTGCGCCGACGGCTTCTCAGTATCTTTTCATCTATTTTCTTGTCCATGCCCCAAAATTATAATATTTTTCACCCCTTGTCAACCANGCTTGACAATCAACCACTTACAATCAAAACAATGTCCATTTTCGTACATCGTCGGGCAAAAAAGAGTCAGGTCGGCATGGTGATTCTCCAAGCCGACCTGACCGTCACGGTATTAAATAAATGCCTTTCTTATTAAACAAGCGCCTTATTTAATATCAAATATCCGATTTATTATCGTTGACAAACTCCTTGACCTTATCGACAAGGAAAGCCTTCTGCTGCAGACCCGAAGCACGCCAAACGGCTTCGCCATCCTTAAACATGATCAGAGTAGGAATCGACTGCACTCTGTAGCGCGCAGCCAGCTCCTGATTCTTGTCAACATCAATCTTGACGATATTGGCCGAATCGCCAACCTCGCCCTTAACTTCCTCCAAAATAGGAGCCTGCATCTTACACGGGCCACACCATGTTGCATAAAAATCAACCAAAGTGGGCTTCTTACCGGCAATCATTTCGTTGAAATCGTTCATAATATCAAATCTTTAAAGGTTTATAACTTTCATTTCTCTGACTTATAAACAATCTCAGCCTCCGAAAGGTTTTTATGCCGAAATTTTTGCAAGTCAAAGCCATAATGGCTAACTTTGCGCAGGAAAAGCCAAAAGCAACCACCAGACCATATGTCACAGATCAATCTCCAAGGCATGGGCGTNGCNCTNGTCACCCCATTTAAAGCCGACAAATCAATCGATTGGGACACATTTGCCCATCTGCTCGACTATCAGATTGACAACGGAGTCGACTANCTCGTCGTNCTCGGAACCACCAGCGAGAACCCAACCCTCGAACCCTCCGAACGCGCCGAAATCCGCCAATTCGTGACCGCCCACGTAGCCGGACGAGTGCCCCTCGTGCTCGGCTGCGGAGGCAACAACACCTCCGCCGTGATCCGCGAACTCCTCACCACCGACCTCTCCGCATTCTCAGCCATACTCTCCGTGGTGCCCTTCTACAACAAGCCCTCCCAGGAAGGCATCTACGCCCACTACGCCGCAATAGCGAAATCCTCCCCCCTCCCCGTCATACTNTACAACGTGCCCGGACGCACCGGCGTCAACATGACCGCCGAAACCACCCTCCGGCTCGCCGCCGACTTCCCCAACATCGTAGGCATCAAAGAAGCCTCCGGCAACATGGTGCAAGTCGACGAAATCATCAAACACAAATCGCCCGACTTCATGGTCATCTCCGGCGACGACGCCGTCACCTTCCCCCTCATCACCCTCGGCGCCGTGGGTGTCATCTCAGTGATAGGCAACGCCTTCCCCCGCGAATTTTCACGCATGGTGCGCCTTGCCCTCGAAGGCGACTACGCCGCCGCCCGCACCATCCACCATCGCTTCAACGACCTCTTCGGCCTCCTCTTCGTCGACGGCAACCCCGCCGGCGTCAAATGNGTCCTCAACCTCATGGGCCTCTGCGAAAACGAACTCCGCCTCCCCCTCGTCCCCACCCGCATCACCACCCACGAACGCATCCGCCTCGTCCTCAACTCCCTAAAAGCCCTCCAAACCACCAACCACTAACCCCACCCTCCACTCTAAACCCAAAACTCCAAACTCTAATCTCTCCACTCTAAACTCTAATTTGCACCTTTCGCCAAAATTACGTATCTTTGCACCGCAAACGCCTCTACGGGCACCAAAAGCAACCAACAACCGGGTCCGGTAGCTCAGCTGGATAGAGCATCTGCCTTCTAAGCAGACGGTCATGGGTTCGAATCCCGTCCGGATCACAGACAAAAAGCCGCTCATCGAGCGGCTTTTTTTTGCTTTTACAATACGTCTGTTAATGAAGGGTTTGTCCACGGGCAGAGTCTGATGCACTACTCTTCCATGGCCGATAAGGAGAATCCAGAGAATACCCTCTCTCAACCTCCCGGGAGATTTCCTTGTCGCGCTGCTGACAGAATTTCTTGTTGCGCTCCTCCCATTCTTCGTGATACTCAATCATCAATCTGCGACAGCGAATGCGGGCAATACTCCTGGCGCGGGCAATGACGCGCCCTCGACGCGAAAAGCAAAAAAACCAGATAAAGATCAGGAATCCTACTCCCAGCATCGAGGCCGCAATGGCTACGGATGCGCCTTGCGACAGTCCGAACAGATATTCAAACAGGGCTACCAGCAAACCCCACGCTATCAAAATGAGAATAAGGACGTAAATCATGGCTTGGCGTTTTTTATCAGACATTCGGTCATAACGGCCGACAGCGGCCGTCTCTGCAACTCGGATTCAGATCTCAGCTCGCCGACCAGCCACTGAGGCAATGTCAGCGTCATTTGTCCTGTATGATTTTAGATTTAAGCGTAATAAATTCATCGTCAGTAATTAAGCCTTGAGCTTTCATATCTGCAAGTTTCTTGATTTCATCGGCTATGGAAGTTGATGTGTCTGCGGATTCGATATTCTTTGCTGAAGGTTGTGTGGGAGTGGCTGAGACGGGTTGCATGGAGGGATTCTCGATTTGGTCGATGATGATGTCGACAAGTTGAGTTATCTTGATAGCATCTGCAACTCCTTTTTTGTACATGGGACCGAATATGCTGTCTTCAGGCTTGATGTCTTTTTGGGTGTTGTTGGTTTCAAGTCGGGCATCAAAGCACGGTATATGAAGGGCGGTGTCGTTAAAGTCTCGCATTTTGATAATTACCTCTACCTTGGAAACTCGTTTCGTTTGCTTTGTATCTCCGGAAAGGCCTCCGACTATCATCCCTGCCCTTCCGGCAACAAGGTCGCCAATCAGAGCACCTCCAATAGTGCGGCCAATAGACCGGGAGGAAATCATGGTGTTGTCTTCGACCATTTCGACGCTCATAATCTTGTCGAAAGGAACGATTTTTTTATAGCCGGTTGCTTCAATGAGGATAATGCGTTTGTCAACATCATCAACTATAAATTGATATCGATTGTTTACGCCAACAACTTTTGCAGAAACATGAAATTTCTTCGTTGCCGTTTTTAGCTTCTCAGCTCGTTCTTTCTTTTCCTCTTCATTCTTTACATTTTGAATACAGCCCACTATGGCGGCTACAATAAAGAATGCAAGAAGCGCCCAAAACAGCCAGGTTGTTTCCAGTTCATTTGTTTGTTCATTGAGTGCGCAGGACGTTGCCGTGAGCATTGCTGCTGCGGATAGACCAATTACTGCTTTTTTCATATTTTCATATTTTCATATTATAAAAAAGTGGGAACATCCAAGTAGCACCCGAAGGCCGACCAAAGCCTATCACCGACTACCGGAATGTTTCAATGTTTTCGGCTCTCGCCGTATGCGTCTCTGTGATTATGATTTGGTAAATTTCCGGATGAAGATCACGTTGGGTAACAAAGTTATGGAAATTTCCTGAGATTCTTGATCAGAATGGAGGGAAAATCAAACCATTTCTTGGAAAGCAAACCAAATTATGCTACTTTTGTGGAAAACTAATAGATTTTTATGGCTGAGCAACTTATCCCCAAGCGCAGTGATTATAAGAAGCTGATCAGTTATCAGAAAGCCGATGTTATATTTCAAATAACATATTTCTTCTGCTCGCATTTCATAAAACCCGGCGACCGCACTCGTGATCAAATGGTACAGGCAGCTCGATCAGGCAAGCAAAACATTGTTGAGGGATGTGCAGCCTCTCTAACATCTGCCAAAACCGAAATCAAACTTATTGCAGTGGCTAAAGCGAGCTTGCTTGAATTGCTGGAAGACTATGAAGATTTTCTGAAGGTTAACTCCGCTCCACAATGGCAGCCGGGTTCGGTTGAATTTGAGTACATGAAAAAACTCGGCGCCGAACATAACGATGCCCAATTCTTCATGTCTTTAGTGGAAACTCGCCCTGCCGCCACGATAGCAAATATGTGTATCATTCTGATCAAACAAGCAGACTATCTTTTATTCAAGCAGTTGAAAAGTTTAGAGAAAAGCTTTTTGGAACATGGAGGCTTCACCGAGAGAATGTATCGCCTCCGAAGCAACTCCCGCCCAACTTACCCCTCTTCGCCCGACAAAAAACAAAAAACCGACAAGTAAATCTGCTAAAGTCACATAAGGGCAAATAAAGTCAATTAAGGTCGATATAAGGTCTAATAAGGTCCAATTAAAGTCATTAATGACCTTACCTGACCTTATCCGACCTTACCTGACCTTATCCGACCTTACTCGACCTTATAATTTTGAGCAGAAACGCAAGCGAGGCCGGCCCCAAACGGGGTCGGCCTCGACAAGTTTATTAGAGGATTTCAGCCCTAAGGCTGACGGGATGACAGGTTAGAATACCCAAACTACGTAGCCGCGCGACACTGTCTTGGCTGCAGCGTCAACGTTGTACCAAACGGCAATTCGTTTGTATTCGTTATCTACGAGGATTTGAACTGTTCCATTGTATGTAGTCGGCGATTGGAAATTACCATAGTAGAAATTTCCGGAAACTTTTTCACCAACTTTAGTGCCTTCGGGATAGCCAATTTTACCATAGGCGAATGTAATTCCGTAGTTGATATATTGGCCGCCAAACTGCACTTCACCATTTTCGGTAGTTTCGCCCCACCAGGTTTCTGATTCAGAAAGCCAAACAGGAGTCTGACCATCAAGATATGCCGCATTTTTCTCATATGTTGCAATCTCTTCAAGGTCGCCATCGGTATAAGCGAACCAACCGCCGGTGCAGCTGAAGTTCATAGTGGCAGTAAGGCCTGAGCAGTCCGTTACGGTGACCGTACCTGTTTCGGTGTTATCGGAAACGGTTGTGGTCAGTTTGATAATACCCGTTTCGGGGTCGATATCAGCAACCACATTTGCATTGTCACATTCAATGGAGTAACCACCGTTGCCGGAGGTCACATACGCGCCATTGTCAGTAGCTTTCAGGCCATACGGCAATTCAAACGAGTAGTTTGTAGCGCTAAGCTCCATTTGATCGGTGGTGTAAACCTGAACATAAAGAGACTTATAGCTATTGCCGGAATCTGAAATCATGATTTCGACTTCACCATTTTTTTTGCCCTCAATCATAGGAACGCCATCGACATCAACAATGTCAGCGACCTGAGGATTGAGTGAGAAGGCTTTGAGGCCGCCTGAAGTAGTGCTGACAGGAAGCGCAGCCATGTTTGAAGCACCAATCTTCACTCTAATAGAGTCGGTAGAGAGCGAAAGGTTGCCCTGAGCCGGAGTGACAACGGAGATTATTTCCGGATCATCGTCGTCACACGAGGTGAAGCCAACCAATGCAGCGGCCACCAGTGCAGTATTCAGAATATAATAACGAAATTTCATAATAGTTTTAAGAAAGGGAATGGGTGATTGATTTGATTAGAGCCAATCTTTCTGATAGCGAGTGCCGTCGTCGACCAGTTCATCGTCATAGAACGCCTTAGCACAATTTTCGAGAGCCTGATGCTGACGCTGGATATACCAGTCAATACGATTTCCTCCTTCAGCCTGAGTGCGGGGATCGAGAGCAAAAATCATGTGGCAGCCATAGCCGTCGGCACGCATCTGCTGGAGCTGAGCAAGTGTAGCCAAGTTACTCAGGTTCAATTCCTGGCTGTAGAGGCCCATCTGAGATCTCTGCATGCCGGGATAGTAGATGCTCATATCCCATGAACCGGCATAGTTATGGAGCGCATAGCGGCAATATTCGCCGGGGGTAACACCTTCCACAGTGCGGAGCTGACCGGTAGAAGAGAAGCAATAAGCGATGTTGTCGCGATGGGGCTGAAGTTTCCACACCTGGTAAAGGAGATAGGATGCACGTTCGTAGCCTTCGGGAGTGTTTCTGATCTTATAGAATCCCGGAGGAGCCTCGCCGGTGATTTCCTTGGAATATTCATCATCCCAGAACACACCGTCAAGATTATAGGTGTCGCAAACGTTCTTAACCTCTTTTGCAAATTCCTTTGCAGTTTCATCTGCCAAAGAACTGATGCCGGCGATATCACCGTTACCAAGAATCGAAAGATAAACCTTCATGCCACGATCTTTCAGCGGCTTGATATATTTATCGTAGTTGCTGAAAATAGCCTGGTTGTTTTCGTTGTGGCGAACATAGACTTTGCCGGTCTGCGAGTTGATGTTGATGTTTGAAGAGAAGAGCACAACCGCATCGATGAGAGGCTTACCGCTGCTCTTCAGCGTGAAGGGAAGGTTGTTAAGCGGGTTGGTGTCATTCACCTCCATTACTGAGAAGATCTTGATACCGGGCACGAGATTACCGTTCTCATCCTTAACATACTTAGTTGCATCAGGGAGAGAGCTGAGGTCATTGACGAAAATCACCTTTGCACCATCAGTTTCGCCAAGCTGAGCATCACCTTCGATTTTGACTCTTACGGGAAGAACATAAGATTTAGATGCGTCGAGCGAACCGTCAGAAGTCAGGGTATAGTCAATAGTAGCTTTGATTTCACCTGCTTTGAGAGTGGTCACGCCGCCATTGGCAAAAGCAACAAAGCTTTCGGGAATAGCTTCATAGTCATAACCGTTGTTGGTATTATACTCTGAAAGGACAGTAGGATCGTAGGCAAATGTCACCTTAGTGTCAGAAGCCACGGAAGAGGGCGCATTCACAACGAGCTGAGAGGTCAGCGAATTGCGAAGATCAAGTGACGAATAGTTACGTTGGCCTTGAGCGTCGGTAACGTAAACGACATTGTTATCGGGGACTGCCAGATTGCCAGTGTCAACCGCACCGAGGTTAACATCATCATCGCAAGCCACGGCAAATGAAGCCACAGCAGCGAAGATTACTGACTTAAATAACAAACTTTTTTTCATTGAGAGAAATGATTAGTATAGATTATAAAGATAAATTACTCAGGAAGCACCACAGGTACCCATTTCGGTTCTGCGCTCACCATCAGATCAAGACCATTTGCATAGTCGTGGATCAGCGTGCCTTCGCCTTCGTCAAATTTCCAATAGGTCACGAGACCCTCTGAGTCGGGAGACACTGAGTAAGCCTGATTATTGACTGCGAGTTCGGCATCAGAGAGAACGCGGTTCCAGACTCTGACTTCCGACACACAGCCTTTCAACCAGCGGTTGTTGCTATACGAACGTCCGATGTAGAAGTTTGAGTTACCCCAGTTTACAGTACCGTGATAACCGGTGTTTTTCACAACCTTCTTAGCGCCATTGATATAAACGCAAGCATCGCCGGAGTTGGAGTCGTAAGTCATCGTCAGTCGGGTCCATTCTTTTGCCTTGAATGACCAGCTCGGGTCTGATACATTTCCACCCGGAGTCACAAACTGAATCTGGTCGATAGGCTCAGAGTCGCCGAGACGATAAAGGAACGATCCTTCGATACCAATCAGTGACTGGATACCGGCCTCGCTGCCACCGAATTCATCGATATTAACGAGCATCTGAACGGTCATTGCCGACATGTTGTTGAGATA
>JAAVDT010000052.1 GCA_014801655.1 Bacteroides sp.
TCGCCTGAGAATCGGATATTTTGGAAAAATCCACAAAAATCTGTTGCCTGAAAATTATCCGAAACTCAGAACTCAGAAAAAGGAGGCTGCGACGTAAACCTTAATTACGACACAGCCTCCAGTGTTACTTCTGGGAATTATTTTCAGTCGATTCGTTTGATGCAGGCGCCAAGAGCGTTTAGGCGAGAATCAATGTTTTCGTAGCCACGATCGATTTGGCTGATGTTTCCAATTTCGCTTGTGCCTTTGGCCGACATGGCTGCCAGCAGCATGGCGATGCCGGCGCGGATATCGGGCGACAACATTCGGTTTGCGCGCAAGGGCAGTTGATGGTCAAGGCCAATGACAACGGCGCGGTGTGGGTCACACAACATTATCTGCGCGCCCATGTCGATCAGATGGTCGACGAAGAACAATCGGCTTTCAAACATCTTCTGATGTATCAACACGCTTCCCTTGCATTGTGTGGCAACCACGAGCATCACACTCAAAAGGTCAGGCGTAAGTCCGGGCCAGGGGGCATCTGAGATATTGAGAATAGATCCGTCTAACGCCGTTTCTATTTCGTATCGTTCCTGGGCAGGAATGTAGATGTCGTCGCCCCGACGCTCAAGATTGATGCCAAGGCGGCGGAAGCTGTCAGGAATAATTCCGAGATCGTCGTAGCCGACATTCTTAATTGTCAATTCACTTTGAGTGATGGCCGCCATGCCGATGAAACTGCCGACTTCAATCATGTCGGGGAGCACCGAAACTTCGGCGCCTCCAAGATTTTTAACACCATGAATTGTCAGTAGATTTGATCCGAGACCGTCAATCGAAGCGCCCATTTTTATCAGCAACCGGCAGAGCTGCTGAATNTAAGGCTCGCAGGCGGCATTGTAGATGGTCGTGNCGCCCTGGGCAAGCGTNGCAGCCATGATGATNTTGGCCGTGCCCGTNACCGAGGCTTCATCGAGCAGCATATAGCAGCCGCGGAGATGTTTTCCCTCGGGAACTGAAAGCAGATAGGCCCGTTTGGAGTGGTCATATTCAACCGATGCACCGAGTTTTTCAAGACCGACAATGTGAGTGTCGATTTTTCGTCGGCCGATTTTGTCGCCACCCGGTTTGGCAAAATANGCTTTGCCGAANCGGGTCAGAAGCGGACCGACAACAAGCACCGATCCGCGAAGAGCCGCACATTTCTTGACAAACTCGCTGCTCGCGATATATTCTTCATTGATATTTGCCGCACAAAATGTAAAATCGCCCTTTGCGTGGCGGGTGACTTCCACACCCATTCCTTTCAGAAGTTCGATGAGGTTTCTGACATCGAGAATCTCGGGTATATTTTTGATTCTGACCGGCGACGACGTCAGCAATGTTGCACTGATCACCTGCAGAGCTTCGTTTTTTGCGCCCTGCGGAGTGATTTCGCCATGGAGTTTGTGACCTCCTTCTATAATAAATGTGCTCATGTGTCTGAAAAATGATTATGAGTTTTCTCAGCCAATGTGTTCCACCTCCGGTTCGAGCCGGATTCCGAAACGATTGCTGACGGTATTGATTATCTTTTGTTCGAGAGAAAGAATATCGGCTGCCGTTGCGTGACCGGTAGCATTGACAATCACGAGCGGCTGCTTATGCCACACGGCAGCTCCGCCACACTTTGCGCCTTTCAGCCCACATTGATCGATGAGCCATGCGGCCGGAATCTTCACGCCTGCATCTGTGACGTAATGCGGCACACTGTCGGAATCTCCCCCGTCAGATTCAATAATGCGTTTCACCTTCTCAAATTTATCCGACGTTACGACCGGATTTTTGAAGAAACTTCCGGCACTACCTATTTCTTCAACTTTCGGCAACTTGCTGTTTCTAATTGAGATTATAGCGTCGCGAACCTGCAACGGTGTCAAGCAGTCGAGCCGTTGCAGCTCTTTCAGGCTGCCGTAGGAGATTTTTGGCGACGGAGTAGCCGAGACAGCAAAACTGACAAACGTGATCAGATAACGGTGTTTATTGTCGGGATGCTTGAACATCGAGTAGCGATAAGCATAGTCACAGTTCGCGGCAGAAAGCTCAATGAAGCGACCTTCAACCGTGTCGAAACACTCAACCTTGACTATAGCATCAGCAGCTTCAACACCATAGGCACCAACATTCTGCACAGCGGATGCACCAACATCGCCGGGGATGCCGGAGAGATTTTCCAGCCCCCAGAGACCGGCCTCGCAGAGTTGGAGAATGAGGCTGTCCATCTCGATTCCTGCNCCGGCTCTCACAATCATGCGACCGTCGGCCGAAGGCTCCATCGACAGGTCGAGAATACGCGAGTGGAGCACAGCCCCGTCAAAATCNCGCTCAAAAAGCATATTGCTTCCGGCGCCGATATTGATGAATCGGCCGCCGCCGATCTGAGCCATTATGTCCGGTAGATCCGAAGGAGAAGTGTATTCAATCCACTGCCGGCACGAAGCGTCGAGACGAAACGTGTTAAAACTGCGGAGATTAAAATCGTTGACNNTAGTAATCATCTGATTGGTGATAGAGATTCAAATGCAAATATACAAAGAAACTGTTAAAATATATGTCAAAATTCTTAGAAACTATTTAAATTTACGTCAACACTACTATTATCAGAGTTATAACCGAATTGAGGGGACACACTCTAAGTTAACAGCATTGAGATGTGTCTATTCCATTAATAGTGAGCAAGTGTTCAAATTTGGGCACTTACTTAATCAGTATATATGAAAAATTCACTATCTTTGTACAATAAACTTATATACTGATGGCTACAAGTACCCAACAGAAACAGGAACTTTTCAAAGCGATATGGGCCATTGCCGAGGATTTACGAAATTCGGTAGATGGCTGGGATTTCAAGAGCTATGTTCTTGGAATACTCTTTTATCGCTTTATATCGGAGAACATCACCAACTACATCAACAAAATGCAGCATGAAGCCGGCGATAGTGAATTTGACTACGCAAAGTTTTCAGATGAAGAAGCTGAGTCGGCTCGCGAACAACTCGTTAAAGAAAAAGGATTTTTCATTTTGCCGTCGCAACTTTTCTGCAATGTCAGGGCAAATGCAAAAAATGATCCTAATCTCAATGTGAGGCTTGCTGAGATATTCAAGTCAGTCGAGGCTTCTGCNATAGGAACGGATAGCGAAGATGACCTCAAAGGCTTGTTTGCTGATATTGATGTGAATTCCAATAAACTCGGAGGCACCGTTGAGAAGCGTTGCGAGCAGCTCACCAAGATTCTCAACAACATCGGTGGTATTGACCTCGNCTGTGACTACGACGACAATCAGATAGACCTTTTCGGCGATGCATACGAATATCTCATGGCTATGTATGCTTCTAATGCCGGCAAGAGTGGCGGTGAATACTACACGCCTCAGGAGGTAAGCGAACTTCTTGCCCGTATCGTGAGTCATGGTCGCGACCATGTGAACAAGGTCTATGACCCGGCATGNGGTTCCGGNTCTCTGCTGCTGCAGTTTGCCAAGGTGCTCGGCAAGCATAATGTAAAAAAAGGCTTCTTCGGCCAGGAGCTGAACATCACCACCTACAACCTGTGCCGAATCAATATGTTTCTGCACAACATAAACTATGCCGACTTTGACATTCACAATGGTGATACACTGCTCGAACCCTACCATTGGGATGAAGAACCGTTTGATGCAATAGTCTCCAATCCACCCTACTCCACAAAGTGGATTGGCGACGACAATCCTCTGCTGATTAACGACCCTCGATATGCACCTGCCGGCGTACTCGCACCCAAGAGCAAAAGCGACCTCGCGTTTACGATGCACATGCTTTCGTGGCTTTCAACCGAGGGCACTGCTGCAATAGTAGAATTNCCCGGAGTTCTTTATCGNGGCGGCAAGGAACAGAAGATACGCCAATATCTTGTAGACAATAACTATGTTGACACGGTGATTCAGTTGCCGCCCAACTTGTTCTTTGGCGTAACTATTGCCACATGTATCATTGTGCTGAAGAAATCGAAGCGNGANAACAAGACNCTGTTTATCGATGCTTCGCAGCTNTTTGTGCATGAGGGCAACAAGAATAAACTCTCTCCCGAGAATATATCCGCCATAGTTGCTGAATATGCCGACCGCAAAGAAGTCAAGCACTTCTCTGCACTTGTTGAAAACAAGGTCATNGCCGAAAATGGCTACAACCTCTCTGTCAGCAGNTATGTAGAAGCCGAGGACACCCGTCCGCAGACCGACATAAAAGAGCTTAACGCCCGCATTGCCCGCATCGTAGAGCATGAGAANAAGCTCCGTGCTGAAATCGATGCCATNATCCGTGAACTTGAATCCGAAACCCTATGACACTCATCAACGAAATCCGTTCGATTATAGAAAGCGCACGATCAAACGCAGTGCGTTCCGTTGACTTTTGNCGCGTACAAATGTATTGGCAGATAGGACGTAGAATTGTAGAGGAAGAACAAGGCGGAGAACACCGCGCCGAGTATGGNAAANNNNTNATNNNAAATCTTNCTNANNANTTANNGCCNGNNTATGGNANNGGATTTGNNNTATCGNCANCTTNAACTNTNNTCGNCAATTCTANNNNGAATATCCAATTGNGNNCGCACTGCGNNCNCAATTCAACTGGANNCAATACCGNNNTCTNATTCAGNTATTCCGGACAAAGANAAACGCGAATATTACGAACTCGAAGCTGCCAACAACAACTGGACAGCCCGGGAAATGGAACGTCAGATTCATTCAATGCTCTACGAGCGTCTGTTGCTTAGCAACGACAAGGAATCCGTGTTGGCAATGGCNCGCAAAGAGCGTCTACCTCAAAATCCCCAAGAGATAATCAAAGACCCGATGGTGCTNGAATTTCTCGGACTTGACCGACTGCCNCACTANTATGAGAGCGATCTTGAAAACGCACTAATCAATCATCTTCAAGATTTCCTCCTTGANCTTGGCAACGGCTTCACATTTGTGGCACGTCAAAAACGCTTGCTCATTGAAGATGACGANTTCTTTGCCGACCTGGTGTTCTACAATCGTCTGATGAGATGTTTCGTTGTCATCGAATTAAAAACAGGCAAAGCCACTCATCAAGATTTAGGACAACTGCAAATGTATGTCAACTACTANGACCGTTGNGAAAAATCATCCGACGAAAACCCGACAATCGGCATATTGCTTTGCACAGAGAAAAACGACACCCTTGTCAGCATGACTCTTCCCAAAGACAATAATACCATTCTCGCCTCAAAGTATCAGCTCTACCTACCGTCAGAGCAACAGCTGATCGATGAAGTGGAAAAAGTAAAATCTCAACTTAAAATTCAGGACGAGAAATGTATATGTTAACGGAGAATGAAGATTTTGATTTGCGGTCGAGAATTTCGACCACAAAATTGTCATCGAAGAGTCGCACGCTGCGAAAAGTGTTCACAGAAAAAGGATAGAAAGGAGAATGAGATATGAGTAAATTAAAAGAATTGATAGAGCGACTTTGTCCCCTTGGAGTTCCTCATATGAAGTTTGGTGATGTGCTTGAATTTCGCAGAGGGCAAACTATTACAGAGAAAGACTCAACCCCGGGAGAATATCCGGTTATTGCAGGAGGACAGAAACCTGCATATTACCATAATAAATACAATCGCAATGGCGAAACTATTGCAGTTGCAGGGTCAGGGGCATATGCGGGGTATGTATCTTGGTGGACGACACCAATTTTCTTATCCGATGCTTTCTCGGTTCACCCCAAAGATTGTAAACTTTTACCCAAATATGTTTATTATTACATGGTAAACATTCAACAACAAATACACAATACAAAAAAAGGTAGTGGAGTTCCTCATGTACATGGTTCTTCCATTACAAATTTTCTTATTCCGGTGCCTCCAATAGAGGTTCAAGAGGAGATTGTAAAAATTCTTGACCGCTTTTCTGACTATGCAGCGGAGCTGCAAGCGGAGCTGCAAGCGGAGCTGCAAGCGCGCAAAGAGCAATACGAATATTATCGTAATCTCTTGCTCACCTTCAATCCCTCCGCCTACGGCTGCGGGACCGATGGAGAGCAAGAGATAAAGGACGTAACTACCTGGGGGGGGGCATAGTTATAAAATTGCTTGGAAAACTATGGGCGAGATTGGCAAATTCATAAGAGGCAATGGGCTTCAAAAGAAAGACTTTACAGATAGTGGTGTTGGTTGTATCCATTATGGACAAATCTACACTCACTATGGTACATTTGCTACAGAAACAAAGTCATTTGTTTCTCTTCAGTTGGCAGACAAGCTCTTGAAAATAAATCCGGGTAATCTGGTAATTGCTTGCACAAGTGAAAATGTTGAGGATGTTGGTAAAGCTGTTGCTTGGTTAGGAAATGTTGATATAGTGACCGGCGGTCATTCTGTGGTATTTAGGCATAATCAGCACCCTAAATACATAGCTTATTTTTTTCAAACTGATTATTTCTTTTCGCAGAAAAAAAAATATGCTTATGGGGCAAAGGTAATTGATATCCGCACAGATGATTTGGCTAAGATTCTTATTCCCGTTCCCCCTCTTGAACTTCAGGAAAAGATTGTCGCTATCCTTGACCGCTTTGAAACACTTGTCAATGACCTCACAATAGGTTTGCCAGCAGAAATCGCGGCTGTCAAGGAGCAGTATGAGTATTACAGAAATAAACTATTAACATTCAAACAAAGAGCATAGCAGATGGCAGAGCTTTATCAAATGGTGTCGGAGAATCCGGAATCGACTATTGTTGCCGAATTTGAACCGGGCTATCGCAGTGCTGCTCAATATCAGAGCGAAGCTGAGATGGAAGATGACTTTATTCGTCAGCTCGAACGTCAGGCCTACGAACGTGTAAACATCACAAGCGAGGCCGACCTCAAAGCCAATCTCCGTAGGCAGATTGAACGACTTAACGACATCGAGTTCACCGACAACGAATGGAAAGTGTTCTTTGCCGAACATCTCGGCAATCCGAACCACGGCATCGTGGAGAAGACGCGCACTATTCAGGAGGATAACCGAAAGACAATGGTCCGCGAGGATGGCTCTACAGTCAATATCACCATCATTGATAAAGCGAATATCCACAACAATCACCTGCAAGTAATAAACCAATATGTCCCTGAAGGAGGTGCTTACGAAAACCGATACGATGTTACGATACTCGTAAATGGTCTGCCACTGGTTCATGTGGAACTGAAACGACGCGGTGTGAGCATCAAAGATGCCTTCAATCAGATTAACCGCTATCAACGCGATGCGTTTTGGGCGGGGTGCGGACTATATGAGTTTGTGCAGATATTCATTATCTCCAACGGCACAATCACAAAATATTACAGCAACACCACGCGCGACGCTCACATCAAGGAGCTGACCAAGGGGAAAGGCAAAGGGAAGAAACAGACCTCAAATTCATTTGAGTTCACATCTTATTGGGCGCGTCTTGACAATGAGCCGATTTATGACCTCGTGGACTTCACGCAGACATTCCTTGCCAAGCACACACTGCTGAATGTATTGACTAAATATTGCATCTTCACTTCAGAGGAGATCCTGATGGTGATGCGCCCATATCAGATAGCTGCCACAGAAAAGATTCTGCAACGATTGAATGTTTCAAGCAACGCTCGCACATGGGGCAAGCGCGATGGAGGCGGATATATATGGCACACTACCGGGTCGGGCAAAACCCTTACATCTTTTAAGACTGCACGACTTGCTTCGCGTATGCCCGACGTTGATAAAGTTTTCTTTGTTGTTGACCGCAAAGACCTCGACTATCAGACCATGAAGGAGTATGACCGTTTTGAGAAAGGCGCAGCAAACTCCAACGGCTCGACAGCAGTGCTTACCAAGCAGATAAACGATGAAAACGCCCGTATAATCATCACTACAATTCAGAAACTCACTAACTTTATAGCAAGAAATCCGCAGCATAAGGTCTATGGGCAGCATGTGGTGCTGATATTCGATGAGTGTCACCGCTCGCAGTTCGGCGACATGCACAAGGCAATAGTCAAGAAATTTAAGAAATACCACATGTTTGGCTTCACCGGCACACCGATATTTCCTCAAAATGCCGGAAGCATTAAGAATGTGGAATTTACCACTACGGAGGGAGCATTCGGCGACCAGCTTCACAGCTATACGATTGTCGACGCAATCCGCGATGGCAATGTGCTACCTTTCAAAGTAGACTATATTCGCACAATGCGCGAAGAAGACGAGATAGCCAATGAGCAGGTCAGCAACATCGACCGCGAGCGGGCATTGCAGGCACCCGAGCGCATAGCTAAGGTGAGCAGCTATATTCTTGAGCATTTCGCGCAAAAGACACGTCGCGACTCGCGCCATTATGATTTCTCTAAACTTATCAATGTTGGAGAAGTGGCCACAGCCCGCGACCGTTCAAAGATAAAGGAGGTGAAAACAAAGACCCGTATGCAGGGGTTCAATGCCATCTTTGCTGTGGCTTCAATTCCCTTTGTCAAGCTCTATTACACGGAGCTGAAAAAACAGATGGCGCAATTACAGCCCGATAAACGTCTGAAAATCGCCACTATTTTCAGCTATGCCCCCAATGCGGATATCGACGACGAGACCCCTGAAGATACCGAAGGTCTCGACCAAAGCAGCCGTGACTTTCTCGAAGCCTGCATAAAGGATTATAACGAAATGTTTGGCACAAGCTACGACACAAGTGCCGACAAGTTCCAAAACTACTACAAGGATCTTTCCCTCCGCGTTAAAAACCGCGAAATCGACCTTCTTATAGTAGTAAATATGTTCCTNACCGGCTTTGATGCAACTACGCTTAACACGCTTTGGGTTGACAAGAATCTACGCTATCATGGCCTACTACAAGCCTACTCGCGCACAAACCGNATACTCAACTCCATCAAGAGCCATGGAAATATNGTGTGCTTCCGCAATCTTGAAAAAGCNACTAATGACTGTCTCCAGTTGTTTGGCAATAAGAACGCCGGAGGNCTTATTCTTCTGAAAACATTNGGTGATTATTACAACGGCTATGATGATGCCGACGGCACTCATCATACCGGATGGGTGGAACTCATCAAAGAACTTCTTGAAAAATTCCCATTGTCGGGCGAACCTCGCGGGCTGCANATCTCAGGCGAAAAGGCTGAAAAGGAGTTTATCAAACTTTTTGGNACGATACTCCGTGCACTGAACATCTTGCAGACTTTCGATGAGTTTGAGGGCAACGAATTAATAGACCTAAACGGTGATTTTCTGGACTATCGCGGTTTCTACAACGAGATGCACGATAAGTACCGACCGAAGGAGGGTGAAGCCGTTAATATCAACGACGACCTCGTGTTTGAAATGGAGCTTATGAAGTCAGTGGAAATCAACATTGACTATATACTGTTCCTTGTCGGTCAGCTCACGGGCGATGAGAGAACCGACCGTGAAATCATCATCAAAGTCATGAAAAGCGTTGAGGCTACCCCCGACTTGCGCAACAAAGAGGAACTGATCCGCGAGTTTATCANTCGCCACACACCGGAGAATGATGTTCACGACCAATGGCAAGAATATGTCAAGGAAACTCAGAGAAAGGAAATTGAGAATATCATTTCAGAGGAAAATCTCAGGCGCGACAAAGCTCTTGATTTTGTCAGTCAGGCATTCCGTGATGGCGAAGTGCGGGATGGTGGCACCGCGTTAGCAGATATCCTGCCCCCGATGGGACTGTTCGGCAATGCCGGAGTAAAGCGAGCCGAAAAGAAGAAAAATGTGCTGCGTCGCATTCAAGACTTCTTTGACCGCTTTTACGATATATCCGGCGGAGTCTTTTTCAGAAACTGAAGTGGAGGGCGATTCTTAGGCCTGATTTGTCGATGTCCGGACGGTTGCGGTAGGAGAGACGCCAAACGTAGTCAACCCGGAGAATCCTGAAAATGTTGTCGAGGCCGACGCTGGCTTCCATATAGGGCTTGTGGCCAATCGGTTCGCTGTTTGAAATTGCAGGGAACGCAAAGAGTTCGGGGTTTTCATCGGGGCGATTTTTGTGGCTGAGATGCCCCCAGACTCCTCTGAATGAGAATACTTCACGGAGTTTCAGCTTCTTAATCAGCGGCACATAGTTCAATATCGCGCCATTGGCCCAATAGGTCACATCCCACATCAGGTAGGAGTCAGTGATAAATTCCATCGGATTCATCATTGCAAAGCTCTCGGGCTGAATGGTGTATGACAGGTTGGCGTTGGGTATGAGCAGATTGGGATAGGGCGATCGGCTCCACAGATGGCCGCCTTTCACCACGCCGTCAATGCAGCCGAAAGCCGAAAGCCAGAATCGTTTTGTCATGCTGATTTCAGTGCGGTTGATTTCAAACATGTTGCCGAACAGTCGGCGGGGAGCATAGAGGTGCGACAATTCAAACACCGGATTTTCCGGCGAAATGGACACTCGCGAAGTCTTTTTCTGATAGATTCGTTCGCCCGGGGCATATCGGAGCGTGACATTAATGCCGGTTTCGTCGTAGTGGGTAAAGGATTTGCCAAAGCCATTGACAAACGTCATGTATGGCGAGCTCTCCTGGCGCTGACTTTGCAGTGCAAGATTGATTGAAAAATGATTTTCAAGTTCCAGTATATACTCCAGTTTGGAGGTGCGGAGATAGGTCATCTGGTAATCTTCCTTGCGCTTGAACGACAGGAACATATTGTCGGCGTTGGTGAACGCATAATGCTGACCGAGCATGTCGACGTCATATTTATGGCTCACCCTCAGAGCATGAANGGGAAACTCACGCGAATGATATTCTTTGTCTCTGAATGAATATTCCAGNTCTGCNTTGTATTTCCAGCGGTGGTCCTTGATGCCGTAGGCAGCATAACCGCGAGCAAACAGGCGCGGACTGAGATTGGCTGTGGTCATGCCTCCGAAGCGGAGTCTGAACCCTTCAACCGAGTTGTGGCTGACGAATGTGTTGACCGGACCGATNTCGAACCGGCTCGGACCTTTGGGATTAGTGCCGACATAACCGTTGGCAAATATCTTTATAAACTTTTCGCCCCAATAATAGAGCGGCGATCTGCGCAAGGCCGACGCCACCTCCGAGGCCATATTTTCGCCATCCTTTATTTCAACGAGGCGCCGGGTATTCCAGTACTCCTCTCCCCTCTCCTTGGCGCCGGGATTGATAACGCTTTGTCCCGGAATATCATAGACATACCAATCTGAGGCGGGAGAAAAACTGAAATTATCGTAGGCAGTGTTTCGGCGGACATAAAGCCCCTGGGTGCCTTTGATGATGCTGATTTCAGCCGTGAGATCATCTTTTTTCAGAAGGCGTTCTCCCGCCGGACCCCGCTCAAATTCCTGCTCGATGTAGATTTTGTCTATAAAGTTGACATTTATGTCCTTGGGCACCGACATTACCACCTTCTTGATAAACATTGTGGTGTCGGCCTCAGGAACATANATTTTGCCGACAAAACCGACCGTAGCAGAATTTCGGGGTGCAAAAGTCAGCTCAATGCAGCGCTCNCCGCCAACATTCAGTGTGTCCGTCAGATAATACTTATAGAAATCNGGNCCTATTTTAGACAGGGGACTGACAAACTTCGTGTGAAGCAGATAAATGTCGTTGTTATACAGGTCGATATCGCTAAAGAAATCCTCATAAATCAAGCGCATATTGTCTTGATCCATGAAGTCGTCAAGGCCACCTTGTGTGATGCCGTCGATGAATTCTTTTTCTGCTCGGGGCGATTTGCGATAGTAGGTATGCGAGAGCTTTTCGCGATTGCTGATATTAAGGATTGGTTTGCCCGACACTTCCGATGTGTCGATNTATTGNCGGAGAAAGTCAAATTGCTTCAGAATAAGATTCTTGGTGCTTCCGGAATGGATATCGTTAAGAGCCAGCGTGATTCGTTCATATTTGTCGAACCCGTAATAATCGTTGTTTCTGGGGTCGGTCAAGTCGAAAGAATTGCGTATTCGGTTCACAAAGTCAACGGCAGGATTGTTGCGCTTGCTGTATTTTTCTTTGCGAGGGCGCACTACCACTTCTTTTATCGCAACTCCGATTGGCGAAATGGCAATGGTGGCGCTTCCTGCCGGCANATCTTTCAAAGCAACGGCCTCGCGGGAATAGCCCATAGCCGTGACAATGAGTGAATCGTTTTTGGCGGGAGAGGATAGGGTGAACTTGCCGTTGTCGTCGGTCAGCTTCCCCCATCCGGCCGATTTAAGCATGACGCTTGCAAACGGCACCGGTTCGGTGGAAGCCGAATCGATAACCACACCTGAAATGCTCCGCCCCTGTCCATATGCCTGAATCGGCACAATAAGAGCGAAGCATATCGCCAGATGTGCTAATATGCTGTAAGTTGTGTGTTTCAATAATTGTGTTTTATTCTTGATTGTCAGTTGTTTCATCTGCTTCCTGAGAAGCGCCGTCGCGCTCCTGCTTGTGCGCTTCATCATATTTCTCATATGCTTCGACTATGCGCTGCACAAGTGCATGGCGGACTATATCTTTTTTGCCAAACTCCACCTTGCCGATGCCGCTGACATTGTTAAGAATCTTCAGAGCCTGCAGCAAACCGGAGGAGGTCATGCGCGGCAGGTCAATCTGAGTGGCATCACCCGTGATGATCATTTTCGCATTCATGCCCAGACGGGTCAGAAACATTTTTATCTGGTGGGTGGTTGTGTTTTGCGCTTCGTCAAGCACAATCACGGCATCATTCANNGTGCGACCGCGCATAAATGCAAGGGGCGCAATCTGAATGACTTTCGTCTCCATGTATTCNTTCAGCTTAACAGCCGGAATCATATCTTCCAGCGCATCATATAGCGGCTGNAGATATGGGTCGATTTTGTCNTTCATGTCGCCGGGTAGGAAGCCCAGCTTCTCCCCTGCTTCCACAGCCGGACGCGAGAGAATGATCTTGCGAACCTCCTTGTTTTTAAGAGCTTTCACGGCCAGAGCTATGGCAATGTAGGTTTTACCGGTGCCGGCGGGGCCCAGTGCAAACGTGAGGTCATTTTTATTGAATGCTTCGACAAGTCGCTGCTGATTGGGGGTGCGGGCCGAGATGGGCTTGCCGTTGATGCCGAATATGATTGCTCCGTCACTTTTCTTGTCGTGGGGCTGTTCGCCTCTGATGATGTCGAGAATCACATCCTCGGTCAGTCTGTTGTATTTGACACAATATTCTTCGAGTTCGTGGATTTTCTTTTCAAATTCCTCTGTCTCTTTTTCGTCGCCAATGACCTTGATGACGGCGCCGCGCGCAACCATGCGCAATTTCGGATAGAGATTGCGTATGAGCGACATGTTATTATTATTGACCCCGTAGAAGCTCGCGGGATCGGCTTGTTCTATAATTATTATTCGTTCAATCATATATATCTGTGCAGTGTGCGATATTTAATCTACAAATTTAGCTCTAAAATCCAACATTATGAAATATTTTCTTCTTTGAATAGCAGTTGTTAATGGGGTTTTAACTATTTTTGTAAGAAAAATACAGATATATGGCAAAAGAGATTGAACGTAAGTTTCTGTTGTCGGATAAATCGATTCTTGAAACGTCGACCGACCGCCATCAGATCATTCAGGGCTATCTGTCGTCAAATCCAGATTCGACTGTCAGAATCCGCATCATTGACCGCCGGGCATTTCTGACGGTTAAGTCACGCAATGTCGGGGCTATGCGCAACGAATGGGAATATGAGATTCCGGTCGAGGATGCAGAGTCTATGATTGAAGCATGTGGAATTGATGGTCTTATATCCAAGACTCGACATAGAATCGGACGCTGGGAAATAGATGAATTTCACGGGCGACTGGAGGGTCTTGTCGTTGCGGAAATCGAGCTTGAATCAGAAACAGAAGTCGTCGATATCCCCCCATTTATAGGACGGGAGGTTACCGACGACAAAAGATATTACAATTCTGCGCTCGCAACGGCTTCTCCTGAAGATATTCCGATGCAGTAAACGCTTATTTACGCAATTTCAGTTTGACCACATTCTCCACATGATGAGTGTGTGGGAACATGTCGACCGGCTGCACGGCCTCCACCGTGTAAGCGACATCGAGTAGTGAAAGGTCGCGCGCCTGTGTGGCAGGATTGCAGCTCACATAAACTATGGTTTCGGGACGAGCATTAAGAATGACGTTGACAACATCGCCATGCATGCCTGCGCGAGGAGGGTCGACAATCATCACCTCCGGGCGGCCGTGACGCTCAACAAATTCATCGGTCAGCACATCCTTCATGTCGCCGGCATAGAACAGAGTGTTGGTAATGCCATTTTCGGCAGAATTGATTTTCGCATCTTTTATGGCATCTTCAACATACTCTATGCCAATGACCTGACGTGCCCGGCGAGCAACGAAGTTGGCAATCGTGCCGGTGCCGGTATAGAGGTCGTAGACAAGTTCAGAGCCGGTCAAGCCCGCCATGTCGCGCGCCACTTTATACAGTTCATATGCCTGGCGTGAATTAGTCTGATAAAACGATTTGGGGCCCACTCTGAATCTCAAACCCTCCATCTCTTCGAGAATGTATTCCCGACCGGAATAAAGCAGAATTTCCTGGTCGGCAATAGTGTCGTTGACCTTGGTGTTGATGACATATTGCAGCGAAGTGATTTCCGGGAAGTTATCCTTTATCGCCTGCATCAATGCTTCAATCTTTTCTCTGTCATCTTCGCCAAACACCATGACCACCATCACCTCGCCGGTGGAAGCTATTCGAATCATCAGGGTGCGCAACAATCCATGCTGCTCGCGTAGGTCATAGAATGTATAACCGTTTTCCTTGCCGAATTGCTTAACGAACAGGCGGATGCGGTTGCCGAGGTCGTCCTGCAGATGGCAGCAGTTTATATCCAGCACCTTGTCGAATGCGCCGGGAATGTGAAAGCCGGCAGCATCGCGGTCGGGGAACTCCTCGCCTGAACGCAACTGGTCAAATGTCAACCATTTTTTATTAGAAAAGGTGTATTCCATCTTGTTGCGATAACCCCAGATTTCGTTGGAACCCTTTATGGGAGAAATTTCGGGGAGGTCAACCTTTGCAATTCTTTCAAGCGCGTCGGTCACTTGCTTTTGCTTGCATTTAAGCTGAAACTCATAGGGCAGGTGCTGCCAGCGGCANCCGCCACACACGGTGAAATGCTCGCAGCGGGGCTCAACTCTAATGTCGGACGGGCGCACCATTCGGTCGATATGCCCCTCGGCGTAACTCTTTTTCTTTCGGTCGATTTTGATGTCGACAATGTCGCCGGGCGCACCGAATGGAACGAAAATCACCATCTCATTTTCCTTGGCGATGCTTTTGCCTTCGGCCGCCACATCTATAATCTCTACTTCCTTAAGCAATGGAAGCTCTTTGCGTTTTCTTGCCACAGATTTTAATTTAAGAGTGTTTAAATTCGACTGCAAAGCTACTAATTACTCTAAACATCTACAAAACTCTCTAAAAAAATCTCCAAAAATTTCAAGTTGTGAGATTATTATATTAACTTTGCACTATAACCCATGACAACACGATGNCACCTCTCCCCTTCTCGGAGGTTTGCAGGATGCCGAAACATANNATCTGACAATATCAAAATTCAATAACTATTAATAANTAACCGTTTTATTTACATGAAAAGAGTTTATACCTTTGGAGACGGCAAAGCAGAAGGCAACGCCTCGATGCGCAATCTCCTTGGCGGTAAAGGCGCTAACCTCGCCGAAATGAACCTTCTCGGAATGCCCGTTCCTCCCGGGTTTACCATCACCACCGATGTCTGCACCGAATACACTCAGTATGGTCGCGAAGAAGTGGTCAATCGTCTGACAAAAGAAGTCGAAGCTGCTATCGCACATGTCGAAGAGCTCACCGGCAAAAAATTCAATGATCCTGAAAATCCCCTCCTCGTTTCCGTTCGTTCAGGTGCCCGCGCATCTATGCCCGGCATGATGGATACCGTGCTNAACCTCGGTATGAACGACGCAACCGTTGAGTCACTCGCTACAAAGAGCGGCAACCCCCGCTTCGCTTGGGACAGCTACCGTCGTTTCGTGCAGATGTATGGCGACGTTGTTCTCGGCATGAAACCGAAGAGCAAAAACGANATCGATCCCTTCGAAGAAATCATGGACAAGGTTAAAGAAGAAAAAGGCGTTAAACTCGACACCGAACTCGATGTTGACGACCTCAAAAACCTCGTTAAACTCTTCAAGGCNGCCGTTAAAGANTTCACCGGCAAAGACTTCCCCGATTCCGCCTGGGAACAGCTTTGGGGCGGCATCTGCGCCGTGTTCGACAGCTGGATGAACGAACGCGCAATCCTCTACCGTCGAATGAACCAGATTCCCGAAGAATGGGGCACAGCCGTTAACGTTCAGGCTATGGTTTATGGCAACATGGGNGACAANTCCGCTACAGGTGTNGCTTTCAGCCGCGACGCTGCCACAGGTGAAAACATCTTCAACGGTGAATATCTTATCAACGCTCAGGGCGAAGATGTCGTTGCCGGCATCCGCACTCCTCAGCAAATCACAGTGGAAGGNTCTCGCCGTTGGGCNGCTCTTCAGGGCATCAGCGAAGAAGAACGCGCCACCAAATATCCCTCACTCGAAGAATCCATGCCCGTTTGTGCAGCCGANCTCATCGCCATCGCACACCGTCTGGAAGACTACTACAAAGANATGCAGGACATGGAATTCACCATTCAGGACGGCAAGCTCTGGATGCTCCAGACCCGTAACGGCAAACGCACCGGCGCCGCTATGGTGAAAATCGCCATGGACCTCCTCCGNGCAGGTGAAATCGACGAAAAGACTGCCCTCCTCCGCATGGAGCCCCAGAAACTCGACGAACTTCTNCACCCCGTATTCGACAAAGCAGCTCTCAAACGTGCCACTGTCGTAGCCAAAGGCCTCCCCGCCTCTCCCGGCGCAGCCACCGGTCAGATCGTGTTTGCAGCCGACGACGCTGAAGCATGGGCNGAAAAGAAAAAGAAAGTTGTNCTNGTCCGCATCGAAACATCACCCGAAGACCTCCGCGGTATGGCCGTGGCTCAGGGTATCCTCACAATGCGNGGCGGTATGACATCACACGCTGCCGTTGTTGCCCGNGGCATGGGTAAATGCTGNGTATCCGGTGCCGGCGAAATCCGCATCGACTACAAAGAAAAGACCCTCACCTGCGGTGGNAAAACATATAAAGAAGGTGATTGGATTTCACTCAACGGTTCAACCGGCGACGTTTACGACGGTCAGGTGCCCACCACCGAACCCGAACTCGANGGCGACTTCGGAGCAATCATGAACCTTGCAGCCAAATACACCAAAACCCTCGTTCGCACCAACGCCGACAGCCCCCGCGACGCCAAGCAGGCTCGCCACTTCGGCGCACAGGGTATCGGCCTCTGCCGCACAGAACACATGTTCTTTGAAGGCGACCGCATCAAAGCCATGCGCGAAATGATTCTTGCAAGCGACGTAGAAGGCCGTCGTTCGGCACTGGCCAAACTTCTCCCCATCCAGCGNGGCGACTTCGAAGGAATCTTTGAAGCAATGGACGGCTATGGCGTGACAATCCGCCTCCTCGATCCCCCNCTGCATGAATTCGTACCCCACCAGACCGCAACTCAGAAAGAGCTTGCCGCTGAAATGGGCCTCACACTCGAAGAAATCAAAGCCAAGGTTGACAGCCTCGAAGAATTCAACCCCATGCTCGGTCACCGTGGTTGCCGTCTCGGTATCACCTACCCCGAAATTACCGAAATGCAGACCCGTGCCATCATCGANGCNGCACTCGCCGTTAAAGCCCGCGGCATCGATGTACACCCCGAAATCATGATACCTCTGGTAGGTTCACTCAAAGAAATCCAGAACCAGGCCGATGTAATCCATCTGACCGCAGCNAAGGTATTCGAAGAACAGGGCAANACCGTAATGTACAAAGTCGGCACCATGATCGAAGTACCCCGTGCAGCCCTCGTTGCCAACCAGATCGCCGAAGTTGCTGAATTCTTCTCNTTCGGNACAAACGACCTCACCCAGATGACCTTCGGTTTCTCTCGCGATGACGCTCCCAAATTCTTGAAATTCTACAANGAACACGGCATCATCAAGACCGATCCCTTCGAAGTGCTCGACCAGGAAGGCGTAGGCCAGCTCGTCAAGATGGGCGTAGAAAAAGGCCGCGCCACCAACCCCGACCTCAAAGTCGGCATCTGTGGCGAACACGGCGGCGAACCCTCATCCGTCAAGTTCTGCGCCAAACTCGGCATGAACTACGTCAGCTGCTCCCCCTTCCGCGTCCCCATCGCCCGCGTAGCCGCGGCTCAGGCTGCAATTGAAGATTAAGGATACTTAATCCGACATATAAGACATCCAGTCAGTTAGGCTGTAACTCACCGATAAAAAGGTGGTTACAGCCTAATTTGCGATTAGGGGTGTCGTACACTTGACCGCACAAATCGAGCCAAATGAATGTAAACGTTGACCAAATGTTGACCATATTTCAGAAGGATGTTGACCAAGTGTTGACCAAATGTTGACCATCGCAAATTAGTATGAATCAAAGAATTATCAACCATTAAACAAACATCAATATGGCAACTTTTAAGGCGTGTGTACGCCGCCCCCGTAAAGATGGGTTTTGGCAAGTCTATATCCGTGTGACACATAGACGAACTGCAGGGTTCATCAAGACTGACAAGATGGTCACAAAGAAGGAACTGACCAAGGAGAACGAAATCAAAGATCCGTTTGTGCAGCGATACTGCTCCGATTTAATCATCCGTTACAATACCCTTCTTAATACGAAGGATTACGAAAGATGGAGCGTAACCCAGATTATTGATTATCTAACCACAGAAAGCGATGACATCTGTTTCAGTGACTACGCGAGAATTCATATAGACCGAATGATAAATAGAGGTCAAGTAAGAAACTCGCGTAACTACAAGTATGCAATAGGGAGTCTCGAACTATACCTTGGCACAAATAAGGTTATGTTTTCGCAACTAACCTCTGCTGTGGTAAACAATTGGATCAAGACTCTATCTGGCACAAAAAGAGCCAAGGAACAATATCCAGTTTGTTTGAGGCAAGTATTTCGGGCGGCTATCGAGGAGTTTAATGACTACGATGCCGGAGTCCTTCGTATTAAAACAAACCCTTGGATGAAGGTGAAGATACCCGAGGCAGACGATACAACGAAACGTGCAATCTCGCCGGAAGAATGTCGTGAGTTCTTCGCCGCTCCACTTCCGGAAACCAAACAGATAGAACCGTTATCGGAACTTGGTAGAGATGTCGCAATGTTGGTTTTATGCCTTGGTGGCATAAATACTGTTGACCTTTATAATTTGAAAAAGGAGGATTTCCGAAACGGTTGTATCTGTTATAATAGAGCAAAAACCAAAGGTAGCCGTCGAGATAAGGCTTACATTGAAATGCGGGTCGAACCTGTCCTTAAGCCTCTCTTCGACAAGTACAAAACAGAAGAGAATGATCCATTCTTGTTCAGATTCCATAATAGATTCTCAACATCGGACAGTCTAAATGCAAATGCCAATACAGGCATAAAGCAAATATGCAAGAGCATGGGGATGAGTAAGGATAAATTCTACTGTGTATATACATTTCGCCATACGTGGGGCACAGTAGCACAAAATGATTGTGGCGCCA